>JAJDOI010000015.1 GCA_022340245.1 Thiogranum sp.
CGGCGCCCGGCTGAACGCCATCGACAGCCAGGCGACCATCAACGGGGCGCTGCTCGAGCAGCTTAACGCCACCCGTTCGAATATCGAAGATATCGATTATGCCGAAGCCGCCAGCCGCCTGAGCCAGCAGAGCGTCACCCTTCAGGCTGCACAACAGGCGTTCGTCCGGGTTCAGAACCTGAACCTGTTTAATTTCCTGTAAACAGCGGCTAAGCGACGGTACGACCACAAAGCAAAGCCAACAGGCGGGTCGGGGCCGACCGCTTCGACACCTGGATGCCTCGTATCTGTGGTGGTGAATCATGCCGGCTAAAACACAAACTCGTTGAGTCGCACCACTTTGACTGATTGGTTCCCCGATCTGTTGGCTGTTGCCAGGATATGTGCTGCCGTCGGCCGGAAAAGCTGAAAGTCCCAGAGTGCCGCATTGTCGTTTATGTCAGAGTCAAAGACGACTCTGATGGCATGTATGTCCGAAAATGAAAATTCGAGCTTGTGCATCGGGAAGGCTATGCCAACGCCACGGGCTTTCACATAGGCTTCGCGCAGCGTCCAACAGCTATAGAAATACTCCAGGCGGGCGACGCCGCTGAGTCTCTGGAGGTGGGCGTTCTCGTCGGCCGAGAACATGCGTTTTGCAATGTCCTCCGGATTGTGTCTGGCGCTGAGCTGTTCGGCGTCGATGCCGCAGTCGACGTCGAGTGACACAATGCAGGCGGCCAGCGCGCGCGTATGGGTGAGGTTGAACCTCAGTGCCGGCGTCCCCGGGTTGGCGATTAAGGGTTTGCCGCGGTCGCTATGCGAAAACACCCAGTCCTGAGGCGGTATTGGCCAGTACTGCGACAACACCCGACGGACCAGGGCGTGCGCAACCAGATACTGGTGTTGAACCTCGGGAAGACGAAACCGCGAGTGGCGCTGCACTTCGTCTGCCGACAGCAGCACGCGGCAGGCCTCCAGCTGGGTGTGCGTGCTGACCGTCTCCGGGTTAACAAACCACACGTGGCTTTCTGAGTGCAGGTTGTAGCGGTTGTGCGAGACTGTCTCTGATACATTCATATATGGTATGTATATTGCATTTTCTGTGTCCATGGAACAATACAGCGAGGGTTATTTGGGGCGAGCTTACATCGATGCACTGGCGCAATTCGGTCGGGCACTGGAACTGCCCGCCAGCCGGGGCTGGCTGCTGGCGCGCGAGATTCCCGGTCACCCGCGGGCCGAAGATGCCTGCGGAGCCTATCCCCTGTTCTGTTGCCGGGACTGGTCCCGGCTGGCAGAGGATATGCAGGCGTTGGAAGGGCGGCTGGTCAGTTGCGTGCTGGTCACCGACCCGTTCGGTGACTATGGCCAGGACGACCTGGAAGCAGCATTCCCCGACCTGGTCAAGCCGTTCAAAGAACACTTCACCATTGAACTGAACCACCCACTGGAGAATATTGTCAAGGCGCGCCACCGGAGTTATGCGCGCCAGGCCTTGCGCGAGTACAGGGTGGCGTTGTGCGAAAAGCCACTGCAATTGCTCCAGCGCTGGCGGCAACTGTACTCGTTGCTGATTCAGCGCCACGACATCCACGGCATGGCGCGATTTTCTGACGAGGGTTTTCTACGCCAGTTTCAGATACCGGGTGTCAGGGTGTTTTACGCAGAAAGAAACGGCGTTATCGAGGGTATGCAGGTTTGGTTCCGCCACAACGACGTGGCCTATTATCACCTGGGTGCCTATAGCGATACCGGCTACCGCTCGCGGGTGTCCTATGCGCTGATGTGGTCAAGTTTGCTGTGGTTTTACGCAGCCGGTACAACGCGAGTTGACCTTGGTGGCGGCGCCGGTCTGGGGCAAAAGGAAGACGGTCTAACACGCTTCAAGCGCGGCTGGAGCAACTCGAACAAAAACGTCTATTTGTGCGGTCGAATACTGAACGAGGCGTTGTATAACCACCTGGTCGACGGGGCGGAACTGTCAGGCCAAACCTACTTTCCACTTTACCGTGCGATGAGAACGCCGGTTGCCGTATGAGTCCGCGTGGTTGCCACTGCCGGGTAACAGTTCGCACTGTCTGCACAGGTGCAATATCCGACGCCGGTTGCAGGTGCCAGAAATGAAAACCATTTTTGTCGGCAACCGGTTTCGGGTACTGGAAAGCGTTCTGCAGTCAGATTACGAGCCACTGTCAATCTTCGCGGTTAAAGACTCGTATCTCGAGCGGGAACTGATCGCACGGGATATCGGATACACGCGCATTGAGAGCAAGCCGGGGCTGGTTGCCGTACTGCAGGATATGGACTATGACCTGTTGATATCCAATGGCTGCCCTTACCTGTTACCGATATCCAGTCTTGAGTCTGGCAACAGGAAATTTATAAATATTCACCCGGCCCTGCTTCCCGAGCAACGCGGGCCCTATGCCGTGAACGGGGCATTGTTGTACCAGCATGGCGCTGGCGCAACCTGTCATATGATGGATGACGGCGTTGACACGGGGCCGATTATATCCAGGGTGGAGATCCCTTACAGTCCGGACCTCGATCTTGGCATGCTGTATCAGCTCAGTTTTACGGCGGAAGTTGATGCTTTCACCCGCGCCGAGGCGCGCGACTTCCGTCCGTCCGGGTCATTCCCGCCGGCCAGTGTGGATTCAATCAATTTCCTGCGTCCCGACAGAACTCCCGAGCTTGACCTGACGGCCGGGCTGGAAGATATCTTCCAGCTCGTTCGTGCTTTTGGCATTGCCAGTCAGGGCGTGTCGTTCCGCTTTGGCGGCGAATTGTTCCGGGTTTTTGATGCAGAGATCGTCACCAACGCCTATTTACTGTCGAAGGCAGCTGACTACCAGCAGAATGAGGTCGCATACGTTTATGACAATACCCTGGTGCTACGCAAGGGTGACGGCTTTATCAAGCTAAAAGGGGTCGAGGGTGCTGCTGGACGCATTCCTCCTGGGGTGTTGTTGGAATAGTTTGCTGCCCAATGGCGGATTTTTTGCGTCAGAAAATCGGCGTGTCGCCGTTACATTATGCTATCTATTTGTATTTATTATAAAATATATAAAGGCATCGATATTGCTTGAGCTGTTGGCATGTGTCGACTATTTGGGTGAAGTGCTGTGAGCGAGGGCGGAACGAGGCAACTGGCAATATTCGGCGGGAGACCGACCTTTGCGAAACCGCTGCATGTCGGCGTCCCAAATATCGGTGACCGGGAACGTTTGTATTCCCGCATCGACAGCATACTGACGCGCCGGGTACTGACCAACGGTGGACCCTTGGTGGCGGAGTTCGAGGCGCGCATTGCCGATCTCGTCGGCGTCAGGCATTGCGTTGCCATGAGTAACGGCACGGTTGCGCTCGAGATCGTGACCCGGGCGCTGGGCTTCGAGCAGGAAGTTATAACTCCGTCGATGACCTTCGTGGCCACGTCCCATGCCCTGCAGTGGCAGCAGATCACTCCGGTATTCTGCGACGTGGCGCCGGGAGCGCATCACCTCGATCCCGCGCGCATCAAGGACCTGGTAACGCCCCGGACCACCGGTATCCTGCCGGTAAACCTGTGGGGGCGGCCTTGCAATATCGATACGATCTTATCGGTTGCCGGTCAGTATGACATGCCCGTGGTATTCGATTCGGCGCATGCTTTTGGCTGCAGTTACAAGGGAAAGATGATCGGGGGCTTCGGCCAGGCGGAAGTCTTCAGTTTCCACGCTACCAAGTTCATCAACTCCTTTGAAGGTGGCGCGGTTGTCACCGACGATACCGGTCTTGCCGACAAGGTGAGGCTGATGCAGAACTTCGGTTTCCAGGGGCGCGATACCGTCGTGCATGTTGGCATTAACGGGAAGATGACCGAAATCGAGGCCGCTATGGGCCTGACATCGCTGGAATCCATGGGCACCTTTGTCGAGCACAACCGCCGGAATTACCACGCCTACAAGGCGGGCCTTCACAGGGTGCCGGGCGTCGAGTTGATTGAGTACGACGAAGGCGAGCGGTGCAACTTCCAGTACATCGTCATCGAACTCGATGAGCGCATAACGTCGGTAACCTGTGGCCAGATGCTGGAAATACTCAGTGCCGAGAACATCGATGCCAGAAGGTACTTTTACCCCGGTTGTCACCGGATGGAACCCTACCGCTCCTACTTTCCCAATGCCGGCTTGTTGCTGCCCAACACGGAAACTCTTCTCAGTAAGGTGCTGACCCTGCCAACCGGAACATCGGTATCGGTGGAGCAGGTGGAGAAGATCACGGCGCTGATTGCCCGGGTTGTTGAGAACGGTCCTTCGCTGAGCGTGCGTTTCAGGGCCGGGATCAGCCGCAAGAGCAGTTACGCAAATGCTGCATGTGAAGCTTGAAGGAATGTGAACTGATGGATAGTCAACCGATACAGGACAGGCCGCGCATCAGCGTTGTGATAGTCACTTATAACTTCGCCGGATACTTGCGTGAATGTATCGAAAGCATACTGGCGCAGACACTGCGGCCATTCGAGATCATTATTTACGACGACTGTTCGACTGATGATTCCTGGCGGACTATTGCGGAATACCGTGACAAGTATCCGGAGCTGTTCGTGGTCCACAGGCAACAGACAAACGTGGGTATGCATGTCAACGTTAATACCGCGCTGCAGCGGGCACGGGGCGAACTGGTCAGCTGTCTCGACGGTGATGACCGCTGGCTGCCGCGCAAGCTCGAACTCGAGTGGGAAGCGATGCGGAGGCATCCCGGTGCGAAAGTCGCCTATTCGAATATATACAGTATCAATCCGGCGGGGCAACGCACCGCTGTCTGGCACGACGGCAAGGGCGCCGTGCCACCAAGTGGCGATGTATTCATCCCGGTGTTTGCGAAACGCTTCTTCCCCGGTACGCGCAGCATATTCCGCAATCCGCTGTTGTACCGTTCGGCACTGGAGGCGATGGATTATCATGACGAGAACGTCGAACTCTACATCGACTGGGATCTGAAAATCCGGCTGGCGGCGGCGTATCCGGTCGCTTATTCCGGCGAGGCACTGGTGGAGTACCGCATCCATCCAGGTGGCATCCATAACCAGCCGCTGGGGACTCACCTCAGGGACCTGGCAGGGATCTACCACAAGAACCTGCCGCTGCTGATGCAGCGCAGCGATACTGAAATCAGGCAGGTCGAGGAAGCCATGGGTGAACTGGTCAAGACCCACGGCGGGGATCCCGCGCAACTCAGGCGGATTTCCCGGGCTGCCGCTTCAAGGTCGGTTGAACCACGTCAGATAGCGGTCCCCGCAGATCAGGACGACGGCGAAAACCTGGTGTTCCTGGTCTCCCTGCCGAGGTCGGGCTCCACCCTGTTGCAGCGCGTGCTTTCCAATCATCCGGATGTTCATTCTGTTGCCGAACCCTGGCTCATGCTGCACCCGCTCTACGCACTGAAAAGACAGGGTTTCAGTGCCGAGTACGGTGCGGGTCAGGCACGCCAGGCGCTGGACGAGTTTCTTGAAGAACTGCCGGGCGGCGAAGACAGCTATATCGCGGCCGTGCGCAGCATGTCCGCGATGCTTTACGGAGAGGTGTTGCAGTCTTCCGGCAAGCGCCTGTTCCTGGACAAGACGCCGCGTTATTTCTACATACTGCCGGAACTCAAGCGAACCTTCCCTAGGGCAAAGTTTATCCTGCTGATGCGTAATCCTGCCGCGGTGCTGTCGTCCGTGCTCAGGACCTGGTTCGCAAACGATCCGGCTGTGCTGCAGCAAAGTTCCAACTATGGGGACATGGTCAAAGGACCCGCCCTGCTTGGAGAAGGCGTTCGGGTACTCGGCGACGCCGCGATCACGGTTCACTACGAGGACCTGATTGCCAACCCGGGCGACACCGTACGCCGGATCTGCGCCCACCTGGGCATACCTTACCGGCAGGCGATGCTGGATTACGGCGCGGCCGATGCCCCCCGGGGCAGCTTCGGCGACCCGCGCAGCGTGCACAAGCACGACACGGTCGTGCGGGATTATACGGACAACTGGCGCGAGCACCTGGCCGACCGCAGGCTTGGGGATTTCGCCCGCCGCTATATCGCCTCCCTGGGCGACTCCATCCTGAAAGACCTGGGTTACTCCCTGGAGAATATCCTGCAACTGCTGCGCGGTGAGCACTGTCCGGACGCGGAACCGCGGCTGCGGCAGGGACGCAGCCTAACCAGCCTGCTCAAGGAAGGCGAGGAGGCCTTCAACAAGGGCGATCTTGTTCAGGCCGAGACCTTGTTCAACACGGCCTGTGCCGAATCCCCCCGGGACGTCGAGGTGTTGAACAATCTTGTGGTACTTCACTGGGAGTTGCGGGACGAGGAGCGGGCGCTGCATTTCCTCGCCAGGGCGCTGGAGCAGAACCCCTATAACCGTGACACGATCGTCAACGCCGGGCAGATTCTCTGTGCAATCGGGCAACACGATGATGCACGGGCCTTGTGCCAGGGATACCTCCTGAAACAGCCCGAAGACAAAACTGTGGGTGCGTTGCTGGCATCGCTGGATGCCGGTCTGGTCGAAGCGGCCGGCGGTGACGAAGCGCAGCAGCCATTGGTTACGGCTATCGTATCCACCTACAATAGCGAACGTTTCCTGCGGGGATGCCTGGAGGATCTGCAGGCGCAGACCATCGCCGGGCGGACCGAAATCATTGTCGTTGACAGTGGTTCCGAACAGAACGAGCGCGCCATGGTGGAAGAATTCCAGCGTCGCTATACGAATATCAGGTACATTCGCACCGAAGAACGCGAAACCATCTATGCCGCATGGAACCGGGCGATCGCCGTGGCCCGGGGCAAATATCTGACCAATGCCAATACCGACGATCGCCATCACCCACAGGCCTATGAACGGCTGGTTTCGGTGCTGGAAAGTCGTCCCGAAGTGGCCCTGGTGTACGCCGACTCGAAGGTGACACGGGAAGAAAATGCTGAATTCGGGACAGCCAGCGTGGAAGCCTGCTTCCGCTGGCCGGACTTCGATGCCCGCCATCTTTTCTCGGTCTGCTATGTCGGGCCGCAACCCATGTGGCGGCGCGCGTTGCACGAGCGCTACGGTGATTTCGACGCCAACATGCGGGTTGCCGGCGACTATGAATTCTGGCTGCGCCTGGCCACCCGCGAGATATTCCAGCACGTGCCGGAAGAGCTGGGTCTCTATCTTGCTGCGTCGGGCAGTATCGAACATGCGTTTGCGGCTACGGGCGCGCGGGAAACCGAAATCGCCAGAAAGCGCAACTGGCCGGAAAGTTGGGGCGAGCGCCCCGCACCGTCACCCGGGTATCTGGCGCCGGTGGAAGCGGAAGGCGAAGGTCCCGCTACCACGTCTCCGGCCGGGCAACCGGTTGTGACTATTGTCATGCCGACCCGGGATCGGCTGCACCTGCTGGGGCGGGCCCTGGATTCGGTTATCGCCCAGAACTACACCCAGTGGGAACTCATTGTGGTCAACGACGGCGGCGAAAGCGTGCGCGGCCTGGTCGACGGGCGAGACCCGCATGATCGCATCCGTTGTATCGAGTTCGGCTGGTCACGGGGACCGGCCGCGGCCAGGAATACCGCGTTCTCCGAAGCCCGGGGGGAGATTATCTGTTACCTGGACGATGACGATATCTATCTGCCCGATCACCTGCAGACGGTGGTCAATGGGCTTGACCAGGGTGGCAGGGATTTCATTTATACCGATGCCGTCGTGGTGAAAGAGCGCCTTGTCGACGGCGATATCCAGGAAACCAGCCGCGGCAACCCTTACCGGCATGAAAGGTATTCACGTGAGCGGCTCCTGGTAAACAACTATATTCCCATCAATACCTGGGCGCACAGGAAAACCTGCGTTGAGCAAGCCGGTGGCTTCGATGATTCCCTAAGCTGCTATGAGGATTGGGAATTTCTGTTGCGGCTCTCGGAAAAGCATGAATTCCGCCACATTGCCAAGACGACAGTGGAAGTCAGGCAGCGCGTCGACCGGGTGGATAACGTGTCGCGCCGCAAACTCAAGGATACCGAGCAGGCGTATGAGACCATCTACGCGCGACATGCAGACGCATTGACTGATGACCTGCGAGCTGAAAGAGCGGCGGTACTGAAGGGGCTGAATGAAAACATAAGCGCCTGGATGGCAAAGTCGGGCCAGGCCCCTGATGCAGGCGGTAGCAGTGCCGGGCCGCTGGCCACCAGCGGTGGTTACGCGGCTTGGCTGGATGCGCACGCCGTCAGCGAGCGCGATCTCAAGCACTATGCCGACAGGATGATGTCGGGCTGGAAGAGTCAGCCGTCTTTCCATTTTGTCATGCCGCACCAGCAGGGCCAGGAAGAGGCGCTTGCCGACACCCTCGATAGCCTCGGCTCGCAGCTTTACGGCGGGTGGGGGCTTAGCGTTGTCTCCAACGCGCCCTGTCCCGACCCGAATTTCGCCCGCCTGGACATGCTCGAATGGAAGCAGGTGGACGGCGATGTCATGCCGGCCGTCAACGCGGTGGTGCAGGAGTCCGGGGCGCAGTGGATGGTGCTGGTCGAAGCCGGAACACTTTTCGAACCCCATTTTCTCTATACCTGCGTGGAGACATTGCAGCAACAACCCGGGCTGTGCCTGCTATATACCGATGAAGACCGTATCGATACCGAGGGCCGGCGTTACGATCCGCTGTTCAAGCCGGATTTCAACCTGGAGCTGATGCGCGCCATACCCTACCCGGGTGACCTGCTGCTGGCGAGGTGCGAGGATCTGCAGGCGCTGGGTGGTTATTCGACGGTAGCGGGTACCGCCACCAGCGAGCTGGTCTTCCGCGTTGCCGAGCAGGCCGGGACCGGGGCGATCGGCCATGTTGCCGATGTGCTCGTACACCGCCAGGACCGCTTCCGGCTGGCGGCAGACGAACAGGCGGTCGCTGACGACAGGAGGGCGTGCGTGGCGGCGCACCTGCAGCGTAGCGGCATAGGGGCCAAGGTACAGCACGGCACGCTGTTCGGCAGCTATTTTATCGACTATACCTGCAAGGAGACGCCGCCGGTCGACATCATTGTCAACAGCAACGGCGAAGCCGGGGCGCTGGAGCTGTTCATCGGCAGCCTGCGGGCGCAGACGGACTATCGCGCTTTCCGCGTCCACCTGTTGCTCCGGGAAGGGCTGATCTTGCCGGCAAACCTGGTGGACAGTGATGACGTCGACGTCCACACCTATGCCGCCAGCAGCGATGTCGCTCCGCTGGTACGCGATATCGCCGGGTCTACGACAGCGGAATACCTGCTGCTGATCAGCCAGGGTTGTGTCGCCATCCAGGCGCACTGGTTGACCCGCCTGGTCGCACAGGCGGAAGGCAACGATGCCGCTGTCGTTGCCCCGCGGCTGATTTCCTCGGAGCGGAAGATTCTCGCCAGCGGACTGATCCTCGGTGGCGGCAGCAGCGGTGTTGCCGCCGGTGCTTTCGACGGCCTGGCGATCGACGAGAGTGGTTACATGGGACGCTCGCAGGTGGCCCAGGAGCTGTCTGCCGTACCCGCGAACTGCATGCTGGTGAAAAAATCGGTTTACGAACAGGTCGGCGGGCTGTCTCCCGCTTTCAGGATTCCCCTCTACCAGTCCGTCGATTTCTGTCTGCAGGTGCGTGCTCAGGGTGGCAAAATCGTGTGGACACCCCATTCGACACTGCTCTACACCGGTGATGACATAGCCGCACTGGACGGGATCGACCTGGAGGACGCCGTCCGCCGCGAATCCGAAAGCCTGCGCGGGCAGGCGCTGCCGGTGCTGGCCAGCGACCCGGCCTATAACCCGAACCTGAGGCTGGTGGGAGAGAAATTCGCCGTGGACACAGACCTCGTGCCGAGCTGGGCGGCACAGGACCGCAGCTTGAAACGCGTTGTCGGTTTCGGCAGCGGTTCGCTGGGTTCCTGGAAATACCGGGTGCAGCAGCCTCTGCACAGGATGCACCAGGCACGCACCGCCAGCAGCCTTGTTCTGCCGTTTTCGGCAACCGCGGTACGTCTGCCGACTGCCACGGAACTGGAGCGCGCCGGGCCCGATGTCCTGCTGATGCACAACACCCTGTACGAGGGTTACATCGATGCCATTGAACAGTATAAGAAAATCAACGATGTGTTTACGGTGTTCGGTGAGGACGACCTTATTTTCGACCTGCCGGCCAAAAATCCTTTCTCGAAAACCGTGTACAAGGACGCAAAGAAACGCCTGCGGCGCTGCCTGAGGGCTGCCGACCGCCTGGTCGTGACGACGGCGCCGCTGGCCGCTGCCTTGCGTGGCATGGCGGAAGATATCAGGGTCGTGCCGAACTACCTCGACGAGGAAATCTGGGGCGGGCTGGTTTCACAACGGGCGGTGGCCGACAAACCGCGCGTGGGTTGGGCCGGCGCCCTGCAGCACGGCGGCGACCTCGAGATGCTGACCGAGGTTGTGCGGCAAACCGCGGACGAAGTCGACTGGGTGTTTTTCGGCATGTGTCCCGCTGCCCTGCGTCCCTATGTGAAGGAAAGTCACAACCCGATCGAGTTTGCACGTTATCCGGAAAAACTCGCCTCGCTGAACCTGGATCTTGCCGTTGCCCCGCTTGAACACAACCGCTTCAACGAATGCAAAAGCAATCTGCGCCTGCTGGAATACGGTGTACTCGGCTGGCCGGTTGTGGCCAGCGATATCGCCCCTTACCGCGATGCGCCGGTCTGCCGTGTGCCCAACCAGCCACGCGCCTGGATCAATGCGATACGCGAACGCATTCATGATCTGGATGCCGCCAGACGCGAGGGAGATGAGCTGCGCAGCTGGGTTCGCGGTAACTGGATGTTGCAGCAACACCTCGGGGAATGGTTGGCGGCGCTCGTTCCGGGTAGCGAGTTTGAGCAAAACTACAGAGCGCAGAATACCGCCATCGGTTGATCGGGAATGGCTCATGCCCCTTCGTGGCTATCCTGTAAGCAATTGAAGCGGGTACGGAAAGTGCTCGAAAAAGTGGTGCTGTAAGGGGTTAAA
>JAJDOI010000056.1 GCA_022340245.1 Thiogranum sp.
AGTACGACGGACTGGTGAGCGTGGTGGTAAATAAAGCCAAAAATCACGCAATTGGGCGAAGCAGCTACGACAAGTTCAGAGAAGTCGCCGGGTTCTACCTGGATATGCCACTGCCGTTGGCCGGACTGCTGCTGGATACACCCGACAGCGCACCGGCAACCGCTTTACCCGGTACCGGGGGCCGCGAACTTGCCGTTGCCGCCGACCGGGACGATCTCGCCAGGCACCTGCTGGCGAACCCTGAGGTGGCAGAGCCGCTCGACATGGCAGGCTTCTGTCGGCGACTGCCGGGCGCGGCCGGGGCGGGCCCCGCGGCCGCTGGCGAGGTGCTGGTGCAACCCGCGTTTTCCGCGCCACCAGCCGGACACGACTTTCACCAGCAGCTCGATGTTCTGTCGAAGCAGGTCGACGATTTGATCGCCGAGATGGAACGTTTGCGCAGCGATGACACCCGGCAAACAACGCAGCCGGCGCCGGAGCGACCGATGGTGACGGAGCCGGCGAGCCGACATTGCCGCGAAGTCTGCAGCGGTGCCGACTTCGCTGATCGTACGGAACAGGTCAGCCTCGAGGGTGAGAGTTTTTCCGTCTACTACCTGCGCAAAGATAACGGTGAGCAGCAGCGCTTCGCCTGCCACAGTATCGCTGACGATCTGGAAGAACCCGAGCCGCAAACGCGATCCTCGTAGCCGTTAATGCCCGCTTACCTGATCGCCCGCCTGTTCAGCGCCGCCTGGGTCACATTCGGGGTAGTCAGCCTGGTATTTTTTCTTGTTCACTGGGTTCCTGGTGATCCGGTCGACGTCATGCTGGGTGAATCGGCGGCGTCCGCCGACCGCGAGGCGCTGCGCCATGCCCTTGGTCTGGATCAGCCGCTACTGGCGCAGTGGGGTGATTTTCTGCGCGGCGTGCTGCACTGGGATGTAGGCCAGTCGCTGTACTACCAGGAGCCGGTCAGCAGGCTGTTGGCACAGCATTTTGCCGCCACCGCCGAACTGGCGGCGGCGGCGTTCGTGGTGGCGCTGGTGATCGCCATACCCGCGGGCATCATCGCCGCAGCCCGGCGCGGCAGTGTCTGGGACATGGGCGCGATGGGGTTTTCGCTGCTGGGTGTGTCGATTCCGAACTTCTGGCTCGGCCCCCTGCTGGTCCTGGTATTCTCCCTTGGCCTGGGTTGGTTTCCGGTGAGCGGACGCAGCGGCCCCGTGTCGCTGGTGTTGCCGGCGGTGACGCTGGGCACCGCCCTGGCCGCGGTGTTGTCGCGCATGATCCGCAGCAGCCTGCTGGAAATCATGCATGAGGATTTTATCCGCACCGCGCGCGCCAAGGGCCTGTCGCCTTACCGTGTCTGGGTAAGGCACGGCCTGCGCAATGCCTCGCTGCCGGTGCTGACCGTCCTCGGCATGCAGCTCGGCGCACTGCTCGGTGGTGCGGTGATCACCGAGACGGTGTTCAACTGGCCCGGCGTGGGCAGCCTGCTCGTCGAGTCCATTCAGCGGCGGGACTACCCGGTGGTACAGGGCAGTGTGTTGCTGATCAGCCTGCTGTACGTCGTGATCAACCTGGGCACGGATCTGCTGTATGCCCGTATTGATCCGCGCATCCGCCTGGGGCAGGCGTGAGAAACGTCAGTGTGGCGGGGCTGGTGCTCGCGGGCTGGGCGCTGGTGGCGCTGGTCGCGCCCTGGCTGCCGCTGCATCCCGACCACATTGCCTTACCCCACATCCTGGATACGCCGGGTAGCGCGTCCTGGCTGGGCAATGACGACCTCGGGAGGCCGGTACTGGATCGCCTGTTGCTCGGTGCGCGCACTTCCTTCTGGGTTGCCGGGGGCGTGGTCAGCCTGTCGCTGCTGATCGGCACACTGTTGGGCAGCACGGCGGCCTACCTCGGCGGCGGCTGGGACCGCCTGCTGGTCATGCTGCTGGATATTTTCATGGCCTTTCCCGGCATCCTGCTGGCCATCGCGCTGGCCGGACTGCTCGGCCCCGGGATCGGTAATCTGGTGATCGCACTCAGTCTGGTGGGGTGGGTGGGATTTGCACGCCTGGCGCGCGCCCAGGTATTGTCGCTCAAACAGCGCGAGCATATTCAGGCCGCGCAGGCGCTCGGCAGCCGCACCACGGACATTGTTCGCCGGCACCTGGTGCCGCTGATCGCCGCGCCGCTGCTGGTGGAGGCCACATTTGCGGTGGCCGCCGTGGTGATTGCGGAATCCGGTCTGTCGTTTCTCGGTCTTGGGGTTCAGCCCCCGGAGGCCTCCTGGGGCAGTATGATCCGCGACGGTGTGCGTTATCTGCTGGTAGCCCCGCACCTGGTGCTGGCGCCGGGCCTGTCGCTGTTCCTGGTGGTGCTGAGCGTGAATCTGCTGGGCGACCGCTGGCGTGACAAACTCGACGTGAAAGGAGAAATGACATGAGCATGGGCCCGGTCATGGTCGACCTTAAGGGTCTTGAACTGCAACCCGAGGAACGCGACATGCTGCGACACCCCGCGGTGGGGGGGGTGATTCTGTTCAGCCGTAACTATGAATCGCCGCAGCAGGTACGCGACCTCGCAGCCAGCATTCATGCACTGCGACAACCGCCGTTGATGGCGGCGGTTGATCAGGAAGGCGGACGTGTCCAGCGCTTCCGCGACGGCTTTTTCCGCTTGCCGCCGGTCGGCCGCCTCGGGGAGATCCATGACCAGGACCCGCGCCGGGCGCTCTACCTGGCTCAAGAAGCCGGCTGGCTGATGGCCAGCGAAGTGCTGTCAGTGCACGTGGACCTCAGCTTTGCGCCGGTGCTGGACCTGGATCTGGGTGTGTCGGACGTTATCGGCGATCGTGCCTTTCACCGCGATCCGGAGGTGGTCACCGAACTGGCGCTGGCGTATCAGCGCGGCATGCACGAGGCGGGTATGGCGAGCGTCGGGAAACATTTTCCCGGGCACGGTGGCGTAGCCGCCGATTCCCACCATACGCTGCCGGAAGACCCGCGCCGCTATGCCGACCTGGAAATGCAGGACATGGTCCCGTTTCAAAGGCTCTGTCACAACGGGCTCAACGGCATCATGGTCGCGCATGTACTCTATCCGCAGGTCGATGCGCAGCCCGCCGGTTTTTCCGGCCGCTGGCTACGCCAGTTGCTGCGCGAGTCACTGGGATTCCAGGGCGTGATATTCAGTGACGACCTGAGCATGGGTGGCGCCGAGTGGGCGGGAGACTATCCACAGCGCGCGCGCATGGCGCTCGAGGCCGGCTGCGACATGGTGCTGGTCTGCAACCAGCCCGAATGCGCGGCGCAGGTCGTCGAATCCCTCAGCGGCTATCATGACCCGGCGGCGCAGCTGCGCCTGGCGCGCATGCACGGGCGTGATTTCCCCGAGTTGGCTACCTTGCGTGACAACCCGCGCTGGCAGACTGCAGTGAGATTGCTCGAAGACTGCGAAGCGGAGCGCTGGCTGGATATGGATCTGGACTAGCCGGAAGGCGGCGGGTAGGGCGGCGGGGTATATTCGCAGCCGCTGTTTGCATACACTAGCACCTGAAACGACGTTCTCCCCAGGCAACTCAACGCACAAGCAATCATCACGGGTCTATGGATAACGAGCATCTTCTGGCGGTGCGCGACAGCGCCGATCAACTCTATTCGCAGGTGCAAGTCGAACAGGCGCTGGATCGACTCGCCGGCGAAATCGAAACCGCCATCGGCGATCAGGATCCCCTGCTGCTGTGTGTCATGACCGGCGGCCTGGTGGTGAGCAGCGAACTGTTTACCCGCCTGACCTGCCCGGTACAGCTCGATTACCTGCACGCCACCCGTTACCAGGGCACGCGCGGCAGCGATGAACTGAAGTGGATCACCCCGCCGTCGCAACCGCTGGCGGGACGCACGGTGCTGGTGGTTGACGACATTCTCGACGAAGGTCTGACACTCGCGGCCATACTGCGCTATTGCCGTGAACAGCAGGCCCGCGCGGTGTTCAGTGTGGTGCTGGTGGAAAAAAACCATGACCGCAAGCACGAAGATGTGCAGCCCGATTTTGTCGGCCTGCAGGTCGAAGACCGTTACGTATTCGGCTACGGCATGGATTACCACGGTTACTGGCGCAATCTCAAGGGCATCTACGCCGTGAAGGACAACTGAGAAACGGAAACATTATGACTGAACTGGCAATTATCGGCGGGACCGGTCTGACGACCCTCAAGAATCTCGAAATAAAAAAACGTGAAGTGATGCGCACACCCTACGGAGAACCGTCGGGACCGCTGATACACGGGCATTTGTGCGACAAGGACGTGGTGTTTCTGGCTCGCCACGGACACGGGCATACCATCCCGCCGCACATGGTCAACTTCCGCGCCAACATCTGGGCGCTGAAGGAAACCGGCGTGCGCAGTGTCATCGCCGTTGCGGCTGTGGGCGGTATCCACGCCGATTTGCGGCCCACGATGCTGGCCATACCGGACCAGATTATCGATTACACCTGGTCCAGAAAGCATACCTATTTCGAAAGCAACCTCTCGGAGGTGACCCACATCGATTTCACCCGGCCCTACAACGAACGGCTGCGGTGTTTGTTGATCGATGCGGCGACGCAGCTTGGGATCGAGTTCGCGGCCAGCGGTACCTACGGCGCCACCCAGGGACCAAGGCTGGAAACAGCGGCCGAAATCGACCGCCTGGAGCGGGACGGGTGCACCCTGGTCGGCATGACCGGCATGCCGGAAGCGGCCCTGGCGCGTGAACTGCAGCTGGACTATGCCTGCTGTGCCGTTGTCGCCAATCAAGCCGCGGGGCGCGGCAGCGGCGAAATCAGTCTGACGGACATCGACACCAACCTGTCGCAGGGTATGGAAACCGTGCGCCACTTGCTGGAGACAGCGATACCGAATTTGCCCTAGCGGCCTAGCAAGAGATACAAGTCGCGGAAAGTGAAGGATAAAAGTATTATATAAAAAATATTAATATATGCAGAAATACTTGACTTCTTTAGTCAGGATTACTATATTAGTCCATGGTAATGTATTAACTGACGAGAGGGGTAAGACCATGAACGGACTGATTCAGAACTTTCCTTACAATGGTGTCGTGACCGTAAACCGCGTGATCCTGCGCGACGGTTACACGGTCGACGATCTTCAGGAACGGGTCGCGGTGTTGTGCGAGAACGTCAAGACCTACCACTCCGAAACCGGTTTCGTGGGCGGTTTTGTCTGCCTCAACAAGGGTGAGGTATCCAACGAGGGCTCCACCGTCGGCCAGGCGGTTGAGAGCGAACTCAAAGGGAAAGAAGCACTTATCGTGACTTTCTGGAATACCTTCGAAGACCACGAGCGCTCGCACCGCAGCGACACCTTCCAGCCGCTTTTCAAGGACGTGCTGGAGCTGTGTGAAAACGGTAACGAGGAGATCGCCTACGAGATGCTCTGGTCGGGTAAAGCCTACGACCCTGAGCAGGCCAAGGCGGCCCGCGAAGCCAAGAAAGCCTTTGAGGCGGCCTGATCCTGGCCGCCGGAAGCCCCGGCTAACTTGGCTGTATTGGCCGTTGTGAGCGTAACGCGCCAATCACCTGGACTGGGTAGGTTGGGCTGAGCGCAGGAAAGCCGACGGCAGGGATGTAAGGCTTAGCACTGTTGGGCTTCGCTGCGCTCAGCCCAACCTACGCTGCTTCGTTCAATCCAACCTGCGCGGCTGAAACGTATTTATCATTGCGAGCGGAGCTGGCCATTTGATCAGCGCTTGTTTTGTCTGTTCTTTGGCTACACCGGCGGGGTGGATTTGTCCGTTATTCCGCCTGCGGCGTAACCGTTTGGGACTTGCCGAGAAGTCCATCAATGGTCCGTATCATCTCCGCACCATCCCATTTGCGTGCCCCGTACGCGACGTACTGAATACGACCTTGCCGATCGAGCAGGAAACTGCTCGGGTAAACATCGACCTGCCAGTCGGAAGCGGCCTGGCCGTCGCGGTCCAGCAGCAGCGGAAACTCAATCCCGAGTTTGGCGGCGAAATTCCACACCTTGACGCGTGACTCCGCGACATTAACGGCGAGGATGCTGAAGGGTTTCCCGGTCATGGCCTTTTGCAGGCGCTGCATGCTGGGCATTTCGATCACACACGGCCCGCACCAGCTGGCCCAGAAGTTCACTAGCACCACCCGGCCACGGTACTCCGCCAGTGAATGGACCCGGTGTCCGAGGTCTTGAAGCGACAGCGCAGGCGCCTCATCGAAGCCGTGGTAGGGGTTAAGTTCACCCGCCGTTACCGGGCCGGGCAGGTAGAGGAGCAGCAGAAAGCCGAGCACGCACTTCATGATGGAAGTATAGCCGCTGCGTCTCCGCCCGTCCGGTCCGGTGACTACTCGACCGGCTTAAACCGGTCGTTTCGGGTTATGGTTAGAAGCCGGATCGATCGGCCCAGCCTACCGCATCCGGCGCCTCAATGCTTCGACAAGTCGGTGTTGTTTGGCCGCAGCGTGAGGCGTATTGTTTATACGGAAATTGTATAAACTGTGCGCAGGCGGGGAACAGCTAATGAAAAAATCTATCCGCATAGCCCCACGGCAGGCATCTTCCGAAGGCGGTGCGTCGTGAATCCAGTGATGCTGGCCTGCAGGGCAGGGCGATCTGCCCGATCGGTCGCATTCAGCGCGCGGCGTATCATCTGTATCGTCACCTTGTGCAGTTGTCCGCATATCGCCGCGGCCAGTCAGTTTGCGCCGCCCGATATGACCGGGTTCACGCAGCACGGCGAACGGGAAGCCGACGGCGACGGTGACGGGGTCAAGGAGACGCTGATCGTGCAGTACCTGAACCCGGACGGCGACAGCATTGTGAGCATGAGTACCAAGGGTCGGGTGTGGGCCTGGAGCCTGGAGACAAGCGGCAACGACTCCAGCGTTCGCAACTACGTTATCCGCGACAGCGACTGCGACGGCGTATTCGACGAGGTTTACAGCCTGGACGACAAGTTCCACGTCCCCGACTGCGTGAAGAAATAAACCGGTTGCGACGGCCGGCTGTCAGGGCGCCGTGGGCGGTTTCGCGCCGGCGTCCGGTGTTACGGCAGGCGGTGTTGCGGGGGCGCTGTCCGCGGCCGGCTCAGGCGACGGTTCGTAGGGGGTAATCAGGGCTATTACGCCAAAGCGCGGATTGTCGAAATAGTGGATTTCATTGCTGCGCATGCGTCGCTGTTCAGTGAGGCGTATTTCCGGCATTCCGACATCCGGCGCGTCGATTTGCCTGGACAGCGCGGCTGCCGGCAGGTGCAACTGCAAATCAAGGTACAGGTGCAGATAGCGCTCGACTGCAACCCTGACCGTACCATCGACATAAGCGGCGTTGCGGTTGTCGGCTGCGGGCAGCTGCAACGGTAACGCCTGGTTGCGCTCAACCAGTGTTTGACGCCAGGCCAGGTAGGCCAGCGGACGGTAGCCCTGCGAGCGCCTCATCGCGTCGCGCTCGGCTTTCAGGTGATAGGTGCTTTCCGGTAACCAGGTGACATCCGGCGCTGTGGGGGCTGCGGTGGCGGGAGTCGCCGTTGCGGGCGCCTCCGCGGCTTCGTCGAACCAGGTGGAATAGTCGCGCGGCCAGATTTCGCCGGCGTCGCCCTGGACCAGGTTCTGAAAGATCAGCAGCTCGATGTCGTATTGCCGTGGCGTGTCGCCGCTGTCGGCGGCCTGGCCCGCCGACCACAACAGCAGTCCGAACAGGGCGACGCCGGCGTTGCGCAGAATTCTCATGCCGCTATCCTGCCTTACTCGCCGCGCAGGCTCAAGCTGTCGAGCAGTGAGGACACGCGGGCGATACGTTTGCCCGGGTCGGCCATGTCGAACTGCAAGCGGATCTTGTCCGAGCCGTCCAGGCTGTAATGCTTCGGCTGCCCCTGGATCAACTGAATAATGGTTGCCGGATCGACATCGGGCTGGCTGCCAAAACTCAGACGTCCGCTGCGCTCACCCACGTCGATGCGCGCAATGCCCAACGGTACCGCCTTGAGCTTCAGTTCGGTGACAGCAAACAGCTGCTTGACCGGGTCGGGCAGCAGGCCGAAACGGTCTATCATCTCGACCTGCAGCTCGCGCAGCTCGTCGTGGTCGACGGCGCTGGCAATACGTTTGTAGAGAATCAGCCGGCCGTGCACATCCGGCAGGTAGTCGTCGGGTATCAGCGCCGGCATGTGCAGGTCGACTTCCGGACCATGGTTCAGCGGGCGGTCGAGTTCCGGCTGGCGCCCCGCCCTGAGCGCCGCGACCGCGCGTTCCAGCAGTTCACTGTAAAGGCTGAAGCCGATTTCCTGTATCTGGCCGCTCTGTTCATCGCCCAGCAACTCGCCTGCGCCGCGGATTTCCAGATCGTGGGTCGCCAGGGTAAAGCCCGCGCCCAGGTCTTCCAGCGACTCGATGGCCTCGATTCGCTTGATGGCGTCCTGCGTCATGGCCTTGCGGTGCGGCACCATCAGGTAGGCGTAGGCGCGGTGGTGGGAACGACCCACACGGCCGCGCAACTGGTGCAGCTGGGCAAGCCCGAGACGGTCGGCACGGTTGATGAGGATGGTATTGGCGGTCGGCACGTCGATACCGCTTTCAATGATCGTGGTACACAGCAGGATATTGAAGCGGCGGTGATAGAAGTCCAGCATCACCTGCTCGAGGTCGCGTTCGCGCATCTGTCCGTGGCCGATTTCGATACGTGCCTCGGGCAACAGTTCGCGCAGCTCGCGAGCGATTTTGTCAATCGTTTCCACTTCATTGTGCAGAAAGTAGACCTGGCCGCCGCGCTTGATCTCGCGCATGCACGCTTCACGTATGGTGTTGTTGTTCCACTCGGTGATGAATGTCTTGATGGTCAGACGATGGGCCGGCGGGGTGGCGATAATCGACAGATCCCGCAGGCCGGACAAGGACATGTTCAGCGTCCGTGGTATGGGTGTGGCGGTGAGCGTGAGCAGGTCGACCTCGGCGCGCAGCGCCTTGAGCTTCTCCTTCTGGCGCACGCCGAAGCGGTGTTCCTCGTCGATGATCACCAGGCCCAGGTTTTTCGGCTGGATATCGCGCTGCAGGACCTTGTGCGTGCCGATAAGTATATCCAGCGTGCCCGTGCGAAATGCCTCGACAATGTTGTCCTGCTGTTTCTTGCTGCGAAACCGTGACAGCACCTCGATGCGCACCGGCCAGTCGGCAAAACGGTCGCAGAAGTTCTGGTAGTGCTGCTGGGCCAGCAGCGTGGTCGGTACCAGGACCACCACCTGGCGGTTGGACTGCGCGGCGATAAACGCCGCACGCATGGCCACCTCGGTCTTGCCGAAGCCGACGTCACCGCAGACCACCCGGTCCATGGGACGCTCCGAGCGCATATCGTCGAACACGGCTTCGATGGCCTGTGCCTGGTCCGGTGTTTCCTCGAAGGGGAAGGCGCTGGCGAAGGCCAGGTACTCGTCATTATCGACCTGGGCGGCGTGCCCTTTGCGCGCGGCGCGGCGTGCATAGATGTCCAGCAATTCCGCGGCCACGTCGCGAACCCGCTCGGCGGCTCGCTTGCGGGCCTTCTGCCACTGTTCGGTGCCGAGCTTGTGCAGTGGGGCGGTTTCCGGCGACGAGCCGGTGTAGCGGCTGATGAGGTGCATGGATGCCACCGGCACATACAGCTTGTCGCCACCGGCATACTCCAGCGTCAGGAACTCGGTCTCGAATCCGCCGACCGCCAGTGTGTGCAGGCCCAGGTAACGGCCGACACCGTGATCTTCGTGCACCACCGGTGCGCCGATGTTGAGGTCGGTAAGGTTGCGTACGATAGCATCGGCATCGCGCTTCGGCCGCCGGCGGCGTTGCTGCAGGGCGCGCTCACCAAACAGCTGCGCTTCGGTAATAAGCGCCACAGGCCGCTCGATGTCGAGCCAGGCGCCGAGTTCCAGCGGCGCCACCGTAATGGCCAGCGCGTCTTCGCCTTCGCTGAATGCCAGCCAGTCGTCCACCGGCCTGGGTTTCAGGCCGAATTCCCGCAGCTGGCTGAGCAGCGTTTCGCGACGTCCCGCGGACTCGGCACAAATCAGGCTGCGGCCGTGAAAGTCTGACAGGAAATCCTGCAGCGCACCGGCGGGACGCTCGCCACGGGCCAGCACGCGCAATGTCGGCAGGCTGCGGGTGGCGAAACGGACGCTGTCCGCTGAGCCGTCGGGCGCCTCTGCGCGCTGCACCTCGATCTGCGCATAGCCGCCCAGGAACTCGCGGGTTTCGTCTTCGTCCAGGTAGAGCCGCTCCGGCGGCAGGATCGGGCGTTCGATGTCGTGGCGCAACGACTCGTAGCGCTCGGCCAGGGCTGTGCGGAAACTGTCGATGGTCGCGCGCGCGTCCTCGGTGCTGACCAGGCAGGTCGAGGCCGGCAGGTAGTCGAACAGCGTGGCGGTGCGTTCCAGGAACAGCGGAAGATAGTATTCGATGCCATTGGGCAGCAGCCCGTTACTGACATCACGATAGATCAACGCGCGTTGCGGATCGCCTTCGAAGCAACTGCGCCAGGCCTGGCGGAAGCGGGTGATGGCGTCGTCGTCGACCGGAAACTCGCGCGCTGGCAACAGGCGGATACTGTCGACCTGATCCTGAGAAAGCTGGGTGTCCGGATCGAAGCTGCGGATGGACTCGATGTCCTCGTCGAACAGGTCGATCCGGTAGGGGCCGGGTGCGCCCATGGGAAACAGGTCGAGTATGCTGCCACGCACGGCAAACTCGCCGTGTTCCATGACCTGCGAAACACAGCGATAGCCCGCCTTTTCGAGGCGAGCGCGCATCGCGTCCAGGTCGAGGCGTTGCCCGCGGTCCAGCACCAGGCTGTAGCGGTCGAGGAAATCGCGCGGCGGCAGCCGCTGCAACAGGGTCGCGACCGGCACCAGCAAGACGCCCTTGCGCAGCGTCGGCAGGCGGCTGAGGGTCTGCAGGCGCTCGGAAATAATGTCCTGGTGGGGCGAGAAACGGTCGTAGGGCAGTGTCTCCCAGTCGGAAAAGCAGAGCACGTCGAGCGAACGGTCGGCGCAGAAAAACTCCAGCTGTTGTTGCAGCCGTTCGGCATCCTGGCTGTCGGCGGTGACGATCAGCAGTAGTCCGTTATGGATATCGGCGGCCCGCGCCAGCGCCAGCGGCAGACTGTCGCCATACAGGCGCGACCACACCACGCGAGTGCCGGTCGCCGGCAGTTCGGGTTGCAGGGGATTGTCGGCCGCTGACAGGGCGGCTTGTGTCACGGCATTGCTCGACATGGGCAGGTGGTGGCTGAAAGGCGGCTTATTGTCGCACACCGGACGCAAAAAAAAACCGGCGACAGGCGCCGGTTAAAGGGATGGGGACAGTCAACGATGTCTAGATGAACAAACAGACATCCGATTTCTGTGCCACTGGGAGGAAATAGGTTGCGCCGACGTAGTCAGTGACTTCCGGTATGAACTCGCTGCTGTCGAAACCAAACACGTCCACGGTCATCTGGCAGGCGACCATGTTGACGTCGGCTTCGAGACACAGGTCGCGCAATTCCTCGACGGTCGCCACACCTTTATTCTTGAAAGTCTTCTTCATCAGACCGGTTGCAACTTTTTCAAAACCCGGGATACCGGCCATCAGCAGGTTGGGCATCGGCCAGTTGAAATCCTGAAACCATTTGGGTCCGAAAGGCATTTTCATGGGCATTGCCGGATTACCCAGTGGAGAGACCTGCGAGGGGATGTCTTTCTTCAGCAGCAACAGCCCGTAGAAGGTGAAGAAAATCGACGTATCCCAGCCGAGTGCCGAGGCGGTGGAGGCCAGAATGAAGGGCGGGTAGGCCCAGTCCAGTGTGCCCTTGGTGGCGATTATCGCCATGGAAGGCGTTTTATTGCTCTCGATTTCCTGCAGTTTGGACGGCAGCAACTCGTCCAGTTTCTGGCTCAACCACTGGTCCATGTCCGTATTGGCGACTTGCGTGTTCATGGGTGACTCCTGTTCGGGTGGGCGGGGAGGCGCTGCCGATACTTGCGGGCATAACCGTATTCGCCAAGCCACTGGCCGGCGCGGTAATCGATTCTGATCCAGTCCGGCACAAAGCGTTCCGGCTGGCACACTGGCATGGTTTCCACGGGAGGCTTGTCGCCGACGTCGGCCACCGAGCAGTGGCTTGTGGTGACGGCGCGAAATGCGGCATACAGGCCGGGGAAAACCCGGGAAGAATTTTCGTTCTGTGGCTGGACGCCATTGATTTCCCGAAACCGCAGCTGCTTGCGCACCAGGCAGCTGAAGTACAGCTCGAGCTCGGCGAGGACGGGCAGGCGGCTGTCCGAAGCAGCCCGGACCGCATCGGCGCTTACCTCGATAAGCACCTCCTTACCCTTGAGATTCACGCGGCCGGCGTGGGCGCTCGCGGAGAGACGCCGGGCGGGGACCGTGTCGCCGATGCTTAAATTCAAAATGTGGCTCTGCTCCACGTTGGGCTCCCTGATCAAGGTCGATGTATGCAATACTCTGCTTGCCGACAAACCGTGTAGTTTGTAGAGTACAAACCGACCAACTAGTTTGTCAATAGCTTTCCGGCAAACATTCGCGGGTTTTCACGGGGGCATTGGCAAGACAGGTAAGTTATGGAACCTACAGAAAATGTCACCCGTATCGAGCGTAATCCGGACCTCACCCGTCAACGGATTCTCGACGCCGCCTTCATGGAAATCTACCGCAACGGCTTCCAGGGCATGCGTCTGGACGACGTACTGGCGGTGACCGGCCTGACCAAGGGCGCTCTGTATCATCATTTCCCCAACAAGCGCGCGCTCGGTTACGCCGTCGTCGACGAAGTCATCCTGCCAATGATAGAGGCCATGTGGCTGCAGCCGCTGAAAAACGCCGCCGACCCCTTGCAGGGCCTGATCACGGTTGTTGAACAGTTGCCTGACAACAAGCCCCCGGAAGTGATCCAGTACGGCTGCCCGGTGAACAACCTCGCGCAGGAAATGTCCCCGCTGGACGAAGGATTTCGCCAGCGGCTGGACTATATTTTCCGGCTCTGGCATGACGTCACCGAGCAGGCGCTGGAACGCGCCCGACAGCAGGGGCGCGTTCGCGACGACGTGAACTGCGACGAAACCGCGACTTTCATTCTGGCGGCGGTCGAAGGCTGCATAGGCATCGCCAAGAACGCCCAGAGCAAGGAGCGGTTGCGCAGCTGCAACCGCGGCCTGGTTGGCTATCTTCGCTCTCTTGAGATTTGAATAAGGGCCTCGCATGACACGTTCCCTGGCCGCATGGCTGGTCCGCTGGCGCTGGGCGCTGGTGGTCGCGGTCCTGGCGCTGGTGGCCCTGGCAGCGGCCGGCGCGCGTTTCCTGACCTTTTCCAACGACTACCGGGTTTTCTTCAGCAAGGAAAATCCGCAGCTACTGGCGTTCGAAAACCTGCAGAACACTTATACCAAGTCGGACAATGTCCTGTTTGTACTGGCGCCTGCCGACGGCACGGTGTTCACGCCACAGACGCTCTCGGCGGTTGAATGGCTGACCGAACAGTCCTGGCAGATTCCGTATTCGATCCGGGTGGACTCGGTATCTAACTTTCAGCACACCTATGCCGAGGACGACGACCTTATCGTCGAAGACCTGGTCACGGATGCGGGGCACTACACCGCACAGGACCTCGAGCGGGTAAAACAGGTGGCGCTGCACGAACCGCTGCTGGTGAATCGTATTGTGTCCCCCGACGGGCGGGTAACCGGCGTGAATGTCATTGTCCAGTTGCCCGGCGTGGATCCGGCCGCCGAGGTGCCGCAGGTGGTGAGCTTCTCGCGCAATATCGCCGCCCAGCTGGAGCAGCGCTACCCGGACATCGATGTCCACCTGACCGGCATTGTCCTGCTCAACAATGCGTTCTCGGAAAACGCCGTCAAGGACATGACTACGCTGGTGCCGATCATGTTTGCCGTGATCGTCGTGATCCTCGCCTTGTTGCTGCGCTCGGTATGGGGCACGCTGGCGACCATGCTGGTGATTCTGTTGTCGATTGTGACGGCTATCGGCGCGGCGGGCTGGCTGGGTATCCAGATGACGCCACCGTCGGCCAGTGCACCGACCATGATCATGACGCTGGCGGTGGCCGACTGTGTGCACCTGCTGGTGACCTTTCTGCAGCGCATGCGCAGCTCGGGCAACAAAGCGGGCGCAATGGTGGAGAGCCTGCGTATCAACCTGCAGCCTATCTACCTTACCAGCGTCACCACAGCCATCGGCTTCCTGTCGATGAATTTCAGCGACGCGCCGCCGTTCCGCGACCTGGGTAACATCGTGGCTATCGGTGTCATAGCGGCGTTTGTCTATTCTGTCGCGCTGCTACCGGCGCTGATGCTGGCGTTGCCCGTACGCGTGCCGGCGGTGCGCAATCGCTCGGTTGCCGGCATGGACCAGCTCGCCGACTTCGTGGTGAACCGCCGCCGTGCAGTACTCACCGCTATGGGTCTGCTGGTCGTCGGCATGATCGCATTCATACCCCGAAACGAGCTGAATGACGAGTTTGTCAAATACTTCGATGAACGTGTCCCGTTTCGCGTCGACACCGACTTCATGACGCAAAACCTCACCGGCCTCTACAATATTGCCTACTCCCTGGGAGCCGGAGGTTCGGGTGCCATCAGCGAGCCCGCCTACCTGAACAAGCTCGAGGAATTCGCCGACTGGTACCGGCGACAACCGGAAGTCATGCACGTCAGCAGCCTGTCCGACACCATGAAGCGCCTGAACATGAATCTCCACGGCGACGACCCGGTCTGGTACCGGATTCCCGGAAGCCGCGAGCTCGCCGCCCAGTACCTGCTGTTGTATGAAATGTCGCTGCCGTACGGTCTCGACCTGAATAACCAGATAAACGTCGACAAGTCGGCAACCAAGCTGGATGTGTCCGTCAGGAGTATTTCCAGCAACGGCACAATTGCACTCGAACAACGCGCCCAACACTGGCTGCAGGAACATGCGCCGGCGTCGATGCAGGCCCACGGCGCGAGCCCCTCCATCATGTTCTCGCACATCGGCGCGCGAAACATTCGCAGCATGCTGGGCGGCACGACGCTGGCGCTGGTGTTGATTTCACTGATTCTGATCATCGCCCTGCGTTCGCTGCGCATCGGCCTGATCAGCCTGGTCCCCAACCTGGTGCCGGCGGCCATGGCCTTCGGCCTGTGGGGGCTGCTGGTGGGGCAGGTGGGCCTGGCGCTGTCGGTGGTGGCGGGTATGACGCTCGGCATCGTGGTGGACGACACCGTACATTTTCTCAGCAAATATCTGCGCGCGCGTCGCGAAGAGGGGCTATCTCCGGAAGACGCCGTTCGCTACGCGTTTCACACCGTCGGCACCGCCTTGTGGACCACTTCGGTGGTGCTGGTGGCGGGCTTCCTGGTGTTGACCTATTCGCCGTTTGAGATCAATTCCGCAATGGGTCTGTTGACCGCCATCACCATCGGGCTGGCGCTGTTGGCGGACTTTCTGCTGCTACCGACATTACTGATGACGCTGGATAAAAGGGAAGACTATGAAAGTAACCAGTTGGCTGATCCTGCTAAGTCTGTCGTTTAACGTCCTGGCGCAGAGTGCCGCGGAGCGTGGACTGGAAATCGCGGTGGAGGCCGATCGCCGTGACACGGGGTTCCACGATTCCACGGCAGCCATGCGGATGATCCTGCGCAACAAGCAGGGCGATGAGAGCACCCGCGAGATTCGTGTACGCACGCTCGAACAGGACGGCGACGGTGATCGCAGCCTGACGACATTCGACGAACCCGCCGATGTCAAGGGAACCAACTTCCTGAGCTTCACCCACAAGACCGGTCCCGATGACCAGTGGCTGTACCTGCCGGCACTCAAGCGCGTCAAGCGGATATCTTCACGCAACAAGTCAGGGCCTTTCATGGGCAGCGAGTTTGCCTATGAGGATATTTCCTCTCAGGAGGTGGAGAAATACACCTACAAATATCTGCGTGACGAGCCGTGTGGCGAACTCACGTGCTTCGTGGTCGAGCGTTACCCGGTGGATAAGTACTCGGGTTACAGCCGCCAGGTCGCCTGGATCGACCAACAGGAATACCGGCCGCAAAAGATCGTGTTTTACGACCGCAAGAACACTGAACTCAAAACCCTGACCTATAGTGGTTACCGCCAGTATCTGGACAAGTACTGGCGCGCCGACGAGATGTTCATGGAAAACCACCAGACCGGGAAGAGCACCCGCCTGATATGGAGCGATTACCAGTTTCAGACCGGGTTGACCGAACGCGACTTCGATCGCAACAGCCTGAAGCGGGCGCGCTAGAAAACCTCCGCGGTGCAACGCTCGCCGCGGGCTGCAGTCAACGGATCTCCTCTATGGTGTATTTCTTTTCCTTGATGGCGGGCGCGATCACGGCATAACCCTGGCGCTGCCAGTAAGCGAGTTCGGTGATAGCCGAAGGCGTAAGTTTGACGAACTCGTAGAAATCCGTGGCCTTGTAGCCATAATCCTGCGCCGCGAGGCCGCACACCCGGAATTCGACCCCGAGCGCGGCGTAGTAGCGCATCCGCTCGACCGCATCCTTGTACTTTGCATAGTTGTGCCTGACCAGTGTGACGATTTCCGTCCCGTGAATAATGACCTTGATATCCATCATTTCCGGCGCCATGTCGTACGGCGACTCCATGAGCGGGTTGATCAGTGAGCGGATCCAGTAGAGGGCGGAATTGATTTTCTGCGGTTCGTCAAAGTAGAAGTCGAAAACCACTTTCGGCTCCTGGTACGGCGTCTGCACAAACTCCGCTGCCGGATCTGCGCGGACCAATGGCACGAACAGGAAATACACCACCAACAGCCGGTTAATCATTGCCGTCACCCCGCACGACATTTGCAATGAAAGTATAGACAGGAAACAGCGGCCACTGCCGCCTCTGTGTCCAGGAGGGTGCCGCTTAGTCCGGTACTACCGTAGTCAGCCCGAGAGCAGACCAGTCCTGCATGCCGCCCCGGTACCACTTGATCCTGTCCGCGGGGTAGCCGACCGTCAGCAGTGACTTGATGTTGTTCGGTGACTGTCCACACCACATGCCGTTGCAGAACAACACCAGCGTTTTCGCACCTGAAAAATCATACAGTCCTTCCAGGCTGTGGACGTTGAATTTCTTTTCCAGCGCCTCGGTGACAGTGAAGGGATCCGACCTGGAGATGTTCAGCGTCGTCCAGGGAATGTTGATCGAGCCAGGTATGGTGCCGCGCTTGACCCAGTCCGGCGTACGCGAATCGATCACCACGATGCTATCGTCACCGGCCGACATACGCTTCAGGTAGTCCAGCACCTCGAGTTCGCCAATGGTTTCAACACCCGGTGCAATCCGGGCGGGCTGAATGCAGAACGGCGGGCAGGGACGCGATGTCTTGGCATACGCAGGCGCTATGGTATTTTTCTGGTTCTGATTACGCTGGATGGTCACGTCCTTGCCGTTATGCTTGACCGTGACGGAGGCAAGGTCGCTGGTGATTTTGACCTTCAAGTCGTCTGCAAGACCGGCTGACACGGGCAGCAGCAGCGATGCGGCGGTTAATAAGACGGACAATGCTTTCATGGGTCTGCACCTCGCGGATAGTCCATTGACGCCATGCCTGGCTATTGACCTGAGCTTAGTGCACGTCAGGCATGCCTGCCAGTTGGCGGTCGAAGCCACCGGACACGGCCCGGGTTGGGCGCTTGTTAGCGGGGCGGATATTCCCGGGCGAGGTCGACGCGCTTTTCGTAGGCCTCGCGCGCAATCCGGACGTCTTCAAGGAAAAACGGCAGCTCATCAAGCGTCAGCGCCTGCGGTCCGTCCACCAGCGCCTTGGAGGGTTCGGGATGGAAGTCGACCAGGATCATGTTGGCGCCGGCGATAACGCCCTGCGCGGTGACGTGCATGATATCGAGCAGGCCGTCGGGCGCGCGCTCCCTGGTACCCACGGAATGCGAGGGGTCGATGCACACCGGCATGCGCGTCAGCCGCTTTACGACCGGCACGTGGGCGAAATCGACGAAGTTCCGGTGCGGGTCGCCCATGTTGGTTTTCATGCCGCGCAAACCGAAAACCACGTTGCGGTTGCCTTCGCTGGCAAGGTATTCGGCGGCGTTCAGAGACTCCTCGAGGGTGATGCCGAAACCGCGTTTCAGCAGCACCGGAAACTCCCGCTGGCGGCCGACATATTTGAGCAACTCGAAATTCTGCGTGTTGCGCGTTCCGATCTGCAGCATGACCCCCGTGGCGTTACCCGTTTGCCGCAGGGCTTCACGGATTTCCTCCACGTGGGTTTCATGCGTGATTTCCATGGCGATCACGCGAATGCCGTAGTTGCCGGCGAGTTCGAAGACGTAGGGCAGGCAGGATTTACCGTGTCCCTGGAAGGAGTAGGGGTTGGTGCGCGGCTTGTAGGCGCCCATCCGCGTGCAGACCTGGCCATGCTCCCGGAGCGCTTTCATCATCTGCGCCACGTGCTCACGGGTATTGACCGCGCACAGGCCGGCGAAGACATTCAGGTTATCCTGGCCGAAGCACACACCGTTGTATTCGAAACTGGTCGAGCGTTGTTGGTCCGAGTGACGGCCCAGTACCCGGTACTCTTCGGAGATGCGCACCACGCGCTCGACCGCGGGCAGGTCGGCGATTTCCTCAGCCGCCAGAGATGCGGTGTCACCGATGAGGTAGACCTCGGTGAGCAGCTGTTGTGTACCGGTTTCCTGGTGAACACGATAACGGATGTCGGGAATATGCCTCAGGAACGTTTCCAGCTGTCGGAACTCGTCGCTGTCGGTGCGCGTGTTGGGTGCCAGGATCAGGATCATGAAAACGTCCTTTGCTTATTGGTCGCGGTAGCGCAGGGCCAGATCGGCATAGGCATCAATGCGTCGGTCGCGCAGGAACGGCCACATGCGGCGCACCTGTTCGCCCCGGGTCATGGGGATATCCGCGATCAGCAGTTCCGGCGCATCGTGGCCGGCCTGGGCCAGTATTTCACCCTGGGGGCCGGCGATAAAGCTGCCGCCCCAGAAAAGGATTCCGCGATTGCGGTTGTCGGGACTGGTTTCAAAGCCGGTGCGGTTGCACACCAGCACCGGCAGACCATTGGCCACGGCGTGCGCGCGCTGCACGGTCTGCCAGGCATTCAGCTGGCGCTGCTGCTCGTCGGCCGGATCGTCCCGGTCCCAGCCGATCGCCGTCGGGTACAGCAGCAGGTCGGCGCCGGCCAGGGTCATCAGGCGCGCCGCCTCCGGATACCATTGGTCCCAGCACACCAGCACACCGAGTTTCCCCTGGCTGGTCTTTATCGGCTCAAAACCCAGGTCGCCCGGTGTGAAGTAAAATTTCTCGTAGTACCCCGGATCATCGGGAATGTGCATTTTCCGGTATTTGCCTGCGATAGACCCGTCGCTGTCGAGCACCACGGCGGTGTTGTGATAGAGCCCGGCGGCACGGCGCTCAAACAGTGAGGCAACGATAACCAGCTTCAGCTCGGCCGCCAGCTGCGACAACTCACCGGTGGTGGGCCCGGGGATGGGTTCGGCGAGATCGAAGTGCGCGGGATTTTCGTTCTGGCAGAAATACAGGCCATTGTGCAGTTCCTGGAGCAGGGCAAGCTGCGCGCCCTGATCCCGGGCTGCGACCAGCCGGGATCGGATGTGGTCCAGATTGACGCGCCTGTCCGGGTCGCAGGACATTTGTACCAGGGCAACTTTCAGGCTTGCGGGTGCGCTCATGACGGTATCTGCATCGGTTATGTATCTGCAGGGAATTCTAGAAGATTCCCGCCCGCACGGGAATCACTGGCGGTATTGCCGCTGCGGGCGCTGCAGCCCGATACCTGCCGGCAACTGCATGGTCAGGCAGTGCAGGCTGCCGTGCTGGCGGATCACCGGTAGACAGTCGATACTGACCAGCTCACGGTCCGGGAAGCAGGTCTGCAGCTGCCGGGCGGCCACGGCGTCGGCCGGATCGCGGTAGGTGGGCATGAGCACGGCGCCGTTTATCAACAGGAAATTGGCATAGCTGGCGGGCATGCGCTCGCCGGCGGCGGCGTGCCTGGCCTGCGGCCAGGGCAGGGCCACCAGGCGATAGGGCCGGCCCTCGCGGTCGCGAAACGCGCGCAATTCGTCTTCCATGGTCTTGAGAGCCGCGTAGCAGCCATAACCCGGCTCGTCACAGCTCTGGTAGATGAGCGTCTGCGGGTCGGCAAAACGTGCCAGCATGTCGATGTGACCATCCGTGTCGTCGCCTTCAATACAACCGTGATCGAGCCACAGCACGCGGTCGGTGCCGAGCCGCGCCTGCAACTCGGCCTCGATAGCCTGCCGGGAAAGTCCGGGGTTGCGCTGCGGGTTCAGCAGGCAGGATGTGGTGGTGAGCAGGGTGCCGCAGCCGTCGCTGTCGATGCTGCCTCCCTCGAGGATCAGTTCGACCGTCTCCATGGGGCAGTCTCCGAACCAGCCAGCGTCCGCGAGCCCGCGGTTTATGGCGTTGTCTTTCCCGGCGGGGTACTTGTTGCCCCAGCCATTGAAACGGAAATCGAGCAGCCGGACACCGGCGTCCCCGCTGACAGTCAGGGGGCCGTGATCGCGCGCCCAGGTGTCGTTGGAGGGGGTCAGGGCGATAAACAGCCGGTTTTCGGACAGGCCACGTTCCAGCAGCGTCCGTTTGACATGCCCGGCCTGGTCCTCATCGGCGCAGTTCACCAGCAGGTTTTCGCGCCGGGCCACGGCTTCGGCAATTGCCAGGAAAACCGGTTCGACCGCTTCGAGAATGTCGGCCCAGTCACCCCCGGCATGCGGCCAGGTCAACATAACACCGGTCTGCGGTTCCCATTCGGCGGGCAGGCGGTACTGTGGTGGTGAAACGGACATGGCGGCGCATTCTATGCCGCCGCCGGCGGATTTTCTATCGTTGAGAAAAAAAGCGCGAGCGGCCGCGCCGGGAGATCCCCGGTGAGGCGGCGGGCCGCCAACACCTATTTGTTGTGCGCTACTACCGCGTGAATGACGTACTGGTTCTCAAAATACACCACGAAGTCGCCATAGTCCCAGGTGCTGATGGGCGGATCGCCCACCGGGCCGGAGCGCTGTTTGGGCTCGCCGTATTGCTTGAGAACGCCGTCCATGGTCATTCCGCGGTCCGGGCGGACCATGCCGGCGTCGGATTTAACCGAGTCCACCAGCAGGGTGTCGCCGACCGCAGGGCCGCCCGCAAGAACCAGGGTCAGTATCGCTGCCGTGAATAAGCCGATGCGTCGCATAATGTCAATCCTTCTCGCAATTCAGGTGTAGAAACTCAATACAGGTTTTCGGCAGCTCCGGCTTGTGATTTAATGCCCCGCAATGTTCCGACCCCTGGCACTCTCCATCGGCCTGCGCTACACGGGCGCAAAACGCCGTAATCACTTCATATCGTTCATATCGTCGATATCCATTGCCGGTATCGCGCTGGGCGTTGCGGCGCTGATTACGGTGCTATCGGTCATGAACGGCTTCGAACAGGAGCTGCGCAGCCGCATTCTCGGCATGGCGTCCCATGCCAGCATCAGCGGCTACCGCGAGCCCCTCGTCGACTGGCCGCGGGCCGCCGGCCTGGCCAGTAAACACCCCGAGGTGGTGGGTGTGGCGCCCTACGTGCGTAACGAGGTCATGCTCAGTAAAGGCGCGAAGGTCAGCGGCGCGGTGGTAAACGGGATTCGACCGGACCTGGAGCCGGCGGTTTCGACCGTCGGCGAACACATGCGCGCGGGTAGCCTGGATGACCTGGTCGCCGGCGAATACAACATCATCCTCGGCAGTGAGCTCGCCTACACCCTGGGTGCGCATGTGGGTGACCAGGTCACGCTGATCACGCCCCAGGCGAACTTCAGCCCCGCCGGCGTACTGCCGCGCTTGCGCCGCTTCCGCGTGGCCGGCATTTTTGACATCGGCATGTATGAATACGACCGCGGTGTGGCGCTGATCAACCTGCGCGACGCGCAGAAGCTTTTCGAACTCGGCGACGCTGTCACGGGCGTGCGCCTGAAACTCGCTGATATGTTCCAGGCGCCACGCCTGTCACGTGAACTCGCCGGCCAGCTGGGCGGCCATCTTCGTGTCGAAGACTGGACGCGCCAGCACGCCAACTTTTTCCGCGCCGTGCAGACCGAAAAACGCGTGATGTTTGTCATTCTCACGCTGATCGTTGCGGTGGCCGCGTTCAATATTGTCTCCACGCTGGTCATGGTGGTAACCGACAAGCGCGCCGACATCGCCATACTGCGCACGCTCGGCGCCACCCCGGGGACAATCCTGCGCATTTTCATGATCCAGGGCGCGTTCATCGGGCTGCTGGGCACCGCGCTGGGTATCGCCGGCGGCGTGACCCTGGCGTTGAATGTGGAAACCATCGTACCCGCCATCGAGAAAACCTTCGGCGTGCAGTTCATGCCCGCTGACATCTACTACATCAGCGAAGTGCCATCGCAGTTGAACTGGCCAGATGTGTGGCACATCGGCGCTGTCGCCTTTCTGCTGAGTTTTGCCGCCACGCTGTATCCGGCCTGGCGCGCCTCGCGCACCCAGCCGGCGGAGGCACTGCGTTATGAGTGATAACCCGGTGCTCGCCTGCCAGAACCTGTCGCGCACCTTCGACGAGGGCGGACTCAATGTCAGCGTCCTGAAACATGTCACCCTGAGCGTGACAACCGGTGAACAGGTGGCCATCGTCGGCAACTCCGGCAGCGGCAAGAGCACCTTGCTGCACCTGCTGGGCGGGCTGGACAAACCGTCGTCAGGCGAGGTGCAGCTTGCCGGCAAGAGCTTCAGCAAACTCAGCGAAGCAGGGCGCAGCAAACTGCGCAACCAGCACCTGGGTTTTGTCTACCAGTTCCATCACCTGCTGCCGGAATTCACGGCGCTGGAGAACGTGGCCATGCCGCTGGTGATCAAGGGGCTGCCGGTTGCCGAAGCACGGCGGCGGGCACTGGAAATGCTGCAACGCGTGGGGCTCGAAGCGCGCGTACGCCACAAGCCGTCCGAACTCTCCGGCGGCGAACGCCAGCGCGCGGCTGTGGCCCGGGCACTGGTGGGTCACCCCGACTGCGTGCTGGCCGACGAACCCACGGGCAACCTCGACCGCAAGAATGCCGAACACGTCTACCAGCTGATGCTGGAGCTCAACAGGGACCTCAACACCAGCTTCGTCATTGTCACTCACGATCCCGATCTGGCTGCGCGCATGGACCGGGTACAGTATCTCGAGGACGGTGTACTCGCGTAACGCCCGCTGTCAAGACCAGCAGGACGCCGGCCAGCGTGAGAAAGCCGACAAATCCACCTCACCTGGCCGCCGCTGCATGGCGGAAGAACGCCCCGCAAGAGTCGGTCCCCGCGGCACGAACGGGTTTAGAAGAACCACCAGCCCTTGTCGAGTGAGTCCTCGCACTGCTGTAACTGGGCACTGTAGCGCTTGGCACGCGCGGCCACCTTCGAAGCCACCCTGGTCAGCCATTTCTTGTTCTTGTAGGTCTTGCGTTTGAAGCCACCTTGACCTTCATGATAGGCGAGGTACTGGCTGTAGGCATCCGACTTGGAGATACCCAGCTTACGGTGTGACATATCCCCGTACCAGCCGATGAAATCCGCCACGTCATCGAAATCGTCGCGGTCCGCCCAGCGCCGCCCGGTCGATTTCAGGTACCACTCCCAGGTTGAATCCTTGATCTGGCCGTAGCCATATGCGGATGAGGGCCGGGTCCAGGGGATCACCCACAGCAGTTTCCGCCGGGGCGGCTTGGCGTCGTGCACGAAACGCGATTCCTGGTAGATGATCGCCAGTTGCACGTGTATCGGCACACCCCATTTCTTATAGCTGTCGCGCGCAGCCGAGTACCAGCTGTCTTTTTCCTCGAAAATACTGCAACTGTTGCCAAGGTCTTCCGGCGGAGCGGTGGAACAGGAAATCACCAGTACGCCGAATATCAGCAAGCCCGCCGCCACCGGCAGCAACATCCTTTTAGTCCGCCCGCGCATGCCTGGACCTTGCCTCGACGAAAACCCGCCTGACGTTCACATAGCTGGCCTTGATATCGCGATCCAGCGCGGCGACGACCTGTTCGATCGTTCCGGCCGGCACGTCGTCGCGAAAATCCAGGCTGATATTGACCAGGATGTATTCCGGACCCACGTGCATGGTCAGCACTTCGTTGACATGATCGACGAACTCGGTGCCCGCGGCCAGTTTACGCACGCCCTCGACAATCCAGCGGTTGGCGCTTTCGCCGATGAGCAGCCCCTTGGTCTCGTAGGCCAGCCAGGCGGCGGTAGCGGCGAGCAACAGACCGATGATGATGGACGCCACCGCGTCGAAATAGGGGATTCCAGACCATTGTGCCAGGCCGATGCCCGCAAAAGCGACCGTCAGTCCCAGCATGGCCGCCGAATCTTCGAACAGCACGACGAAGGCGGTCGGATCCTTGCCGCGTCGCACGGCCTGGAAATAGCTCCATTTGCCCTTGGTCGACGAGAATTCCTTGAAAGCGAACAGCCAGGCGGCGCCCTCGAAGATCATGGCGAGGCCGAGCACCAGGTAATTGATGAGGGGATTCTCGACGGCAACCGGGTGGCGCAGGTGCTGAATACCCTCATAGATCGACACGCCCGCGCCCAGTGCGAACACGAGGATGGCGACCACGAAGCTCCAGAAATAGACTTCCTTGCCATGGCCGAAGGGAAACTGATCGTCCGCCGGGCGACGCGCCCGGCGGACGCCGTGGAGCAGCAGGATCTGGTTACCGGTATCCACCAGGGAGTGGATGCCTTCTGACAGCATCGCGGAACTGCCGGTGAAAGCCGCCGCGATGAACTTCGTCAGGGCAACAAGGCTGTTGCCGATAAGCGCCGCGAATATAACTTTGTTTGACGAGCCAGACATTGCTGGCCCATAGCTTACCAGCCTGTCAGCTAGAAGTGCAGATAAGCGCCCGCATAGGGGCCGTCAAATGTTACGTTGGCGTAGGAATTGTCAAAATCGTCGAGGTCGAGCTTGATTTTCCGGTAACCGACATCGACGCCCACCCGCCACGGCGTGGTGTAGGTCGCCCGCGCCGTGTAGTCATAGAAGCTGCTACCGCTGTATTTGACGAAGGAACCCTCGGCACTGACAGACAGGCCGGTCAACGGCAGGTCGACACCGGCACCCAGGTAAGCCATCGGCACCCATCCCGAAACGCTCGAGTCCTGTGTTCCCGAGATCGACCCGGTGATTTTCGCCTTGCTGTCGATATATTTTGCGTTCAGTCCGAGGTCCAGGTTGACGACGTTATCCAGCACACTGTAGTAGAGGGCGATGTCGGTCTGTTTCAGCTGAACCTGACTGCTTACCGCCTCGTTGGCAACAAAGATGGTATTGCCATAAAGCACCGTCCGGGTCAGGCGGCCATCCGCGTCCTCATCGATATTCGTGTAACTGAGGCGCACGTTGGGCAGGACGGGCACCGGGTGTTCCAGAACCAGGTAGTACACACCGGCCGAGCCGTTGTCATAGCCCAGATCATTGTTGACATCGATATCGTTGGCTGAATTGCTGGTCTTGTACCGGGCCGTACCGCTGATGTCGTATTTCCAGTAGTTGGCGCCGGCACGGACACCGAGGATGTCGGCATGGACGACCGGGCCGACCAGCGACAGTGTGAGAAACGCTAACAGAAAACGACGCATGGACTGGCTCTCCTTGTGGGCGGTCGCAGCATAGACTAGCATGGACGGGCGCTGCCGGTTTGAGACCGGGTTCGCATTATGACAGGACGTCGTAAAACGAGGAGTTCAGGGATGAAATGCTGTTTTCCGCACTGGCGTTTCTAGCCGGTATCTGTCTGCTGCTGTGCTGTCACGACCTGCCGGGGGCAGGCTGTCTGTCGCTGATTGCCGCGACGGCCCTGATGTGTTGGTACTGGCGACCGCTGCGCTGGCCGGTGTTGGCGGCGGCCGGTTTCTGCTGGGCCGGGTGGCACGCCGCGCAGCTGTCGCTGATCCAGCTGCCCGACAGCCTCGAAGCAAAGGACGTGCAGGTGCGCGGCCAGGTCGTCGGTCTGCCGGAACAACTGACCCAGGGCCGCTTGCGCCTGGCCTTTCAGGTCGAGACCGTCCGTAGCGGGACCGGCTGGCGGGATCTGGTGCTGCCCGCACGCCTGAACTGGTATCGAAATGCCCCGGCCATGCACCCCGGGGAACGCTGGCAGTTGCAGGTGCGCCTGAAAGCCGCCCACGGAGTTGCCAACCCGGGCGGCTTCGACTACGAACGCTGGTTGTTCGCGCACGGTTTTCGCGTCACCGGCTATGTACGGAAATCATCCGCCAACCGGCTCATTGAGGCCACCGGGGCGTCAGCCTTGCAACGCGTGCGCGAGCATCTCTCGGCTCACCTGAAGGGACTGGATCTCGCAGCGCCGCAGCGCGCCCTGTTGCGCGCACTGACCCTTGGTGACCGCGGCGGCATGTCCAGCGGACAATGGAAACTTCTGCAACACACGGGTACCAGCCACCTGATGGCGATATCCGGCCTGCACGTGGGACTGGTCGCAAGCCTGGTGTTTTTGCTTGTCGAACGCCTCTGGAGCCGGCTGGGTGGTGCGCATATCTGCGCCGCGCCGCGCGCGGCGGCGCTCGCGGCCATGGCCGCCGCCCTGGCATATGCGTTACTGGCCGGGTTTCAGGTACCCGCGCAGCGCGCGCTGGTGATGATCTGGGCGTGGGCGGTGTCCATCCTGCTCACCGGCCGGGCCCGGCCGTGGCCGGTGTTCGGGCTGGCCCTGTGGCTGGTTCTCCTGCTCGACCCCTTGTCGGTACTGGGCGCCGGGTTCTGGCTTTCGTTCACAGCGGTTGCGTTGATCCTGTACCTGGGTCAGGGACGCCACGGGCGGGGCAACCGTTTCGCCCACCTGTTGACGACCCAATTCGGACTTGTCGCGGGCCTGACGCCGCTATTATGGCTCTGGTTTCAACAGGCATCGCTGAGCGCGCCGCTGGCCAACCTGGTCGCGATTCCCTGGGTGAGCTTCCTGGTTGTACCGGTGCTGCTGCTGGGTCTGCTCCTGCTGCCGGTATCCCAGCCGCTCGCCGACGGGCTGTTTCACCTTGCTGCGATATCCCTCGACGGGCTGTGGGGCTTCCTGCAGCTGATCGACTTCGGGCCGCTCGTCACCTGGCCTGCCCCGCCGCTAAGCGTTGCCGCGCTGGTATTGTTTAGCGCCGGGTTACTGGCAGCCCTGCTGCCGGTCGGTACCGGTGTGCGCCTGGTCGCCGCGGTCATGCTGCTGCCGGGTCTGGCGGTATCGCCGTCCAGGCCGGTCGCAGGTGATCTGTGGATGACGCTGCTGGACGTGGGGCAGGGCCTGGCGGTGGTGGTGGAAACCCGCCGGCACCTGCTGGTTTACGATACCGGGCCGGCCTTTCCCGGGGGATTCGACAGTGGCGCCAGCGTGCTCGTGCCGTTCCTGCACCACCGCGGCTACCGCCGGGTCGACCGACTGGTCATCAGCCACGGTGACAATGACCACAGCGGCGGCGGCGCGTCGCTCTTTCAACAGTTGCCCGTGTACAGCATTCACAGCGGCGAGCCCGGAACGATCCAGTGGGCCCACGCGAAGTCCTGCCGGGTGCAGACCGCCTGGCAATGGGATGGCGTACGCTTCGAATACCTGCCCACTGCAGGATCGCGTGGCAACAACGCCTCCTGTGTTCTGAAAATAACCGCCGCGGACGGGCGGGGCGTTTTGTTGCCCGGCGATATCGAGCACCGGATTGAAGCCGAACTGGTCAACGGCCATGCGGGGCAACTCACCGCCCGCGTCCTGGTGGCGCCCCACCACGGCAGCCGTACGTCCTCCGGCGCGGCCTTTATCCGCGCCGTCGACCCCGACTGGGTACTGTTTGCCACCGGTTACCGCAACCGCTTCGGCTTTCCCAAGCCCGACGTTGTCGCGCGCTATGCCGCGGCCGGCGCCCACTGTCTGGACACGGCCCGCGCCGGGGCCATCGCAGTCAGGATCGAAACCGGGCGCGCCGTACAGGTGGAGGCGTGGCGCCCCGCCCACCGGCAACTGTGGCGTGACACCGGCTAACACCGCAGCCGGTTTCGGTTTGCGCCTGAACTCAGTATGATACCCCGCATTCGTAGAATCCATTCGACAAGGAAGGGCGCAAACACGTGTTTGAACTGGTTACCGCGGGCGGTTGGCTTATGGTGCCAATTATCGCCTGTTCCATTATCGCATTCGCCATTATCGCCGAACGACTCTGGACCCTGCGCGTCAAAAGGGTGATCCCGCGCCAACTGGTCGCCCAGGTGTGGGACCAGGCCAAGGAAAAGAAACTCGACGTCGAGCGCCTGCAGGACCTGCGCGCCAGCTCCCCGCTGGGGCGGATACTCGCAGCCGGCCTGATGAACCGCAACGCCACCCGCGACATAATGAAAGAGGCGATCGAAGACACCGGCCGCCACGTGGTCCACGAGCTGGAACGTTATCTCAACACGCTGGGTACGATTGCTGCCATTTCGCCGCTGCTCGGCCTGCTTGGCACGGTCATCGGCATGATCCAGGTGTTTTCCGCGATCACCACGCAGGGTGTGGGTAACCCGGCCGCGCTGGCCGGCGGTATTTCCCAGGCACTGATTACCACCGCCGCGGGCATGTCGGTGGCGATTCCGGCGCTGATGGCCTATCGCTACTTCCGCGGCAAGGTGAACATGCTGGTCATCCGTATGGAGCAGCAGGCGCTGCGCATGGTCGAGGTGCTGCACGGCCAGCGTTCGCGGGATAACGTCATGGAGGAAGGACTGTGAACCTGCGCCGCTCACGCGGCGAAGAGCCCGAGGTCAACCTCACGCCGCTGATCGACGTGGTGTTTATTCTGCTGATTTTCTTCATGGTGTCGACCACCTTCCAGAAAGAATCGCAGATCAAGATCGAACTGCCCGAAGCCAGTGGTGAACCCGTCGAAGACCGCAAGGAACTGCTGGAAATCGTCATTGATGCCGAAGGCCGCTACTTCATCGACCAGCAACAGGTTGTCAACACAGAGCTGG
>JAJDOI010000119.1 GCA_022340245.1 Thiogranum sp.
ACCGCGCGTCATGCCGCGGGCGTCGAGAACCAGCACCACGGGGGCTGCGAGGAGTTTCGCCAGCGCGGCGTTGCTGTTGCTGCCGTGCAGATCGAGACCGTCGTAAAGCCCCTTGTTGCCTTCGATCAGGCTGATCTCGGCATCGCGGGCGTAATAGCCCACCGTATCCCGGATTTCATCGCGACTCTGGGTGTGGAAATCCAGGTTGTGGCAGGTGTATCCGGCGGCGCGGCCCAGCCACATGGGGTCGATATAGTCGGGTCCTTTTTTGAACGGCTGGACGTTCAGGCCGCGGGCGCGCAGCGCCGCGCACAGACCCAGCGTGACCGTGGTCTTTCCGGAGGACTTGTGTGCGGCAGAGATAAGGATCTGGGACATGTGCGGCTGGCTTGTCACCCCGCGCAGGGGAGTTCAGTCTGCGTTAATCTCAAAGCGTTTCCGGCCCGCCGGGAAACGCAAGCACACCGGGCCAGAACGGCGGAAACCACAAGGCCGGCAGTTGCAACCGCCGGCCTTGTGCGAGCTTCGCGAGCCCCGGAGAGTCGCGGTACTACTTCCCGCTGCCGGCAGCGTGCGGATCGATGGCGGCGTCTTCGAGCGTTTCGGGCAGGAAGCGCAATACCCGGACGGCGACAGTGACAATCAGCAGGGCGAGGGCGATACCGCCCACGCCGAGCGCAATTTCCCAGATGCTCGGGCTGTAGCTGGTGATCTGGCCATCGAAGAAAGCGCTGCTTACCTCGTAACCCGGGAACAGCACCAGCGGGTAGGCTTGTCCACCGATCAGGATGACGTACAACTGGGCGAAGGCGCCGACGATGACCAGCGCGGCCGCCGTGGCGATCGCCGGCCGGGACTTGCCGACGGTGGGGTGATAGATCATGGCCAGCGGTAACAGGCTGCCGATGCCGATTTGCACAATCCAGAACAGCTTGGTATAGATGCCGCCGTCCAGCAGGATGAAGCGTTCGATTCCGTGGTGCTCGGTGGCGTACAGGTTGGTCAGATTGAAGACCAGCACGAAGTACAGCACCGCGGCGATGAATACCCCGAGAAGATTCTTGAGACGGTACAGGATTACGTCACCCAGTGGGCGGTTGGTCCAGTTGTAGGCCGCCATCAGCACGAGGATAAACACGGCCAGCCCATAGGAAAATGACATGATGACGAACATCGGCGCCATAATGGCGGCATCGTAGCTCTGGCGGGCGACCAGGAAACCGAAAATCGAACCGGTACCGGTGGTGAGTATCAGGCGCCAGACGAAGGCGACAAAGCCGGCCGGTTTGTAGTACTTGTTCATCCTGCGCTCCATCATCAGCCACAGGTAGACGATGGTGACGGCAAGGAAGCCGTTGTACAGGATGATGTTCCAGGCAAAAATCGACTTGAAGTTGTAATAGGTCATGGCCACGATGAGGCGGTCGGGGCGACCGAGGTCAAGAACCAGGACCACCAGGCCGCCCAGCAGCAGCGCGATCGCCAGCAGGCCGGAGAGCCTGCCCAGCGGTTTGTACAGCGGCTTGCCGAACACGGTGCCGATCGAGGCCACGTTCAATGCGCCTGATGCGGCGACGATGAGGAAAATGGCGAACACGTGAGGCATGCCCCAGACAATCTGGTTGCTCATGCCGGTGACATGGTGGCCTTCGTGCTCCATGAACAGCGTTGCACCGCCAGCCAGTGCGATTATCAGGGCGAGGCCACCCAGGAGTATCCAGAAGCCGGTGCTTTTGCCTTCGATTTCACGATAGTTCAGCGATAGTTTCATTGGTCAGTCGCAGTTCCAGTAGTGGTATCAGATGCCGCGATAGCGGATGCCGGTGTTAAGGCCGAGATCGCCACGGATCTCGACACTGTCCTGTGCCTTGAGCGCTTTCGATATCTCGCTGTTTTCGTCGTAGAGGTCGCCGAAGATCAGGGCGTTGTGATTGTCCGCGCTGCAAGCCTCGACACAGGCCGGAATCCTGTCCTTGTCCACGCGCTGTACGCACATGGTGCAGGACTCCACGGTACCCTTGCCGCGCGGGGCCCAGGGCTTCTGATCGTGCAGGTCCTCGTGGACGAAGCTGCGCGCCTTGTAGGGGCAGGCCATCATACAGTAGCGGCAACCGATGCAGATATGCTTGTCGACCAGAACAATGCCGTCGGCACGGCGAAACGAGGCTCCGGTCGGGCACACATCCACGCAAGGCGGGGTTTCGCAGTGCTGGCACATTATCGGCAGCGTTTTCGCGAAACCGGTTGATTTGTTCCTGATATCGACGGTACGAATCCAGTGGGCTTTCTGTTCGGGGTTCGATTCGGGCTCCGAATGGCCCCAGCCGTTTTCTTCTTCGCAGGCGGTAACGCAGTCATTGCAACCGGAGGCGCACTTGTTGGTATCCACCAGAATACCCCAGCGCTTCCTGGCGGTGACCGCCTCGTCAGCAGGCCGCGCGCTCGCCGTTACGCTGAGGAAAACGCCCGGTGCGATGGCGGCGGCGCCGGTGACGGCGCCGGCCCTGGTGAGAAAATTCCGCCGCGCGATGTCGGCCAGATTGCTGGATTCGCTCATTGGGCTGGTCCTTCGGAAGCCAGTAGCGGGTTGATGGTGCCACTCAGCTCGCGGGTCGTATGTTCTGTCTCAGTGGATGATTGCGTATGCAGCGTCGAAGGACGCACGGGCTTGGTCGCGTGGCACTGGAAACAGTCGATGTTGACCGATGCATAGCTGTGGCAACTGGCGCAGAACTGATCGGGACCGTTGACCGGTACATATTCTCCCTCGTCGTTCTTGACCGCGTGGCAGTTGACACACTCTTCCAGCGAATACTGGCGGGTGCGGATGCCTTCGTGCATGGTTTCGTCGCGCTGATGAAGTATGTACGTCATATGGTTCCTGCGCATTTCCGCGACCGGTCGTACACATTTCTGGGTGGCGCTGAAGCGCCTTTCGGGCTCGGGAAACGAAAGCTCCGAGAAAGGCAGTGTTTCCTTGTCGCCACCGTCATCGTCGTCTGCTGTTGCCGCCTGCGGCAGCAACAGCAGCAACGATAGCAGCACGGCGAAGACGCGCAGAGCGGGTAGAAACTGGCTCATAACGGCCTTGACTCCCTTATTCACCCAGTGCCATGTCGATATAGCCGGTCGGGCAGACGTCGGCGCAGATGTGGCAGCCGACACACTTGGCGTAGTCGGTATCCACGTAGCGTCCGGTGGTTGACTCGCCCTTCTTCACGCGGAACACGGCATCCTGCGGGCAGTAGATGACGCAGTTGTCGCACTCGAAGCACATGCCGCAGCTCATGCAGCGCTCGGCTTCGGCCACCGCCTGCTCATCGCTGAAACCACTGGTGCGTTCGGCGAAATGACCGAGCACCTGATCCGCGGTCGGTACGTCTTCCTCGCGCAGCAGGCGGGGCGTGAACTTGAAGTGCCCCAGGAAGAGTTTCTCGGCGGTGATGACCTCATTCTTGGACCGGTCTTCATAGTTGTGCACAGCGAACTTCTCGAAGTTGGTGCCGCGGGTTTCGCCCTGGGTGTAGGCAGCGGGCTCGAGCCCGGCTTCCTTCATCTTGTCCAGCAGGGAGAAGTGGTGCTTGTCGACCTTGGGACGCTTTTTCTGATCCTCGTTCCTCAGGTAGTGCTCGATTGATTCCGCAGCTATGGAGCCCTGACCAATCGCGGTGGTCAGCAGGTGCGGACGCACGATATCACCGGCGACGAAATGGCCGGGACGGTTCGGTACCTGGTAGTACTTGTCGGCGTCGATCAGGTTGCGCTCGTTGGCGTAGGCTTCGAGGCCGCTCATCTCGCCGCCCTGGCCGATAGCCGCGACGATCATGTCGCACTCCACGACGTATTCCTTGCCGCCTTCGACAACCACGGGGCCGTTGTTTTCCCACTTGCAGTCGACCAGTTTCAGCGCGGTCGCACGACCTTCCTCGTTGCGGATGATTTCCACCGGCATGACTTCGTTCATGATGGTCACGCCTTCGGTGGTGGCATCATTGACTTCGTGCTCGGCGGCGGTCATCTGGTCGCGCGGGAAGAGAGCCGTCAGGGTGACGTTGTCACAGGGCTTCTTCAGGGAGGGATCGATCTCGCCGTGATTCGTCAGCCCGTTGATCACGTCTTCGGGCTTTTCTTTCAGGTCCTTGAGCGTCCCGATACGGCGGGACACCGATACCACGTCAATGGAGGTGTCGCCACCACCGACGCAGACCACGCGGTTTGCGGTGTACTGCAGGTTGCCCTTGTTGAACTGTTCCAGGAACTTGACGGCCGACACGCAGTTCGGGGTCTCGCTCCAGCCTTCCAGCGGCAGATCACGGCCAGTCCAGCAGCCGAGTGCCCAGAGGACTGCGTCGTAGTCCTTGTCCAGGTCTTCGACGGATACGTCGCGGCCCACGCGGGTGTTGGCCTTGAACTCGATATCGCCGAGGTCGAGGATACGCTGGCATTCGTGGTCCAGTTCCTCGCGCGGAATACGGTAGCCGGGAATGCCGTAGCGCATCATGCCGCCGAGTTTTTCATGGTCGTCGAAAATAGTGGAGGCAATGCCACGGCGGCGCAACTGGTAGGCGGCTGCCATACCGGCGGGTCCGCCGCCAATGATGGCCACTTTCTTGCCGGTCAGTTCAGAGCCGGCTTCGAACTTGAAGCCTTCCTTGAAGGCGGTGTCGCCGATGTACTGCTCGACAGCGTTGATGCCGACGAAGTCCTCGACTTCATTGCGGTTGCAACCGTCCTGGCAAGGCGCCGGACAGACGCGGCCCATCATGGCCGGGAACGGGTTGGCGTCAGTGGAGCGGCGGAATGCATACTCCTGCATGCTCACGCCTTCCGGCGGACGCTCGATACCGCGCACGATGTCCAGCCAGCCGCGGATGTCTTCGCCGGAGGGGCAGCTGCCCTGGCACGGCGGGGTACGGTGGACATAGGTCGGGCACTTGTGGGAGTGGTCGCCTTCGAAAATGGCATGTGACCAGTTGTCCCAAGTATTATCGCCGTCTTCGAACTTTCTGAATGTCAGTTTCGTATCATCGCGAGAAGTAGCCATGCCTATTCTCTCCTAAATCAATTATGAATCCCGGCTGGTGATTCAAAGTTACCGTGATAAAAATCAGTCTGTTGTACCATCGAGCTCGGCTTCCTGCTCCGAACCCTTCAAAACGATCGCGTTACTGACCAGCTGGTGTACGCTGACAATCTGGTCCATGGTGAATCCGTAATAGGGCAGCACTTTGGCGAACTGGCTCTTGCAGATGGCGCAGATCGCCGCGAGATTGGTGACACCGTGGTCTTCGGTGACCCGCTTGAGGGCCTCCATGCGCGGCTGCGAGCCCTTGACGCGCAGCTCCATCAGGTCGTCCGTGAGCAAGCCGCCGCCGCCGCCGCAGCAGAATGTGGCGTCGTGAATGGTGTCCTGCGGCATGTCGTAGAAATAATTACAGGCCGCCTTGATGACTTCCCGCGGAATCGTGAACTGGCCGCCCTCGACGTTACCCATGCCGGCGCCGCGGGCGACGTTGCAGGAGTCGTGGAAGGTCAGTTTCATGTGGTCGTTTTCTTCCTTGTTCAGGCGCAGCTTGTTTTGCTTGATCAGGTCGAGGGTGAACTCGCAGATGTGCTGCGGCACCGGGTAATTGGGATCAAGGAAGTCGAACGGGCCGGCCAGGGTGTTGAGGAAGCTGTAGGCGACGCGCCAGGCGTGGCCGCATTCGCCGAAGATAATGCGTTTGACGCCGAGTTCCAGCGCGGCTTCGCGAATGCGCAGCGAGACACGGCGCATGTTCTCGTAGCTGCCGATGAACATGCCGAAGTTGGCGGCCTCCGAGGCCTTGGAGCTCATGGTCCAGGAAACGCCGGCTTCGTGGAAAACCTTGGCGTAACCGATCAGCCCGTCGACATGCGGCTCGGCAAAGAAATCGGCCGAAGGCGTGATCAGCAGAATATCGGCGCCTTTCTCGTCCAGCGGGAAACGCACCTTGACGCCGGTGTCTTCCTCGACTTCCTCCTCGAGGCCTTCGAGGGTGTCGCGCAGCGCCGGTTCCGGCAGGCCGAGGTTGTTACCGATGACGAACACTTTGCCGATAATCTCGTTGCAGTATTTCTGCCCCTTACCGACAGCGTCCAGAATCTCGCGCGCGGCCATGGAGATTTCGGCGGTGTCGATGCCGTAGGGGCAGAACACCGAGCAGCGGCGGCACTGCGAGCACTGGTGGAAATAACTGTACCAGTCGTCCAGCACTTCTTCGGTCAGGTCAACCGCACCGACCAGCCTGGGGAAATATTTGCCGGCAAAGGTGAAATAACGGCGGTACACCTTGCGCAACAGTTCCTGGCGGGCTACCGGCATGTTCTTTGCGTCGCTGGTGCCGAGATAGTAGTGACACTTGTCGGTGCACGCGCCGCAGTGTACACAGATATCCAGGAAAACCTGCAGGGAACGGTACTTGCCCAGCAGTTCGCCCATCTTGTCGATGGCGACTTCCTTCCAGTTCTCCGGTAATTGACCGGGAAAGCCCAGTGGCGTCTGGAATTTCTCCGCCGCGATGAAGGGCGCGGAGTGCGCCATCACCCCTTCCTTGAGCTTGGGAATGATGGGGTATTCGTTCAGTTCCGGTACGTCAAAATCAGCCACGCTTTATCCTCCGTTCCGATCAGCGTTCGCCCGCTTCCAGTTGTTCGGCCCAGGGCGCGATATGCCGGCGCTCGCGGGAACTGTCAGTCTGGTTGCGCGTCGGGCTGAAGAACACGCCCGGCGCATGCAGCAGTTTACTGATCGGGAAAATGATCATCAGCGTCGCCACCAGGCCCAGGTGGACCAGCAGGAACGGGTCACCGGGCAGCGGCTGCGGCGAGAAGTGCATCAGCCCGAGGAAGAACGCTTTGACGGAGACGATATCGGTGTGTGACACGTAGTCCATACCCAGACCGCTCATGCCGATGCCGACCAGCAGCGCCAGCATCAGGTGATCCGAAGGCGTGGATATGTAACGCACCCGGTCGACCAGGAAGCGGCGCGCCCAGAGGCCAAGCAGTCCGGCAACCATGGCGAACGCGGCGTACTTGCCGAACGGTTGAACCCAGTTGACCCAGAACCAGACCGGTTCGGTGAAATAGCGTAAATGCCGCAGTAGAACCAGCAGCAGACCGAAGTGGAAAAGATAACCGAAAATCCAGGTCCACTTGTTGGAGCGGAACAGGCTTTCGAAGAAAACCACTTCGCGGAACATGCGCAGTGCCACGCCGGTTTCCGTACGCGGAGCCGGCATGGTGGGAATCTTCAGGGGAGAGGGTGTCTGGGCGTACTTTTTTATACGCAGTGCGATACCGACTACCAGGATAATCGTCGCAGCATAAAACAGTCCGACATACAGTGCCGTAACCAGCGTCACGCGTCACTCTCCTTGCATTTGCAGATGATATAAAACAAGGGGGAGGCAAGCTCCCCCCGTTGTTCAGTGCGCCGGGAGCTCAGACGCAACCGGTCGGCTTGGGCAGACCGGCATACTTACAGGCCTGCTTCGCAGGACCATACGGAAACAGTTCGTACAGGTACTTGCTGTTGCCCTTGTCCTTGCCCAGCTTCTTGCCGATGGCCTTGGTCAGAACGCGCACCGCCGGTGCGATCTGGTACTCTTCGTAGTACTCGCGCAGGAAGTTGATGACTTCCCAGTGAGCGTCGGTCAGTTCGGTGCCGTCTTCCCTGGCCATGATGGTCGCTACTTCAGGCTCCCACTGATTCAGGTCGGCCAGATAGCCCTCTTCATCCACTTCCAGCGACTTACCGTTTACTTCGATAGACATGATAGCTCTCCTCGTTTGCAGCTGTAGTGCAAATCAATTGCGGTTTATAACCAGGACTGGACCTTGTCATATTCAGTGACAAGGTCCACGAATCCGCCGTAATCCACGACGCCGATACCCTCAATGACGTGGTGTTCTGACATGCCGCGGGCGGCAACGTCCGGGCCGAGCACGTAGATCTTGTGATCTGCCAGTGCGGCCTTGACCTTTTCAGCGACCACCGTGCCGTCGAAAGCGGCATAGACGCCGTCTTCGATCAGCAGAATCGCGGCACCCTTGACGGCGTGACGCAGGGCGGTATCCAGCGTGCGACGCTCAAAAGGCGATTTATTTACCGTGTGTAACATAGGCATTGTCAATATCTCTCCTAGAAGCTCAGGATAACTTCCTGCTCTTCCATCAGCTGGGCCAGTTGGTCCTTGTCCACCAACTGGACAGGCACAATCAGATCGTCAGTGGTCAGGCCGCGGGATGCCAGCGACTCCTTTTCCACATACAGCTTCTCGACATCGTAACCCTCGAGGGCCCGATAGGTCGGGGAGAAGTTTTTCACGCCGATGGCATCGGTGTTCTGATCCTTCTTGATCTGATACACGCCGTCGTCCATGAACACCAGAGTGACGTCCTGCTCAAAGGCGGCGGCGATCAACACGACTTCCAGCGACTCCAGGGCATAAATGGTGCCGTAGGGTGCGCGACGATTCACATACATGAACTTGCGGACCGGGCCCTCAAGTTCGTCGTCTTCCCAGGGTTCTGCCATAACTCAAGATTCCTCAATTAGTCGCCAAAGATGACCATGCGGTCTGACTGAATGCCGGCCTCGATGAGCTGGCCAAGTCCGGAAATACGGAAGCCGTCGGCGATGTTGTTGCCGTCCTTCCCCTGGCGCTTGGCTTCGTTCTCATCGAGTATGCCGCGACGCTGGGCCGCGGCAATACATACAACCAGGTCCAGGCCATGCTCTTTGGCCAGTGCGGTCCACTCCTGGGTGATATTACGGTCGTCCTGCGGCGGAACCGCAAAGCGTGTGCCGTTATTTACACCGTCGTGGTAGAAGAACACACGAAAGATCTCGTGGCCCCTCTCCAGCGCAGCCTTGGTGAACTGTATCGCAGAGTCGGCAGACTGGTGCTGATACGGACCCTCGTTAACCAGTACAGATAGCTTCATAGCGCATCGACTCCTGGCTTAGAAACGGATGTGCGTAGAAGCATTCAGGCTGGCACGGGCGCCACGCCAGTTGTCCACGTGGTACTTGGTGAACGGCAGCCCCGTCACTTCGAAGAATCGCGGCCAGCCAATGCGCTCAACCCATTCGTTGATACGTTCCCAGTCCTTGGCGCCGGCTTTGTATTCTTTAAGAATACGCTTGACGATGGCGGTAGCCTCGGGCCAGCGTGGCGGGTTGTTCGGGATACCGGAAGCGACGAGCTTCTGGAAGGTCGGCTTGCCACGGGCGTTGGAGTGGTTGCCGCCGATCCAGACGGCGAGCTTGGTGTGTTCGGCGTCGTTGATCTGCATCGGCGGGCAGGGCGGGAAGCAGGCGCCACAGCAGATGCACTTCTTCTCGTCCACTTCCAGCGAAGGCTTGCCGTTGACCATGGCCGGACGAATTGCGGCGACCGGGCAGCGGGCTACGACCGAGGGGCGCTCACAGACGTTGGACACCAAGTCGTGGTTGATTTTCGGGGGCTTGGTATGCTGCACGTTGATGGCGATATCGCCCTGGCCGCCGCAGTTGATCTGGCAGCACGAGGTGGTGATATGCACGCGGTTCGGCATGTTCCACGCGGTGAACTCGCCGATCAGTTCGTCCATCATGGATTTCACAACGCCGGAAGCGTCGGTGCCGGGGATGTCGCAGTGCAGCCAGCCCTGGGTGTGGGACAGCGAGGTCACCGAGTTCTTGGTACCGCCGACTACGAAGCCGGCGTTGGTCAGCGCCTCGATCAGGGGCTGGACCTTGGCTTCATCGGTGACGATGAATTCGATGTTGGAACGGATGGTGAAGCGGATGTAGCCGTCGGCGTACTTGTCACCGATGTCGCACAGGGTGCGCAGGGTGAATATGTCGAGAATACGCTGGGTGCCGGCCTTGATGGTGAAGACCTGGTCGCCGCTGAAGGCCACGTGGCGCAGGACGCCGGGCTGCGGGTCATCATGGTACTTCCACTGACCGAAATTCTTGCGCATCACCGGATGCATGTACTGGAAACCGTCGGGGCAACCCGATTCGATCGGTTCCCTCATATCTGCCATTGCCATGTTGCTCTCCTGAATTTGAGTACTGTCTAACATGCCCCGGAGCGGGAAAACCCGCTCCGGACCACAGGTACCAGGTTTGGAAAACCGGAGTAATTAAGCGCTGGCTTTTTCAGCCTGACGCTGGAACCACTTCTCGGCTTCCTCGTCCCAGCCGTCCATGCGGACGTAAGAGGACTGACGCGGGTTGTTGACCATGTTCGGATCAACCTCCACACCGATACCTTCAAGGAAGTTCACCAGGCCGATACGCTCGATCATTTCACCGCAGCGTTCGTGCTCCAGACCGTTCTCAGCCCAGAAATCGATGATTTCTTCGGCCATCTCCACCAGGGACTCGTAGTCTTCTTCGGTCTCCAGCTTCTTGAACGGCACCACAACGGTGCCCATCAGGTCGCCGATCTTCAGGGTGCGCTTGCCGCCGATGAGGATGGTCACGCCCCTGTCGTCGCCGGGGTGCAGGGCTTTCGGCATGACGTTCAGACAGTGCATGCAGCGTACGCAGTTGCGGTTGTCAACAGCCAGCGTGTCGTCGTCGTTCAGGCTCAGGGCCTGGGTGGGGCAACGGGTAATGACGTTATCGATAATGTACTGACGGCCCTTCTTGGCGACATAGCCCTTGACTTCTTCCTGGTCGACTTTCATGTCGTCGCGCCAGGTACCGATGACGGCGAAGTCGGAACGCTCGATGGAGTTCTGGCAGTCGTTCGGGCAACCGGAGACCTTGAACTTGAACTTGTAGGGCAGGGCCGGACGGTGCACGTCGTCGGTGAAGTTGTTCACCAGGTGACGGTGAATGCCGTGCTCGTTGGCGCAGGACATTTCACAGCGGGCGGCACCGACGCAGGACATGGCGGTACGCACGCAGGGACCGGCACCACCGAGGTCCCAGCCGTACTCGTTGATTTCGTCGAAGAAATGCTGGGTGTTCTCGGTAGTGGTACCGATAAACATGATATTACCGGTCTGACCGTGGAAGGTCTGAAGGCCGGAACCCCATTTTTCCCAGCTGTCGCCGAGCTTGCGCAGCATGTCGGTGGTGTAGTAGTTGCCCGGGGTGGGCTGAACGCGCAGGGTGTGGAACTCGCGGGATTCGGGGAAGGCATCGCCAACTTCCGAGAAGCGCGGAATGATGCCACCGCCGTAACCGAACACGGAAACCGTGCCGCCTTTCCAGTAACCCTTGCGGGTTTCGTAGGAGTGCTCGAGCTGACCGAGCAGGGAGTTGGTTACTTTACGGATACGCTCATCCGGATGATCGTCTCGCAGACGCTTGATACCGGAAATAAAACTCGGCCAGGGGCCGTTTTCCAGTTCGTCGAGCATAGGCGTTGGGTGGTGCTTGTCAGCCATGGCCGTCTCCTTCCAGAGTGTTGGGTGGCGGTTACTGCGTACGCTCAGAGCCGCCGTTACGTAACGTCAAAATTCGGTATTCGGTACTTCTCTGTGTTGAGCCGAAGTTCCGGTATCGGTACTCGCACCACCGATACCGGGAACCCCCTCAATCACGCGAGTAGAAGTCTAGGAGCCTGAAGCGGGCGCGAGAATCCTACCCTTGGGGTGTACGCCTACGGCAACACTATCCCATTGGAGATAGGGGATAAATGGGCCGATCGCGGCCCGGGAGTATATGCTCCGGACGGGGGAAATGCCATGCCCCAAGAATGTACTAATATTATCAGAAGCTTATGCATCAGCCGGGTTGCCGAAAGCGACTAAACACCGGCCTTCCACAGATAAACCTATAGAAAATAGCGGCTTTGCATGAAGTCTGTGCGACTAAATCTGGTAAACTACGCATTTGGCTGATAGGGCTTTCATTGGAATGAGCGCCATGACGGCACCGTTATCACAATCTTTCAAACAGGCCGGCCGCGCCGACCACTTCGATCTCGCGAACGAGGGCGCATACCACGCCTGGCGGGTGAGGAAACTGGCTGACTATCCCATGCGGGCAGGTGGTCTGCTGGTGCCCGTCGCTGACGGCTTCCGGCTGACGCGCGCGGAACGGCTGGCGGTTCTGCGCACTGTCGGCAAGACGAATATTGCGATTTACCAGCTGTCGGGGCCCGCTGCCGCTGACAAGCACATGGTTCGGGAACTGGCGCGGCAGTTCGGCCTGCAACACCTGGACAACAATCTTTGCGCGGATGAAGACGGTATCACCTCCCTGCAGGTGGTCGGCAAACGCCGGGTGGGAGAATACATTCCCTACACCAGCAAACGTCTCAACTGGCACACGGATGGCTACTACAACAGTCCCGACCGGCAGATCCGGGGCGTCATCCTCCACTGTGTCCGGCCGGCCGCCAGCGGCGGGGAAAACGCGTTTATGGATCACGAAATTGCCTATATTCAGCTGCGCGACGAAAATCCGGACTATATTCGGGCGCTCACGGCGCCCGACGCAATGACCATTCCCCCGAATGTGCAGAACGGCGAAGAACTGCGGGCCAGCCGGACCGGACCGGTATTCTCGGTTGACGTCGGGGGCCACCTGCACATGCGCTATTCGGCGCGCGGGCGAAATATTGTCTGGAAAAAGGATTCAACCACACAGGCGGCAGCAGAATGCCTGTTGAACTTGTTTCAACCGGATTCGCCCTATATATTTCGGCACCGGCTCGAAGCGGGGCAGGGCGTGATCAGTAACAATGCCTTGCACTGCAGGACGGAATTCGAGCATGACGCCGGCAGTGATCAGGGTCGATTGCTTTATCGCGCGCGCTATTTCGACCGCGTCCGCGACACCCATCAAAGCGGATGATCGAACATGCTGTGTCTGAGCGAAATACTGTTACAACACCACGAGCTGCAAACTTTCGAAGACCTGCTTGGGGTCGTCGAGGACAAGGCCCGTGGCGGCGAACTGTTTTTCCAGATGGACGTGCGGCCGCCGTTTCCGGATACGCCGGAAAGCTGGGAGGATCGTCTTGAGGCGGCTTTCGCCGCGGCCGGCAGACGCTAGCGGGAGTGTGAACATGTTCTGGGAAGAGCAGACAGACGAAAACTCGCCCCTGGTCGTGCCCGATGACGTGGTGGACCTGGTCTACAGCATCAAGTGCAAATGCCTGCCGCTGGATCACGCCTACAGCTTTTCCGTGGCCATGCGTGCGGCACTGCCGTGGATCGATGAAGAGACACAGGCCGGTATCCATTTGATTCACGGCGCCGAGTCCGGTAACGGCTGGATGCGCCCGGAAGACGGCAGCAACGAGGTTTTACACCTGTCGCGGCGCTCACGGCTGACGCTGCGGGTGCCCAGGCACCGTATCGAGGAGGCCCACGGCCTGAGCGGACAGACGCTGGACATCGACGGCCACTCACTCAAGGTCGGCGAGGCAAAAGTGAAGCTGTTCAGCCCGCTGCCGACCCAGTTTGCGCGTTACGTGGCGCTGCCCGAGGGTGTAGATCGTGACGATGAAGCGGCGTTTATGGCGGCTGCGGCCGAACAGATCAGGGCGCTGGACATCAAGGTGCGCAAGCTGCTGTGCGGTCGCGCGCACAGCATACGCCACCCGCAGGGGGACATTTTCACTCGCAGCGTCATGCTCGCTGACCTGGAAGCGGACGAGGCTATCGCGCTGCAGCAGCACGGTATTGGCGAGCACCGCAAGATGGGCTGCGGTCTGTTCATTCCGCACAAGGGGATCAAGGCGGTTCACGAGGCGACCGTCGGGAAGAAGGCGTAACCGATGTTTGTTCCAACCCGGCTGCCAGTAGTGCATAACCGGGTTTAATAATTACCTTTAACCTTCTAATTATTATGGAGAACTGTAATGGCACTTGAAGTCGACGGCAAAACCATCGAAACCACAGAAAATGGTCACCTGGTCAACGCGGAAGACTGGACGGAAGCAGTGGCTGAGGCGATCGCCGCAGCGGACGCGCTGGAATTGACGCAGCAACACTGGGATGTCGTCAAGTACCTGCGCGACGAGCACTACAACAACGCCGGCAACGAGCCGAACGAGCGTACCATCCTGAAAGACATGGCCAAGAAATGGGGCAGCAAGCCGACCAGCAAGGACATGTACAACATGTTCCCGGGCATGCCCAGCAAACAGGGCCGCAAGATCGCCGGTCTGCCGCAGAGCACCCGCAAAGGTGGATACTGAGCGCGGCCGGGCCTTACCCATAAGGGATATGGCTGAGATTTGTCATGCGTAATATAGTTCGGCGCATTGTTGTGCGGAGCAGACCCGCTGAATTGAACGCTTTGGAGGCAAAACCATGAGCGAGAGGCAAGAGCTGATTAAAGAAATGCTGGAAATGCAGAAGCATTTCATCTCCTACGAACACGAGCACGGCGTGACCCAGGAAGAATACTTCGCGTCCGCCGAAGGCCATGAGCTGCACAACTATCGTCAGCGTTATAACGAACTGGCGATGAAGCTGGTCGATATGGCCCATTCCGAGAAGGGCTCGCACCGCTAGATCTGCAGCGAGCTGCAGAAACGGGCCGGGCGCGGTGCGCCTCGGCCCGTTTTTTTTAGGCGGATACCGTCAGAGCTGCGCCCATAGCCGTACCAGGTTGACGTAGGCGTGGTCGACCTGTGTCGCGGCCTCTGAACCGGGCTGTGACTGCATCAGCGCCTCCCTGGCCTGGTACAACTGGTACAGAATCTCCCGCTGTTGCGGGTCGCGCAGCATGCTTTGCGTCCAGGTGACCGCGACCAGACGTACCCCGTCGGTGACTTCATTGATATGGTGCAGGCTGGACGAGGGGTAGATAACCGCATCGCCGGCCGGCAGCTTGAGACACTCTTCGCCGTAAGCCGTGCGGATCACCAGTTCGCCGCCCTGGTATTCCCCGGGCGCGTTCAGAAAGACCGTGGTCGATATGTCGGAGCGATACTGGCCGCCGGGCGGACCCATGACCGGGTCGTCGACATGATCGCCGTACGACATGCCGCTGGTGTAGCGTGCGTAATAGGGCGTCGCCACGCGGTAAGGCATGGTGGCGGCCTGGTACAACGGGTGTTGCACCAGCGCCCCCATCACCAGGCGGTTCAACTGTTCCATCTGCGGGGCGTCGGGCGGCAGCTCCTCGTTGCGTTTGACGCGACCGGCACTCGCGCCGGCCGACAGGCGACCGTTGCGGAACTGCCCCTGTTGCAGCAGGAAGCGCACCTGTTCGAGTTTTCCGGGCGCAAGGACGGCGGGAATGACGAGCAGCATAGGACGGGCCCTGTGGCGAAAGAGTCGGAGAAGCGGACATGATATTGAAATTGACCATCGACGATCAAACTTATGACATCGACGTGCCGGCTGACATCATGCAGGAAGCCGGGGCGTTTTACGCGAAGATGGACCAGGATATGGACAAAGGCTGGCAAATGAGCCGCCTGTGGGTGGAAAAGCCCGATCTCTATCAGCGTTGCCAGATCGTTGCCGATCGCGTCCTCGGCGCTTTTCACACGGAGAACAAGCGTATGGTGCTGCTCATGTCCGGCTATATTCTCAGCCGCGTTCCCCACGTCCAGGAAGTGGTCGTCGATACTTCCGGCGATATTACCCTGACCGAAATCATTGCCTGAGGTTTTACCCGCTGCGGTCGAAGCGCGGGTCGCCAATGGCGAGGTTTGCAACCCTGGCGGCTTGCACCCTCATCTGCGTTTCGATGTCGGCCTTTTCCGGGTAAGCCTCCCCCAGTTGCAGTAAACGGGTCTGCCAGCGGCTGAAGTCGCCAGCCAGTTCGGCGTCGGTGCCGTGGCAACCCAACACCGTGATCACAGCATTGCCGACCTTCCAGGGGCCGTCGCCCTCAATGGGGCCGGGTACGTAGCGCAGCGCGTCCGCTACGCCGGTATCGGTCCAGAATACCGGCAGGAACACCAGTCCGTCGTTATAGGGAATCCGTTCGATCATGATCTGTTTTTCGCCGCTGTCCCGGAAACGGATCGCCAGCGGCGCGGTAACGGAGAATAAGTCAGCCATTGCGAAAGCCTAACGATATGTTTACCAACAACCGCAGGTTGGGCTGAGCGCAAGCGAAGCCCAACAGACCGGGACCAGTAACGTTGGGCTTCGCCTGCGCTCAGCCCAACCTGCGACGATCCGCTGTCGAATGCGGCCCCCAGTTCGCCCGTTCACGAGACGCCGTCCAGCTGCTTGCTCATCAGGTAATGCTGAATCTCGTCAAACAGCAGAAAGGTTTTTTCCACGGTGTGGTAGCCATGCTGGCGATAAAAGGGCACGGCGTTTTCCCTGGCCTGGAGGATGATGCTGTGCAGCCCCAGTTCCCGTGCGGCCTGTTCCAGCGCGTTCAGCAGCAGTGAGCCGTAGCCCTTTCGTTGTTGCCCGGTATCGACTGCCATGAAGCGAATCTGGCCGGTGGCGTCGTCCACGCGGTGCAGCTGGCCGACCGCAAGCACCTGGCCCTGTCGGTTGCACACCATCCGGTGGGTACTGATAGCGTCGCTTTCGTCGCGCTCGGGCCCCTGTTGTTGCCAGGGTGCCCGCAGTACCCGCCAGCGCAGCGCATAGTACGCCGTCCACTCGGCGTCGCTGCGCGGCTCCCGCGCTTCGACCCGCTCGCTGCTCAAGCAAACACGACCCAGGTGGTGGCAATATATTTCACGCCCTCTTGCAGCGTGACGGCACGGTGTTCGTGCGTCCAGAATGGCGGGAACAGCACCAGCTTGCCCTGCTCGGGTTTGATCTTGATACCTTGAAACAGGAATTCGGTTTCGCCGCCGGGCCCAGGAACGTCATTCAGATACCACAGCGCCACGAGCTGCCGCTGGCTGAATTCGTGACTTCCTCCGTCGATGTGCCAGTGATAGTGCTCCCCGGGCAGGTAGCGCTGGATGCCATAACCCATGTCCTTGAACGGGCCCTTGAAGTAGGCATATGTCTCGCGAAACTCGAGGATCGCCTGACCCAGCGAGCGGAACAGGGCCTGGTCGATGTCTTTCCAGTGCGCTTTGCCGCTGACCACCAGGTCGGTGGTTCGCTTTACGCTGCGGTCTTCGCCGGCCAGTTGTCCGATGCGACCCTGGTATTGTTCATCGCCGGCCTGCTCGAAACGCGCGATGGCCGTGCGGCAGATGTCTGCAGGCAGGGCATTGCGCTTTTCGAAGATGAAGGTGTCGGGCCTGACCTCGACGATGGTGCGTAGCGGTACGACGCGCTTACTCTGTGGCATGGGTATCAATCCGGTACTGTGCGGTGCGTACTACAGTTGCTTTTCTTCGATCAGCGATTCCATATCCCGCCACGCCGTGGTCACGCGGCTGTCGTGCAGATCGAGCAAAGCGCGTGCGACCTGCGTCCAGTGTTCGCGGCCGGCGTTGATCTGCTCTTCCAGTCGACCGGTGTCATTGTACTCCACCCAGTAGCGGTAGGCCTCCAGAATGGCCGGGTAAATCTGTTTGCGCATGCCGGACAGGTTGGCAAAGTAAAAGTGCAGGGAGGGCGGGTGCGCCGAGCGCAGCAGCGCGGGCAGGGTGGACAGGGCATCGGCGAGATGGTCGCGCACCGCGCGGGCCATGAGTTCCAGGCGCGAGCGGGGGAACGAGTCGATCATGTCCCGCCAGCGCTCGCCAAGCAGTTCGCCGGCCTGCACTTCACCGATTTCATGCAGGGCCAGGGTCTCGATCTCGGTGTCGGTCATCCGCTCGAGCGCGTCTTCGAGATTGTTTTCGAAATCGTAACACCGCAGCGCGCGGCCCATGGCATTGTCCAGGCGATTCCAGCGCCATTCTTCCAGCCGTTCCCACAACATGCGCCTCAGGGATTCGCGACGTATGAAGACCTCGCTGTTTTGCGACATGGCGGGCGGCGCCGACAGGTCGCGGGCATATTCTTCGGCCGAGATGTGAATACGGTAGGCCTGGTGATCGATGTTGCGTTCCAGACGGGCGAGGTAGAAATGCGGCTTTGCCTTGGCGCCGTAACCGGCGCTGTAGATAAGCTGGTGCTTCTCCAGCGTCCTGTTGATGCTCTCGGCATCGAAGGGGTCGTAGCGTTTGCCGTCGATTTCCAGGGGGATGAACGGCTTGCTTTCAAGCGTTTCCCAGAGGTGCTCGCGCTGGGTCAGCCACTCGCCGACAGCGTCGTGCGGCAGCTTGGCCGCATAGTCGAGGCCCATCTCCCAGCGGTAGTATTCGCGCATCTTGAGCAGGTACACGCACATGGTGAAGTCGCTGGCAAAGCGCGCATCGGAAATGTGGCAGTTATGCTGTACGGCGCCTGGTAATGCCTGCAGCTGCTGTGGCAGGCTGGCCCGCTGTGGCTGGTCATTCACGGCTAATACCCGAGTAAAATAGTATGGAATTCAATGCTAGCATGATGTATTCTTTGGCGCCAGCCGAAGCTTCAGGACCGATCTGCCGTGCGAATCAGAAGTCGTTGGAATGACAAGAAAAAGACGCGTTCCCTGGAAGAAACCGCGGGTGCGTTGGCGTTTATTGAGTGGCGGATTGCCGCCCAGGCACTGCTCAACCTCGAGAACGAGGGCTTTCAGACAGACACCCAGTCGCAGCGGCTCGACGTGCTGCAGGAACTGTGCGCTTTCCTGATACATGTTACCGATCGGCTGGTGCATGACGCTATGGACGAGGAACAACGTCGGCGTTTTGTTGTGGCGCTGGCCATCAAGACCGCCGACACCTACCACGACAACCGTGTCGACAGCGAAGGGCGGGGGCAGGATTTTCGCCAGCCGTTCATTGATGTTCTCAACCAGCGCATGGCCGATTATGCCGAGTTTCGTTTCGAAGGCGACGTCCCGGGTTACGGCCTGAAACGCTACCTGGGGGAATGCGTGACTGAGACTATGGGCCCGAAGGACCGCAAGTGGATCAGCGACCAGGTGATGGAAATCGAAGTGCCGGCCATGCTCAAGACCCTGAACAAGGGCCTCGGGGACCTGCTTGGCCCGGGTCCCGCTGAAAAGACCCCGGCTGGCGGGGACGCAAACGCCACGCAGTCGTCCTGAGCAGGACGTACCCGAGGCAGGCAAAAAAAAACGGGCCGTGAGGGCCCGTTTTGCGATCTTGCGATCTCGCGTTACTTCCAGTTGGAAAAATTGTCCATGTTGCGGGCCTTGCCGTCTTCGTAACCGGCGTCGTAGGCTTCCGTCTTGTGCTGCTCTTCGCGCGGCGGGTTCAGGAGGTAGCCGCTCTGCCAGCCCTGGACGTAATCGGTGTTGATGCCTTCTTTTTCCATCTTGGTGGTAAAGTCGTAATAAGTTTGATCCATGGTTGCGATCTCCTTCGACAGGGTTTTGAGTCGTTGGACAGCGAACAGTTCGCTGACATAAAAATTCCGCACCACGTCCAGTGTGGTTCCGGTGAAAAAGCGGCCGCTCAACAGGGTATCTTGCCACCCGTGCGCCCGTCGGGGCCGGTCGAGACCGGCGTCCATCGAATGGCGCGCAAGTATACAGGTATATCAGGATTTCTCTATATATCCCCAGTGAGATAATACGTCTACTGTTTTGTGGGTATAAGGCGGAGCGGCCGCAAATAACCTGACTAATTTGGTAGGGAAAGTAAACTCTAATATACTAGGCTCTTTTTCGCGGGGAGAGAGACATGTCAGAAACGACTAACGATGACGTAGAGTTCGCCAGCGGCATGGCGGCATTCGAGGCCAGGCACTTCTCCCGGGCGGCCCAGCTGTTGTCACCGTTTGCCAGCGAAGGCAATGCCGAGGCCCAGCATCGGCTGGCAATCATGTACCAGAACGGTCTTGGCGTCGCCCAGCACGACGGACTGGCGTTGCGCTGGATGCAGGCCGCGGCCGAAAGCGGTTACGCGGTGGCGCAGCACGGGCTGGGCTTTATGTACCTGGAAGGCGAATGCGTCGACAAGGACCCTGCCAAGGCGGTGGAGTGGTTTCAGAAGGCGGCTGACCAGGGGCTGGTCGGTTCGCTGACGACGCTGGCGATGATGTATGAAGAAGGCAAAGGCGTCGAGCAGGATATCGACAAGGCCAACGAGTTGTACCGCGCCGCCGGCTTCGACGAGCGTTAGGTCGCCTCACGCAGCGCCCGGTTATGGAACTCTCGGCCGAAGATGCCCTGCGTCTGAATGTCCTGCTGGCCAACCCGCTGGAGGCGGTGCGCATCGACGAGTCCTCGATGACCGTGTACGCGCTGTCCGAGCAGGGCGAAGCCAGCGTCAGCCTGAATCCGCGCGGGCGTGACGACCAGTACCTGAAAAAAGTGCGCGAGCTGCTTTCCAGCCAGGTCCTCGGCTCGCCGGGTGGATATCCGGTTTTCCTGCGCCGCTGGACCCGCATGGGACAGGCGCGCGACCACAGTCTCGAACAGTTGCTGCTGCTCGGTGAACCCGAGGCCGTGGTTGCGGTGGTGCACGCCGCCGGACTCAGCAACGAGATCGCGCGGCGGGCCTGGTGGGCCATGCCGGTGGCCGACAACGCCCGTCGCATGCTGGAGCGGGAGTGCGTCGTCAAAGGCTCCATGGGGCCGGTGCTGGCCGAATACCTGATCGAGTTTCTGCCATTCGAGACCGAACATCGCGCGATGATCGAAACGGTGCGCCTGGTTCTGCAACCGGGACTGATCGAGGCGGACATGCGCGACAAACTCTGGCGCCAGGCCAAACGCAGAAACTCCTATTACATCGGGTTTATCGACGCCATACCGGACGAGCTTCCCGAAGTCGGCCGGGCGCGTGCCGATGCCGAGACGGTACACCAGCGCCTGCAGCCGCTGGTGGAATCCGGCAACCCGGTTGCACAGCAACTGTGCCGTTGTCTGAGTGAGCGTGGCCAGGGGGTTCTGGCCACCGCCGAGGCGGTCATGAAAAAACCCACCAACCAGGACGTGGTGGTTGAATTTCTGAAATCCGTCCAGCGCTATTTTTCGGGTGTCTGCCCCAACGGGGATCCCGGCGCCGACATGCAGACCATCGTCGCCGATGCGCAGGCGCTGCTGGACGTGCCGGCCGTGTGCCCGACGACCACCGCGGTGCAGCAGGTGCTGGCGGCATTGCCCGATTACCGCGAGGATATCGCGGCGATCCTGGCCCTGTCGTGGGTAGGGGAGCCGCTGGTCAACCCGATCTTTTCACGTACCGATGCCATCGGTTCGGTTATGCGCAAGAAGATCGAACCGGTGACCACGCTGGTTCAGCAACAGTTCGACCAGTTGCGCGGCACACGTGGATAACAGTATTGTGGTCGTTTTGCTAGTATCGCCGGTGCCTGCGGGCAACGGAGCCATCATTCTCAGGTCAGGAAAATATGTCTGAAGTTATTATGTACTGCACCCGGTTCTGTCCCTACTGTATCAGCGCCGAACGCCTGCTCAAGGCCAAGGGTGTCACGGCCAACAAAATACCCGTCGACCACGACATGGCCATGTGGGGCGAGATGGAGAAGCTTACCGGTCGCAACACCGTGCCGCAGATCTTCATTGGGGATTATCACGTCGGCGGCTATGATGATCTCGCTGGGCTCGAACGTCGGGGCGAGCTGGATGCATTGCTGGAACCGGTGTTGAGCGCCAGCAAGGCCTGAGGTAAACACAGTGGACTTTTTCCCCGTATTCCTCGATCTGGAAAACCGCAACTGCCTGGTGGTCGGCGGCGGTAGGATCGCTGCGCGCAAGGCGGCTTTGCTGCTGCGCGCGGGTGCCGCCGTGCAGGTGGTGGCGCCGCAGCTGTGCGATGAACTTGCCGGCCTGGCGACCGACGGGCGCATTGTCCATCTGCAACGCGAGTTCGCCGACGCAGATATCGAGGGCACGGTGCTTGTGATTGCCGCTACCGACCGCGAAGCGGTAAACGGCCGGGTATCGGAACTCGCCACGGCGCGGAACATCCCGGTCAATGTGGTCGATCAGCCCGAGCTGTGCAGTTTTATCGTCCCCTCGGTCATAGACCGCTCGCCGGTACAGGTGGCGGTATCCACGGGAGGCAGTTCACCGGTGCTGGCGCGTCTGCTGCGGGCGCGTCTGGAAAGCTACGTTCCGGCGGCCTACGGGCGTCTGGCGCGTCTGGTGGAGAGTTTTCGCGAACGGGTGAAACAGCGTTTCAGCCGCGTCGAGCAGCGCCGCCAGTTCTGGGAAAACGCCCTGCAGGGCGACGTCGCGGAGCTGCTGTTCGCCGGCCGCGACGACATCGCCCGCCAGCAGCTGGAACGCCAGCTGGCCGGAAGCGAGGACAACCCGCATCCGGTCGGTGAGGTCTACCTGGTGGGAGCCGGACCGGGTGACCCGGACCTGCTGACGTTCCGCGCCCTGCGTCTGCTGCAGATGGCCGACGTCGTGGTCTACGATCGTCTGGTGGCGCCACCGATACTGGAACTGGCGCGGCGTGATGCAGAGCGCATCTACGTGGGCAAACAACGCGACAATCACGCGCTGTCACAGGAAAATATCAATCAATTGCTGGTGAGACTGGCGAAAGAAGGCAAGCGCGTGGTGCGTCTCAAGGGCGGCGATCCGTTTATCTTCGGGCGCGGCGGCGAGGAGATCGCAACCCTGATGGAAAACGGTGTTGCCTTCCAGGTGGTGCCGGGTATTACCGCGGCATCCGGTTGCGCTACCTATTCGGGCATCCCTCTCACTCATCGAGACTATGCGCAGTCGGTGGTTTTCGCGACCGGCCATTTGCAGGACGGGACGGTGGACTTGAACTGGAAGGCCCTGGCACACCCCAACCAGACGATCGTCTTCTACATGGGGCTGCACGGCGTCGGCATTGTGTCCAGTCAGCTCATTACGCACGGGCTGCCCGCGGATACCCCGGTGGCGCTGATCCAGCAGGGCACCACCCAGAATCAACGTGTCGTGGTGACCACCCTGGACAGGCTGGAACAAACCGTCAGGGATGAAGCACTCAAGCCGCCGACCATTATCATCGTCGGCAAGGTGGTTGAGCTGCACAAGACGCTGCAATGGTTCACACCGCTGCCGGGCGCCGATCCCCGCCCGTTTGGCGGCACACCACACGTTTAATACGCCTTCATGGACCCCGAGTTCTGGCACCAGCGCTGGCGGGACAACCGGATCGGTTTCCACCAGGGCGAAATCAACCCGCACCTGGTGCGCCACTGGCCCCGGCTCGGCGTCGAGCCGGGAGGACGCGTGCTGGTCCCTCTGTGTGGCAAGAGCCGCGATATGTCCTGGCTTGCCGAAAGCCACCCGGTGCTCGGCGTCGAACTCAGTCCGAAGGCTGTCGAGGACTTCCACCGCGAAAGCAACCTGCCGGTCACGCGGCGCAATGATGAGCCGTTCGCTGTGTACCAGTCGGGGCCGGTCGCGCTGCTGTGCGGTGATTTCTTCGACTTGCAGCCTGCGCACACCCAGGGGATTGCCGCTGTGTATGACCGTGCTGCCCTGATCGCCTTGCCGGCGGACATGCGGCCGGCGTATGCAGCCAAACTCGGCGCGTTGGTGACCTCAGGGACGCCGATGCTGCTCATCACGCTGGCATACGAGCAGGCGCAGATGGACGGTCCCCCGTTCTCGGTGGAAGCGGCCGAAGTCGAGGCGCTGTTCGCTGCAGACTGGCGGATCGAATCACTGCAACGCGACGACATACTGGAAGAGGAACCGAGATATCGTGAGCGCGGCCTGTCCCGGCTCGCGGAGCACGTCTATCTGCTGGCCAGGCGCTGAATCCGGGGGTTCTGCGCAACATTCCCTAAATAGCCATTAAGCGTTTGAATCTCAATTAATTCTCGCGTCTGCCGTTACAGGCTCTGAGGACCATCGACGCGAGAATAATTTGAGTATTTAACGTTATATCAATGGGTTAAAGGGATGTTACGGCATGAACAGGATTCCACTCGCTAGCCCCCGGCTGCGTCACTTCGCGATTTTCTTCACTTATCTGCTTACCCTGGTACTGCTGGTCACGGCGGCATCGGCGGGTTTCGCCGCCCCCGGGCGTAGTGGTGTGGACGCCATTCTGCTCATGGACAGCTCGGGCAGCATGGCCAAGAACGATCCGCACAAACTGCGTATTCCCGCTGCCAAGTTGTTCATGTCGCTGCTTGGGCAAGACGACCGCGTCGGTCTGATCAGCTTCAGTGACAACGGCTATCCGGTGCTGCACCTCACTGCGCCCGGGCCGGAACAGAATGCGCGCATCCTGGCATCCGCCGACCAGGTGTCTTCGCGCGGCGTCTACACCAATCTGTACGCCGCGCTCGCCAAGGGCGCGGAGATGCTCGACAAGGAAGGCCGGCCCGGGCAGGAAAAGATGCTGGTGCTGATGTCGGACGGCAAAATGGATGTCGGCAACACCGACGAGGACTGGCGGCTTACCCAACAGTTGCAGGGCGAACTGCTCAATACGCTCAGAGACAAGCATATCAAGGTCTACACGATCGCGTTCACGGAAAGCTCCGATGTGGCGCTACTGCAGGACGTTGCCCGCAAGAGCGGCGCCCTGTTCGAGCTGGCCCGGACCGACGCCGATCTGCACGAGGTCTTCAGCGATATTTTTGAAACCGCCAAGTCACCCGACATGCTGCCCATCGACGGCGGGGAATTCACGGTTGATGCCTCGATCGACGAAGTGACAATCGTTGCTTCCAAGGAACGCGAGGACGTACGGATCTTTCTGCAGTCGCCCGATGGCAGCAAGTTCAGTTCGGACGATGCCGGTGACAAGCTCAAATGGTTCGTGTCGGAGCACTTCGACATGATCACACTGCCTGCCCCCCAGGCCGGCACCTGGAAACTGTTGTTCAGCGGTGGCCACAATCGCGCCTATATCGTTACCAACATGACCCTGAACCACAATCCCCAGCAACCGAGTCTGGACGCGGGCGAGGACATGGTGCTCGAGAGCTGGCTGGAACAGGACGGTAAACTTCTGGACAAGGAAGCGGTGCTCACCAATACCCGGTTCACCTTGAAGATCCAGGGCCCGGACGGCGCCGCGGACATCCCGCTGTACGATACGGGGCAGTACGGCGACAGGAAAGCGGCCGACGGGATTTATTCCAACACCCTGTCTTATGAACATCCGGGCGCCTACCGGATGGATATTATTGCCGAAGGCGAGACCTTCAAGCGTCAGAAGACTGTCCACTTCGAAGTCGCCGCGGCAGCGCCGGGGCTGAAACCACCGGCGCCAGAGCCGGCTGCGGCCGCGCCAGAAGCAAAACCGCCTGCGAGTCCGCAAGCGCCGCCCGAGGGGGCCGCCCTGCCTGCGGAACCGCAAAAGCCGGTCGAGCAGCCGCCCGTCGCTGAACCGCCGCAGCTGAAAAAGGCAAGCAAGCTCGGCGTGGCTGTCGGCATCTTCGTCGGCGTCAACCTGTTGCTGGGTCTGATCGGGTTCGGCGTATGGTGGCTGCTGAAGAAACGCAAAGCGAAAGCCGCCGAGCAGGAGCAGGGGGAGGACGCCGACGAGATTTAGGCAGGTCCACGCCTGCACATCAATCCGCTGTCGACAATACGACTGCCAATGGACGACTCTCAGATCGATATTTATGCCCTTTTCGCGGTGGCCGAGTTTAGCGTCGTGCTGCTGGTGCTGGCGGTCGTGTTCGTGCTGCGCAGCAAGGCGTTGAGCGCGCGCGTGCGGATGTTGCAGGGGGAGTTGAAGAAGGCCAGGGCCGAGACTGATCCGATCGGCTTCGATCAATACCTGCGCGATGCGATCATCCGTAACCAGGCGCTGATCGAGGGCGCCGCAGTGGCCGAGGACAAAGCGGAAAAAAAAGCCGGTGAACTGCTGGGCCTGCGCAAGAAATTTCTCGAACTGGAACTCACGGCGCACGCGCTGGAAAAAAACCCGGTGCAGTTCCAGCAGACCCTGGCCGCCGGTTTCAGCGAACTGATCGAGCAAATGCGGCCGGAGGCCGAAACGGTGACACTGGCCGCGGCGTCGGAGCCGTCGGCGCAGCCGTCGTCAGCGGAGCCGGCGACCGCAGATGAACCTGCCGCGCCACGCAGTACGCTGGATACTCACGATCAGGAATTCAATCGCCTGAAGCAGGTCATCAACAACCAGCAGGACGCCATGTCGGCGCTGCGCGCCGAACTCAAGGCGCGCGAATCCGACATCGAGGACCTGGACGGTATTCTGCGCAAGCTCGATGAGTTCGAGCAGCACGACGGCGAGTTGCAGCAGTGTCTGAAGATGCTTGAGCATGAAAATGAACAACTCAAGGCGGCGAAATCGGCGGACCAGGGCAATGGCGCAAAGGTTGCAAGCTTGAGTTCGGCGCAGCTGGGCGGGTTGAAAAACATGATCGGCAACCAGCAGGAAACCATCGCCAATCTGCAGGATCTGATCAAAGAACTCGCGCCGGAGGCCAGCAAGGCCGCCGACCTGGAAGCCGCCATCAACGGTATTCAACGAGCCAACCAGGAACTGAACAGTTGTGTGGCGGTGCTGGAAGACGAAAACTCCATGCTGCGCGCCGAACTGGAGGCAGTCAATGCACAGCTTGACCGCGAGGAGGCGCTGCGGGATGCGGCCGCCGACGCGGTGGACGTTGTGCCGGACGCAGGCGAGCCGGACGCCGACGGGGGTGCGGCCGAGGAAGAAAAACAGCAGCTCGAGATCAAGGTGCAGGAGCTGGAGGCGCTGGTCGAATTCAAGGATGCCGCCATCGAGGAGCTGGAAAAACAATACAACAAGCTGGAAGCGAAGTACCACGCGCTGAGCGGGGGGAAATAGGCCGGCCTGTTGCCGGTTGCCGACAGTTTGCGCCGACGGCTCTGCACCAAGCTGCTCTCGAGGGTATACTAGGGCTTTTACGCCGCCTTCGGGTGGGTACCTACCGGTTCGGACTGTTGTATTGAATGCCGCCTAAAAAGCCGACAAACGGACGCCGCCGCACACGCAAGAAACGGCGCCGTTCCCGCAAATCCTCGTCGTTTCCCTGGGCCAAGATCATCGTCAGCGTGCTGGTGGTGGTAGTCGCCTACGTGGCGTTTCTCGATTTCCAGATCTACCGCAAGTTCGAGGGCAACCGCTGGTCGTTGCCGGCGCGCGTGTATGCGCGTCCGCTGGAGCTGTACACAGGGCTCCAACTGAGCGCTGCACAGTTCGCCAACGAACTGAAGGCGTTGGGTTACCGGTTTGTGAGCCGGCCGCGCCGGGCCGGCGAAGTGTCGCGAAACGGCAATGATTTTCAGCTCATCAGCCGGCCCTTCGATTTCTGGGACGGCCGTGAGGAGTCGCGTGCCCTGCGCGTGAGTTTCACAGAATCGCATCTGGGGCAATTGAAGGATGACCGCAGCGGACAGTCCGTGGCTCTCGCGCGGCTGGATCCCCTCGCAATCGGCAGTATTCACACGGCTCGCCAGGAGGACCGGATCCTGCTGCGGCTCGACGAGGTTCCCGACACCCTGGTGAAGGCGCTGATCGCCGTGGAGGATCGCGGCTTCTACCAGCATTCAGGCGTTTCGCCGCGTTCGGTGGCGCGCGCCCTGTGGGTCAACCTCCGCTCGGGGCGGGTGGTGCAGGGAGGCAGCACGCTGACCCAGCAGCTGGTGAAGAATTTTTTCCTCAGCAACCAGCGCAGTCTGTGGCGCAAAATCAACGAGGCGATCATGGCCCTGTTGCTGGAGAGGCGCTACGACAAGAATGAAATTCTCGAAGCCTACCTGAACGAGGTCTACCTGGCCCAGGATGGGCAGCGTTCGATTCACGGTTTCGGGCTGGGCAGCCGGTTTCTGTTCCAGCGACCGGTCGGTGAACTGAGTACCGCGCAGGTGGCGTTGCTGGTCGGGATGGTGAAAGGACCGTCTTACTACGATCCGCGCCGTCACCCGGAGCGCGCGCTGAAACGCCGTGACCTGGTGCTCCAGGTGATGCTGGAGCAGGGTATCCTGGATCGCACCCAATACCAGAAGGCCCGTAATGAAAAGCTCGGCCTGGTGACCGCGGCCGCCGGTACCAGCAAGACCTTCCCCGCGTTTCTCGACCTGGTACGCCGCCAGTTGCGGCGCGATTATAACGAGGCGGACCTGGTAGGTGAGGGTCTGCGTATTTTCACCACGCTGGATCCCCAGGTGCAATGGGCCCTGCAGAAGAGCCTGGACCGGCGTATCCGACCGCTGCTCAAGCAGCAGCCGGATCTGCAGGGTGCCGGGGTGGTGACGCATTCCGCCAATGGCGAAGTGCTGGCGCTGGCCGGCGGACGCCAGGCCGGATTCGCGGGTTACAATCGGGCGCTGGACGCACAGCGCCAGGTGGGGTCGCTGATCAAACCGGCGATCTACCTGACTGCGCTGGAACACGCCGAGCGCTACAATCTGGCCACCCCGCTGGACGATTCCGTTCTCCAGTACGAACAATCGGGACAGCTCTGGTCGCCGGACAACTACGACCACCAGTTTCACGGCAAGGTCATGCTGTACCAGGCGCTGGCGCATTCCTATAACGTGGCGACGGCCCGGCTCGGTTTGAACCTCGGCGTCAACAGCGTGGTGTCGACGCTGCGGCGCCTGGGTATAGACGCGCCGCTGAATCCCTATCCGTCGCTGTTTCTCGGGGCTACCAACATGAGCCCTATCGATGTTGCCCGCTTGTACCTGAACTTTGCCAGCGGCGGATTCCACGTGCCGCTGCGCAGTATCCGCGAAGTCCTTGATGCAAACGGGAAACCCCTGCAGCGCTACGATCTGAGTGTCGAGCGGGTGATAGATCCCGCGCCCGCGTTCCTCGTAAACCGCGCCTTGCAGATGGTGGTCGCCGAGGGTACTGCGCGTGCGCTCAACCAGCGTTTTGCCGCCGCGCTGGGGCTGGCCGGCAAGACCGGTACCACCAATGATCTGCGCGATTCCTGGTTTGCCGGCTATGACGGCGAAAAACTCGGGGTTGTCTGGATAGGCCGCGACGACAATCAACCCATGGGGCTTACCGGCTCGACCGGCGCGATGCGGGTCTGGTCGGATCTTTACGCCGAAGCCGGGGTGGTGCCGCAGCAGGCGCTGAAACCGGAGGCGGTCGTCTGGCACGGTGTCGACCGCGACAGCCTCGGTCTGGCGGACAACGGCTGTCAGGATACCGTACAATTGCCGTTTATCGAATCCGGTTCGCTGCCGGCGCGCGCTCCCTGCGCCACCGGCGGCGGGCCCGACTGGTTACCCGGATGGTTACGATGATGAAACGACTGGTGGCGCCCCTGTTTATGCTGCTGGGCGCCTGCAGCAGCACGCCGACGCGGCCGTTACCGCCGGTGATCGACGGGCAGACCGGCGAGCCGGCGCCGGGCGTGCCGTACGAGCCTCCCGAGCAAACGGTGCCGGTGCCGCTGCCGCCGTCGTCGTCCAGCGGCGGAGCAGTGGTTGCGCTGCTGGATCAGGCCGAGACCTATCACCGCTCGGGTGATAGCGATAACGAAGCGGCCACGATAGAGCGGGCGCTGCGCATCGATCCGAAAAACGCCAGCCTCTGGAGCCGCCTGGCTGCGGTGCGGCTCGAGCAGGGGCGGCCCGCGCAGGCCGAGCAGCTGGCTCTGAAGTCCAATGCGTTGGCCGGTGAGGACAACGCGCTGCAGGCACGCAACTGGCGTCTGGTAGCGCGCGCGCGCTGGTCGGTCAATGACGGCAGCGGCGCCCGGGCGGCCGAGAAAAAGGCCAGGGATCTGGGCGGTTAAGCGTTGATTTGTGTACAATCCCTGCCTTGAATCGGCAGATTGCTGGATTTGACTTGGACAGTTCCGACCGCACACCTGGTAATGCACCCGCGGCGACTCCTGTGGCCGCAAGCGGGGACAGGAGGCTGCCACTGCGCATCCGGGGCACCGTTGCGGGCCGCCTGTTGCCCATACGCCGGGCGCTGCCTGAGCTCCGCCAACCTGACAAGAAGCGCCGGCCACGTGGGCATTTATTCAGTCGATAAGCTCATCAGCGAGGCCCGCCGCCTGGCTGCCGAATTCCGCCGCACCACGGGCAAGCCCCTGCCGGGTGTCAGCGGCGAAATCGCCGAACACGACGCGGCGCGCCTGTTGAGCCTGAAGATCTGTGAAGACCGCAGCCTCGGCTATGACGCAGTGGGCGAGGGCAACCGCGAGGGCAAGCGGATCCAGATCAAGGCGCGGGTGATTTTCGACGAGGAGAAATCCGGACAGCGGGTCGGCCAGCTGAGGCTCGATCACGACTGGGACAGCGTGCTACTGGTCATCATGGACGACGACTATGAACCCTTTGAGATCTACGAAGCCGAGCGGGACGACATCATGGACGCCATGGACGAAGCCGCCAGCAGCAACCGCAAGAAGCGCGGCGCCATGAGCGTTGCGCGTTTCAAGATTCTTTCGCGGCTGGTGTGGACCCGCGAGGAAGGCGTCATAGAAGACGAAATCTGGGATAACCGCTCCGGTTCCTGACCGGCGGTCGACAGCTCGCTTATGTATCCCCTTGAACAAGGCGGCCCGGGACAGGCGGCGCACTGCCTGAGCGACAGCGGCGCGCTGGCCGGCGAAGTGGCCGGATTCGCCGTTCGCCCGCAGCAGGTGCAGATGGCGGACGCGGTCGAACAGGCGCTCGAGGACGGCACGCCGCTGATTGTCGAGGCCGGTACCGGCATCGGCAAAACATTCGCCTACCTGGTGCCCGCGCTGTTGTCGGGCAAGCGGGTGATTATCTCCACCGGGACGCGTCACCTGCAGGACCAGCTGTTTCACCGCGATCTGCCCACGGTCCGCTCTGCACTGGCGGCGCCGGTCACCGCGGCGCTGCTGAAAGGCCGCGCAAACTACCTCTGCCATCACCGCCTGGCGGTTACCCGCAGCGAGGGACGTCTGGAATCCCGCCAGCAGATCATTCAGCTGGAAGCCATCCGCGACTGGGCCGGGCGCACGCGCAGCGGCGATATCGCCGAGCTGTCGGGTATCCCGGAGGATGCGCCCATCTGGCCGCGGGTCACGTCGACGGCGGAGAACTGCCTGGGCCAGGAGTGTGAGTGGTACCAGCAGTGTCACGTGGTCAAGGCGCGGCGCACGGCCCAGGATGCGGACCTGGTGATTATCAATCACCACTTGCTGTGTGCCGACCTCGCGCTCAAGGAAGAAGGCTTCGGCGAGTTGTTACCCGGCGCCGAGGTTTTCATCGTCGATGAGGCGCATCAACTGCCGGAAACCGCCACGCGCTTTTTCGGTATCAGCCTGTCCAGCCGCCAGTTGCAGGAACTCGCCCGCGACAGCATCGACGAGTATGTGCGCGAGACCGCGCTGCTCGAAGGCCTGCCCGACCTGGCGCGCGCACTGGAACGGGCCCTGCGCGAACTGCGCCTGGCGCTTGGACAGGACGAACAGCGGGCGCCCTGGGCGCGCGTAGCCGCTGACAACGGCGTGCAGGAAAGCCTGCCGCGCCTTAGCGAGGCGCTGCGTGAACTGGCTGAAGCACTGTCACAGGAAGCCGAGCGCAGCCGCGGCCTGGAAAACTGCCACCAGCGTGCGCTGAAACTGCAGGCCCAGCTGCAACAGACCACCGCGCAACCGCCGGAGAACCACATTCACTGGTTCGAAACCTGGAAAAGCGCATTCCGCATCAACCTCACACCGCTCGATGTTGCGGAGAACTTCGACAGCCAGCGCCGCACCTTGCCCAGCTGCTGGGTGTTTACCTCGGCGACCCTGTCAGTGAACGGTGACTTCGAACACTTCGCCCGGCGCCTGGGGCTGGAGGCTGCCCGAACCCTGCAGCTGGACAGCCCGTTCGATTACCGGCATAACGCGCTGTTCTATTTGCCCAAGGGTCTGCCGGAGCCGGGCGCCCCGGATTTCACCGAACGTATGCTGGATGTCGCCGAAACCGTCATTCAGGCATCGCGTGGCCGCACCTTCGTGTTGTTTACCAGTTACCGCGCCCTGCACCTCGCGCGTCGGCGGCTGCAGGCGAGCTGCGACTACCCGTTGCTGGTCCAGGGCAGTGCACCGCGTAACGAGCTGCTGGAACGCTTCCGGGAACTGGGCAACGCAGTGTTGCTGGGCACCAGCAGTTTCTGGGAGGGGGTGGACGTGCGCGGCGAGGCCTTGTCCTGTGTGATTATCGACAAACTGCCATTCGCCTCGCCGGGCGATCCGGTGTGGCAGGCGCGTATCGATGCCCTGAAATCCCGGGGTGGCAACCCTTTTGTGGAGGAGCAGTTGCCGCACGCCGTGATCACTCTCAAACAAGGTGTCGGGCGCCTGATCCGCGACGTCACCGACCGCGGGGTACTGGTAGTGTGTGACTCGCGCCTGGTCAGCAAGAGCTACGGCAAGGTCTTCATCAACAGTCTCCCTGACATGAAGCGCACCCGGGATCTTGACGAAGTGACAGCTTTCTTCGAGGCCGACGACGTCGCGAGGCTGTCATGAGCGCAGCGTGCATTCTTGCCCTGGAAACCGCCACAGACGCCTGTTCGGCAGCACTCAGTATCGGCGGCGAGATCCGTGAGCGTTTCGAGATCGCCCCGCGACGCCATGTCGCCCTGGTGTTACCGTTCGTCGAAAGCCTGCTCGCCGAAGCGGGACTTGGCATCGCCCGGCTGGACGCAGTCGCCTTCGGGCGCGGTCCCGGTTCGTTTACGGGCCTGCGCATCGCCGCGAGCATGGCGCAGGGCATCGCCTTCGGTGCCGACATCCCGGTGGTTCCGGTATCGACCCTGGCGGCCGTGGCCCAATGCTGTGTGCGTGAATGCAACGCCGGAGCCGTGCTGGCAGCCCTCGACGCGCGCATGCAGGAAGTGTATTTCGGGGCGTTCCGGGTCGCCCACAACGGTCTGGTGACGGCGACCGGCGAGGAAGTTGTATGTCCGCCCGACAGCGTGCCGGTCCCCGACGGTGCCGACTGGTACGGCGCGGGCGACGGCTGGTTGAGTTATGCGGCCCTGTTGCAGGCGCGGCTGTCGCGTGCGACTGTCGGCACGCTGGCCAGTGCCAGCCCGCACGCCGCGGATGTGGCCGCGTTGGCGCTACCGCTGCTGCAAGCCGGCGGCGGATTGCCGGCAGAACAGGCCGCGCCCGTTTACCTGCGCAACAAGGTCGCCGACAAACCCAGGCCCAGGGTGTGATATGTCCCAGGAAGCACTCCAGCAGGTCGTTGACCTTGTCAAAGCCGATCCCCACGGGGGCGCCAGCCTGAATCTGTATGCCCTGGTGAGTACGCTGCGTATGGACAAGGGCGGCTACATGTATATGCTGCGCAAACTGCGCGATCTGAATCCCGAGCATCGCCGGCTGGCCTATGGCCTGATGGAACTGATGGCCGAGCACGGCAACCGCGGCGAGGTCTGGGAGCAGGCGCTTGCCGAGATGGATGCAGCCATAAGGCGCGGCTGACGATCTGGCTGTGTCACCGTCAAGCCTGAACATGTCGGCAGGTTGGGCCGAACAAAGTGAAGCCCGACAACAGCGCTTGCGGGCAGCCTGCGACGTGGGGCTTGGCCGGCTCGGCCCAACTTGCGGGGTGCGGACATACCCCGGCAATCTCGCGGCTTTTGCGGCTTGCCCCCTCCGGGCGCGGGGTTTATTGTCGCCTCTGGCCTGATCAGACCGGATAAACCATGAACGCACCTGAACTGCTGGCGCCTGCGGGCACGCTGCGCAATCTCCGCTACGCCATTGCGTATGGCGCCGACGCGGTCTATGCGGGCATGCCGCGCTACAGCCTGCGCGTGCGCAATAACGACTTCAACCGGGTCGAGAACCTGGCAGCCGGTATCGAGCACGTGCACGCGCACGGCAAGGCGTTCTTCATGGCCACCAATGCGCTGCCGCACAATGCCAAAGTGAAAACCTTTCTCGCCGATATGGCACCCATTATGGAACTCGGGCCGGACGCGCTTATCATGGCGGATCCGGGACTGATCATGCTGGTGCGCGAGCGCTGGCCGGATGTCGCCATACACTTGTCGGTCCAGGCCAACACCATGAACTATGCCAGCGTGAAATTCTGGCAGCGCATGGGTATCCGGCGCATCATCCTCTCGCGCGAGCTGTCGCTCGACCAGGTCGAGGAAATCCGCCAGGAATGTCCCGACATGGAGCTGGAAGTCTTCGTGCATGGTGCGCTGTGCATCGCCTACTCCGGGCGTTGCCTGCTGTCGGGTTATTTCAATCATCGCGATGCCAACCAGGGTAGCTGCACGAACGCCTGCCGCTGGGACTACAAGGTGCAGCCGGGGCAGGAAGATATCAGCGGCGATATCCGCCCGGCCACGGTGGGGCTGATCGAGGAGTCCCAGCGGCCCGGTGAACTGATGCCCATCGAGGAAGACGAGCACGGCACCTACATTATGAACTCCAGGGACCTGCGCGCCGTGGAACACGTCGAACGCCTGGTGAAAATGGGTATCGACAGTCTCAAAATCGAGGGGCGCACCAAGTCCCATTACTACGCCGCCCGCACGGCGCAGGTGTACCGCCAGGCGATCGACGATGCGGTGGCCGGACGACCGTTCGATGCCGCGTTGCTGGGCAAGCTGGAAAATCTCGCCAGTCGGGGTTATACCGACGGCTTCTTTCAGCGCCATCATCACGGCGACTACCAGAACTACCTGGATAACCACTCGAAAAGTGTCCGGCAGCGTTTCGTCGGCGAACTGGTCGGTTATGACGACGCGACCGGACTGGCTGAAGTGGATGTCAAGAACCGGTTTGCCGTCGGCGACGAACTGGAGCTGATTACGCCCGCGGGCAACCGCGTTTTTCGCCTCGAAGACATGCGCGACATGCAGGGTAACGCCGCCGCGGTGGCGCCGGGCAGTGGCCACCGCGTGCGGATTCCGCTGGCGGGCGCGGACTGCGGGATGGCTTTGCTGGCGGTCACTCTGTGACCAACGGTTTGTCTGTGTTTGCAGTCGCGGCCATAGCATGTTTCCATTCATAACAGGGAGTCTGCCGATGAAACGCATTGTATTGCTGTTCGCCTGTCTGTGGCTGACGCCGGTTCATGCCGGCGGTGACAACGTCCGGGTATGGGCTGTCGACAAGACCCTGACCGCCGTGTACAAGGTGGTGTACCAGCACCTCGAGAGCAACAATTTCTTTGTCGTGTTCGAGCCCGATATCCAGGACAACCTGAGCCATTTCGCCGAGCGCTGGGGCGAGGACTACAATCGCAACAAGCTCGAAGGCATCCGCGCGATGGTGTTCTGCAACGGCTGGTATGCGAACCAGGTCAGCAACGCCGATCCCGACATGCTGGCCATGTGTCCGCTGCACCTCACGCTGGTACAGCAGCTGGGCCAGACACGCATTCTGTTTGTGCGGCCGAGCGTGGTTGCCGCCGGCAGCAAGGCGCAGCGTATCGCCAGGGAGCTGGAGGATGATGTTATCAAGGCCGTCGACGGAGCGGTCAACGAATTGCGCGGTTGTCCCGCAGCCTGTTGACGTCCACCACGTCGGGGGAATTCGCGTCTCAGCCGGATTTTTCGTTTTCCATCGCCTTGTCGGTGATCTCCTTGTAGAGGTGTATGGCGCGGCTGACCAGTTCCTGGTACTCGGGGTGCCGGTCCACAAGCGGCTTGATCCGGTTGGAGTCGGCAAGCACTTCCTCGAGGAAGGCGAGGTCGTATTCGTCGAGCAATTCCCCCCCGTCGACTTTTTCCTTGAGTGACTGTGCCCGTGGCAGGCGCTGTTTCTCGAAGCGCTCCAAGAGCACAGCGATCAATCCCGCATCCTGTGGTAATTCATTCATGCGCT
>JAJDOI010000147.1 GCA_022340245.1 Thiogranum sp.
TGCGGGTGTAGTTCAATGGTAGAACTGGAGCTTCCCAAGCTTCAAACGTGGGTTCGATTCCCATCACCCGCTCCAAATCGCTGCAAGGATATCTGATGGGTAAATTATTTCGCATTCTCGCTTATCTGGTCGGTGCGCTGGCGCTGCTGATCATTGTCGCCGCCGTGGTGGTGCCGATGGTCATCGATCCCAACGATTACAAGGATGAGATCGCCGCGGCGGTTGAGGCGAAAACCGGCCGCACTCTGGCGATCGAGGGCGATATCGGCTTGTCGGTGTTTCCCTGGCTGGCGGTGGAAATCGGACCGACGCGTTTATCCAATGCGCCCGGTTTTTCCGATCGACCGTTTGCAGCCGTCAAGCAGGTGAGCGTGCGCATCAAACTGTTGCCGCTGCTGCACAAGCAGGTGGAAATGGGTACGGTGGTACTGGATGGCCTGAAGTTGTCGCTGGAAACCCGCGCCGACGGCAAGACCAACTGGGCGGACCTGGCCGCCCATGAAGCCGCGCAAGCAAAGCCGGCGCCCGAGGCGGCTCCGGAGGAGCCATCGAGCGGTCAGCTGGCGCTCGCGGGCCTGGCCATCGGCGGTGTCCGGATCAGCGATGCGAATGTGCTCTGGGAGGATAAAAAACAGGGTGCGCGCTACCAGGTCGAGGGCCTGAGTCTGCGCACCGGTGCCATCGAGCCGGGCGCCACTGTCCCGGTGGAGCTGGGTATGCAGCTGGATGCCTCCGAGCCGCCCGTGAAAGGCCCGGTGAACTTCAGCGGTGAGGTTTCCCTGTCGGAAGACAGCCAGACTATTCGGCTGGCCAAGTCTGAACTGACAACCGATCTCAAGGGTGAGGGACTGCCGGGCGGTGCCCTGAAGTCGCGTCTCGGGTTCGATTCGGTGGTACATCTCGACAGCGGGGAACTCGACATGCCCAAGCTGGTGGTCGACCTGCTGGGTCTGACGCTGGAAGGCACAGTGCAGGGCAAACAGCTGTTTAACGCGCCGACTGTCAATGCCGATCTGAAGATCAAGGAGTTTGTGCCGCGTCAGCTCATCGAGGCGTTGGGGCAGCCACTGCCGGTGGTCTCGGATGCCACCGTTCTGGGTAAGGCCGACGCGAGCCTGAAACTGGCGGCGACCGCCGACAGCGCGCGGGTGTCGGATTTGCGTCTGCGCCTGGACGATTCCAGCATTAACGGCAATTTGAGTGTGGCGAACTTTGCCAAACCCGCTATCCGTTTCGATCTGCACCTGGACAAGATCGATGCTGACCGCTATTTGCCGCCGCAGACCGGCGAGCCCGCCGTGCCGGTGACCCCGACAACCGCCGCGGCTGCGGGTGCGCAGATGTTCCCGGTCGACACCCTGCGCGCGCTGGATGTCGACGGCAGCCTGAAAATAGACCAGCTCAAGGCCTATCAACTCAACAGCGCCGACATTGTCATGAAGCTGGTGGCCAAGGGCGGCCAGATCCGCGTGCACCCCGCGCAGGCGAACATGTACCAGGGAAGCTATAACGGCGATCTGAACCTGGACGTACGCGGCAAGCAGCCGAAGCTTTCGATGAACGAAAAGCTCGCGGGGGTACAGGTCGGGCCCCTGCTCAAGGATATGAGCGGCAAAGACATCCTGTCGGGTGCCACGCGCGGCAGCGCGGTGTTGACCACCAGCGGGCAGACGCCCGAGCTGTTGAAGAAAAATCTCAACGGCACGCTCGATTTCGCTTTTACCGACGGGGCCGTGAAGGGCTTCAACCTCGCGGCTCTGCTGCGCAAGGCACAGGCACAGCTGAAAGGTCAGCCCGTACCGCCGGAAGAAGGCCCTGACCAGACCGATTTCTCCGAGTTGACCGGTACCGCAACGGTCACCAACGGGGTCATCAGTAATCGCGATCTGATGGCAAAAAGTCCGCTGTTGCGGGTAGAGGGTACGGGCGATGTGGATCTTCCCGCAGAGTCGCTGGATTATCTGCTGACGGCCAAGGTTGTCGGCAGCCTGAAGGGGCAGGGCGGCAAGGAGCTCGACGATCTCAAGGGCGTCTCGGTGCCGGTGCAGATCAGTGGCTCGTTCGCAGAGCCGAAGTACCAGGTGCGCCTGGATAAAGTGCTGAAGGATACGACAGAGAAAAAGGTCAAGGAGAAGATCGAGAAGAAACTGGAGAAAAAGTTTGGCGATCAGTTCAAGGGGCTGTTCCAGTAAGTTCGCCGTCCTCGCTGTGGCGGGACTGGTCGGCCTGTATGCGCCCCTTGTACAGGCCGTCAAGGTTCATGCGGCCTCGGCAAGCCAGCAGGGCGCTACCTATCGGGTCCAGGTCGATGCGCTGGTCAGCGTGCCCGCGTCCCGCGCCCGCCGGTTGCTGACCGACTACAATCACCTCGGGCGCATCAATCCCGACATCAAGCGCAGTGAAATCCTGTTGACCCGCGCACCGGGCGACTACCAGGTGCGCACGGTCACCGAGGTCTGCGTGTGGTTCTACTGCAAGCGTCTGCACCAGGTGCAGGACGTTGTCGAGGCGCAGGACGGTTCGGTGACGGCGACCGTGCTGCCCGAACAGAGTGATTTCCGCTATGGTTTTGCGCGCCTGCACGTATGGCAGGAGCCCGACGGCACGCGGGTGTTGATCCGCGGGGAACTGGAACCGGATTTCTGGATTCCGCCTGTCATCGGTCCCTGGCTGGTAAAGCGCAAACTGATCAGCGAGGCGCTGGAAACGGTGCGCAACCTGGAGCGGGTGGCACCGCTGGAGGGATTGCCCCACAATGACGCCGTCAGCCATTGATCAGGCAGTCCCTTGCGCTATTCGACTTTACCCCCAACGCGTGTGTAACGCGTGCTGAAACCGGAACAGGCAAGAGTCGCCGTTGTCGGTCTGGGCTATGTGGGCCTGCCGCTGGCCGCGGCCTTCGGCAAGCTGATGCCTACCGTGGGCTTCGATATCAACCCCGCCCGGGTGGACGAACTCAGGGCCGGAAGAGACTGCACGCTCGAAGTCGAGCCCGGTGCGCTGGCCGAGGCCACGCAGCTCAGCTATTCGAGTGAATCCGGGGATATTGCCGCCTGCAACGTGTTCATCGTTGCCGTCCCGACGCCGGTCGATCGCTTCAATCGCCCTGACCTGGGGCCGCTGGAAGCAGCCTGCGGGCTGGTCGGAGAGGTGCTGGGCGCAGGTGACGTGGTGATTTTCGAGTCCACCGTGTACCCGGGTGTCACCGAAGACGTCTGCGTGCCTATGCTGGAGTCGGTGTCCGGCCTGCGCTGCAACCGGGATTTTTATGCCGGCTACAGTCCGGAACGCGTCAATCCGGGTGACAAACAACACCGCCTGACAAACATACTCAAAGTGACGTCGGGTTCCACACCGGAGGCGGCCGACTTCGTCGATGCCCTGTATCGTAAAATCATCACCGCGGGGACACACAGAGTCAGCAGTATTCGGGTCGCCGAAGCCGCCAAGGTGATCGAAAACACCCAGCGCGACGTGAACATTGCGCTGGTCAACGAGTTGGCGCTGATCTTCAATCGCATCGGCATCGATACCCGCGAAGTGCTGGAAGCCGCGGGCACCAAGTGGAACTTCCTGCCGTTTCGTCCCGGGCTGGTGGGCGGCCACTGCCTGGGCGTCGACCCGTATTACCTGACGCACAAGGCCCAGGAGATCGGCTACCATCCCGAAGTCATCCTCGCCGGACGGCGCATCAATGATAGTATGGGCAGCTACGTCGCGGGGCAGGTGTTCAAACTCATGAACCGCGCGCAGCTGGCGGTCTGCGGTTCGCGGGTGCTGGTGATGGGGCTGGCCTTCAAGGAAGACTGTCCGGATTTGCGTAATACGCGCGTCATCGATGTGATCCGCGAACTGCAGGCCTACCGCGCGACTGTCGATGTCTACGACCCCTGGGTGGATCCCGCACAGGCGCAACGCGAGTATGGTATAGAGCCCGTTGCAGCGCTGCAGCCGGGCGGCTACGACGCAATTGTACTCGCGGTCGCCCACCGCCAGTTCCGTGAACTGGGTGCCGACGGCGTACGCGCTTTCGGCAAACCGGGCAGCGTTGTGTACGATGTGAAAGGCATACTGCCACCGGGCGCCGCTGACGGGTGTCTCTAGAAAACCTGAACAACAACGGAAACTATCATGAAAGTGCTTATTACAGGTGCCGCGGGTTTTATCGGTAGCGCGCTGGCCTTGCGGTTGCTGGATCGCGGCGATGAGGTTATCGGCATCGATAACCTCAACGACTATTACGATCCGTCGCTCAAGGAAGCGCGGCTGGCCAGAACCCGGGATCACTCTGCATTTACCGATATCCGCATCGACCTGGAAGACCGCCAGGGCATCGCCGACCTGTTTGCGCAGTATAAACCCGACGGGGTGGTTAACCTCGCGGCCCAGGCGGGCGTGCGTTACTCGCTGGAAAACCCCAACGCCTATATCGATACCAACGTGGTCGGTTTCATGCACGTACTCGAAGGCTGCCGGCACAACGATGTCAAACACCTGGTGTACGCCTCCAGCAGCTCGGTGTACGGCTCGAACACCAGGATGCCGTTTTCCGTGCACGACAACGTCGACCACCCGGTGAGCATCTACGCGGCCACCAAGAAGGCCAACGAACTGATGGCGCACACCTACAGCCACCTGTACCGCCTGCCGACCACGGGCCTGCGTTTCTTCACCGTGTACGGACCCTGGGGCCGCCCGGACATGGCGTTGTTCAAGTTCACGCGCAATATTCTCGCCGGCGAACCCATCGACGTGTTCAACTACGGCAAGCACCGCCGCGATTTCACTTACATCGACGATATTGTGGAGGGCGTTATCAGGACGCTGGACCGCATTCCCCGGCCCAACCCCGACTGGTCCGGCGATCACCCGGATTCGGCGAGCAGCACCGCGCCCTATGCGCTGTACAATATCGGCAACAACCAGCCGGTGGAGTTGCTGCACTACATCGAGGTGCTGGAGAATTGCCTGGGCATGAAGGCGGAAAAGAACCTGCTGCCGCTGCAGCCCGGCGATGTGCCCGACACCTATGCTGATGTGCAGGACCTGGTCAGGGACGTCGGCTACAAGCCGGATATGTCCGTCGAACAGGGCGTTGCCAACTTCGTGGCCTGGTACCGGGACTACTACCAGGTCTGAGTCGGGCGGTGATGTGCAGCAGCAAGGCCGCCGTGGAACAAGCAATGCCGGACAGCGCCTTCGCAACTCTGGTGCTCGACTGGTTCGACCGGCACGGCCGCAAACACCTCCCCTGGCAGCAGCAACCGACACCCTACCGGGTGTGGGTGTCCGAAATCATGCTGCAACAGACGCAGGTGCAGACGGTCATTCCCTATTATCAGCGCTTCATGCAGCGCTTTCCGGATGTACAGCAGCTCGCGGATGCGTCGCTGGATGAAGTGCTGCACCACTGGTCGGGGCTGGGCTATTACGCGCGGGCGCGCAACCTGCACAGCGCCGCACAGCAGCTGCGCGATCAGTTCGCGGGACAGTTCCCGCAAACCTTCGAGACCGTGGCCGGCCTGCCCGGCATTGGCCGTTCCACCGCCGGCGCCATCCTGTCGCTGGCCTGCGGTCAGCGTCACCCCATCCTCGACGGTAACGTCAAGCGCGTTCTGGCGCGCTACCACGCCGTCGACGGCTGGCCCGGCAAGAGCGACGTGCTCAAAGCCCTGTGGCGCCTGTCGGACGCGGTCACCCCCAACGAGCGGGTCGCGCACTTCAACCAGGCGATGATGGATCTCGGGGCGACGGTGTGTACCCGCGGCGCACCGGACTGCGAGCGCTGTCCCTTGCAGGACGGCTGCCGTGCCCGCGCACAGGGTGATCCCGCACGCTACCCGCATGCGAAACCGCGCCGGCAACTCCCGGCGCGCCAGGTGCACATGCTGCTGCTGGTGTCGGAGGACGCGGCATACCTGGAGCAGCGGCCCGCGCAGGGCATCTGGGGCGGCCTGTGGAGTTTTCCCGAGTTCGACGATACCGACGGCCTGTGCGCCTGGTGCGATGCGCGGGGTGTGAAACCGGCGCGTATGGAGACCCTGCCCGCTGTACGGCATACCTTCAGCCATTTCCACCTCGACATCACACCGCATTGCCTGCGACTGAAAAACCCCGTGTTTTCAGTGATGGAAGCAGGCCGGGGGCTCTGGTATAAACTGCAAGGCTCTGACGCCGTGGGCCTCGCGGCACCCGTGCAGCGCCTGCTGGCGCGCCTTCAGGAACCGACAACAAGAGGAAACAAGGCATGACGCGAATGGTGCACTGCGCAAAACTGGGCAAAGAGGCCGAGGGACTCGACCGCCCGACCTATCCGGGTGACCTGGGCAAGCGCATCTTCGAGTCGATCTCGAAAGAAGCCTGGCAGCAGTGGATGAAGCAGCAGACCATCCTGATCAACGAATACCGCCTGTCACCCATGGACCCCAAGGCCCGCAAGTTTCTCGAAGAGCAGATGGAAAAATTCTTCTTTGGCGAAGGCGCCGACACCCCGCCCGACTACGTGCCGCCGGCCGAGTAACCGCCGAACCCCCTGAAATTCCGCGTAAATACCCGATCTTTCGTCAAAAATACCGGCCACGCTTGACTGTCCCGGTCACTCCCGGTTTAATACGCGCTCGCTTGCGAAGGCCAGGTAGCTCAGTTGGTAGAGCAGGGGACTGAAAATCCCCGTGTCGGCAGTTCGATTCTGTCCCTGGCCACCATTATTGTTAGAAAAAAGCTTTTTAATTCAATTAATAGTAATTAAGTATAGCTCTCTCTATTTTTCTATGGCGCACAGATGGCGCGCTCTCCAGCAACAAACTACCGCATAGCGCACTGTTTCAATAGCCGAGAGCAGTGCGTTGCTCCCTAAAAAGCCACCCGCCTAAACGCTCTAACGTAGATAAATCTGGATGGCCTGAAACGGCCGATACTGTTGAAAAATCCGGAAAGTTCAAGAGTCCGAAATTCAGCTCAAAGTGATTTCGACCAGATGCTCGAGATCAATTGACGGCCATAGCTAGCCAGAGGTTTTTTGCGAAGATATCTCGGTGTATCCACTGAGCCCCCATGTACTTCGAAGCATGACGCCCCTAAGCGGCCAATATTTTCATAGCCGACCTTGAAGTCGTCGATCAGTGCGCTTGCAAACCGAGGCGGAGTCCATATATGGACATTCCGGGAAAAAGAAAACCCCGCTAATGCGGGGTTCCTGTACTTCTTGGGTCGGCCAACTCCTGCCCCACACGGGTGACCAATGAACGCCATGCTGGCCCTTGAACCTGGTCATTCAACTTCAGCTACAGCCTCATAGTCACCGCACCAAATCAGCCTGTGTCGGATGAAAAACATGATGCCGGCAAACGCACCGCAGTAACGCGCCAGGTCCATTCTGGTCTTCGGCTGCAGGGCCGCAAGCCGGGCAATGAGCGCCGCAGCGGGGTCCGCAACACCGCATGGGCGGTCGAGACGCATTTCAAGGCAGGTGCCAGGGTGTCAGCCGGCCTTTTTATCCAGGATATAGCTGAGAATGAGCAGCGTTGGAGGCCAGTGGCCGACGTAGATGCCCCAGCGCTCGCGATGCGCTTCCTCCATCACCGACCGCAAAGCGGGGTCAGCGATTCCGGACATGACCTCGTTCCCGATCTCCGGAGCGATGAACCACGCCAGCCAGGAGATGGGGATGGAGAGGATGCCGAACCAGAATAACACTTGAGATAGCATTTTCATGTTCCTACTCCTTATCAGGTGATGATAACCCACGGGGTTCCAGATTCTGATTCGTTTATCCCCTGAAATCCACAGCTATTGATCAGTCATTGCCAGGCACCGCTTGTGCTGAGGCCGGCAGTTCGCCTGGCATTTTCAACGTCAATAGCGGCAACGGGTCGACTGCTGCCGATTAGCGAAATGTTATATAAGGATTTCATGTGGTGCCGGGTTCGGTCGGTATATAGATACTCCGTTCCATTCTCCGTGATACTGGGCGCAGCAGGCACACCACGGCGTTATTCGTGCTGCAGTACGCCAAGTTAGGTGTTTCATTTATTTGCCAACAATACAGAGGGCATGCATATCCCGTGTCAGCCGCCGAGTTGTGTGCCCGGCTCACATATGCGCTAACGATTCTTGAAGCGGTTATAGTCAAACAGTCCGAGCTGCCCCGGGGCCAGGCTTGCGTGCGCATCCTGCAAGGCATCGCTGTAGGTCCAGAATGCCGGATTGGTGCGGCGTATGGCAAAACGGTCGGCCAGCGCCCGATAGTCCGCTTCAGAGGACAAATCGCGAACCGCCGCGGTGAATTCGGGTAGGGCCGCAGGCTCCATCACATAGAGCGCGTTCGGGTAGGCGCCGATGAACCCCGGCACCACCGTCAGGGTATTCTCGTCCGGTGCCAGCTCTTTGCTTTCGTCCGCCAGGTGTGTGACGTTGAAGTGACCGGTATTACGCAACAGAGTGAAATAGCGGGACGAGCCGGCCGAATCATCCAGGCGCAGGAAGCTGGCTTCGGGTATTAAAGACAGGCTGCGGCCGTGCACCGCAGCCAATGTCTGCAAGTCCTCGCGCAGCGCGGAATCATTGACGGTTGACAGGTTGAACGTACTATCGAGCACCGGCGCCAGCCGTGTGCGAAGCAGGCCGTACAACTCGCGTTGCGGGTCGCTGGTGTGATAGTCGATGCCCGAGTCCTGGTTGAACCAGGCTCTTGTGCCGTACAGGTAATTCTTCACCGCCTGGCTTGCGTCGCGGTACCAGTAGTTGCGCACGGCAACGCGCTGTGCCGACGGTAACAGCGCAAGAAAATTGAACTCTCCCTCCATGCGCAGGAAATCCATGTAAAGCCGCGAGTTCAGCTGGTGTCCCGCGTCGCCAAAGACATCGAAACCCGCCACCAGCAGATAGTGGATGCGCTCCAGCAGCGGGTAGCCAATCACCCAGGCGGTCTTGGGGGGGGCACCCACCAGCCCCTTGACGACCGATGCGTTGTCGAAATGCCGGAAAACCGTAAGCGCTGCGTTGGAATTGCGGCCGTCGCCGTCCCAGATCAGATCCAGGGTCACTTTCGACGGCGTATTGAACCTGCGTTGCATGTATTCCGACTTGGCCTGCAGGTAATCATTTTCCCGCCGCGAATATTCTACCCACGTCGCAAGGATGAGTGCGTCGCTGCCATTTTCCGATGGCAGACTCAGGTTCTTGCTCTCGCGGGCCAGGAATCGGGCATCGGCAGCGGAGTTCAGGACTTTGGGATCCACAAAGAATACCCAGAACTGATCCTCGATGACGTCCACCGCTACCTGTCCCCGGCACACAGGCCCCTTGATGAAGTCCATAATGGTGAATTGCGCCTCATCGAGCATAAAGCGGTAACGGGCACTGATGGGCAGCGCCTGAAAAGCGACAAATGGATTCGCGGCGACGTCGGGCGCATAAGAGGGCAGTGCGTCGACACTGTAATCGGGTGTCAGGAACAGTTGCCGCCACAGCGCCATGCGTTCGGGCCCCAGCGCATAGGGCATGTGGGTTTTGGCGACCAGTGTCTCGCGCTCCGGCTCCAGGCGGTAATACACCCGGCTGACGCCGGGATCGTCATAGGGCCGGCGCGTGGCCAGCTCGTGGACCGGTTGTCCCGGCGGTGTGCTGGAGCGCACCAGGCGAAAGTAATGGTTCCGGGAATCAGACTCGAAGTGCAGGTGGGCCAGAAACAGGTGCTCGTACAGGTAACGACTGGTCAGTTGCTCCTTGAGTGAATCGCCGTTCAGGAACTGCTCCCATTCACCGACTTTCTGCTGGACCGCGGGGGGTAAAGGCGCCGGGCCTTCGTACGGGGCGCCCTGCTCCAGCCAGTGCGCCAGTGTGTCACGTTCCGCATCGCTCAGGCCGGGCAGGCCGTAGGGCATGCCCCAAAGGGGATAGTCCTGCTCGAATTTGTCAAATTCGTCGATACGGGGGCATTGCTGGGCCCGGTTCGGGGAAAAATCGAATGAGTCCGGAAGCACCTTGTCGCCGGGAAGCGGATGCCGGTGTTTGAGATCCAGCATACGGAACAGGACGCTGCCGTACAGATTGGCCGTGGATGTCTGGGCACGCTCGTTCAAAACCGGATAGAAGCCGCGTTTTCGCCACGCCGATGCGGTGTGGGCATCGATAAACAGACGGGTGGGCCGCGCTTCCACAATGCGTTCGGCATCGTAGACTTTTTGCTTGCTCGCGCCTCGCGCGACACCTTGCCACGCAGAAAGCTTGAGCTGGCACTGGGCATCGTAACAGGAGTGGCAGACCACGCAGCGGTGGTTGAGAAGTGGTTGAATATCATCGCGATAGGATAGCATCCCGGGCTTTGGCTTCTCGGCTGTGTCAAAGCGCGCGGGGTCTGGTTTCCCATAGCGATCGTTGAGCGCGTGCTGCGCCATGAGCGTGCAGCCGGCAATCAGGGCCAGTACCGATATCCACGTTATCCTGAGCATGCCTCTCCCTTACCCCTTCGATCGACTTCGCTATTCATCAAGAGCGTATTCTCGTGTCTACGCTGGATATTCTGTCGCAATTGGCGACATTGTCCAGCTGCTTGTTGGCGCGCAGGACTGTGTGCCATGGTATCACCATGACCTTTTCGGTACTCCGGGCAATGTCGCTGGTGACATCGATGTTATGATGCAGAACCGGTTGTACAGGGCTCCTGCGGGAAAGCGCGGGAAGACGCTCTATCTGTCGGCTGCGCCAGGAAGGCCAATAGATTCAGTTACCGATATTGTTTCATGGAGGAAACAATGCGCGTGCTTACCTTTTCGGCAATATCCAGTGTTGTTCTTGTCGTTTTTATCTCGGCCCCCCAGGCGCAAGCGGATGTGTATCGCTGTGTGTCGGGTGGCGGCCATGTCAGTTACCAGCAGACTCCCTGCAGTAGTGATAGCAAGCCGATGCATCTCAAAGACCGGCGAAGCGGCTGGTCTGCCTTGCGCCCGGGTGAACGGGCGTTGCTGAACAGCTACCGTAACGAAGCGGCGGCGCGTCGTCGCGAACTCTCGGCGCGGCCGAAACGGCGGGCCGAAGAAAGCAAGTCCTGCTGGAAAAGGCGCAAACAGCTCGAAGCGGTCCGCTCGAGGCTACACCGCGGTTATAAGCTGAAGGAGGCCGATGAACTGCACCGTAAACAGAATAACTACGAAGACTATTTGCGGCGATTTTGCGCTTCCCCGTGACGGAGTCGGCCGTGAACGTCCCTGGCGAGAGTGCGAAAGTCACCGCCAACCCGGTCAGTATCAGGTGCACACTATCCATGCTGAAGCACATTGCCCGCCTCAGACGGCCGGCAGCTGTTGCAGGTCGAGGTCGGCCGCAATAAAGCCCAGCACGGTGGGGCCCGAGGTTACCGCGTACATGACGGTGATGCAGGGACGCCGGGTCACCTGGCTGATGTAGGCGTCACACAGAAACGCACCCTGGTAGGCGGCGTTGTTCAATACCGACAAGGTGACCGAATAGGGACGCCGGGACAGGTCCTGGCCATAGGAGCTCCGGTCGATGTTGCCCACGTGCACATTGGAACTCACCTGGCGTCCGTCGGGATCAATCGCGTAGATCAGTTCACAGTGGGGGCACTGGCCGATGTATTCGGCCAGTATCTGGTCAAGCCTGTCGCGGTTGAACCACACCCGGAGCGCTCGCCTGGCAATGGCGCGAAGCGGCGCATCCAGGCGCGCGCACAGTGCTTCATGGTCATCCCGGAGCGTATCCTGCGAGGTCGTCGTCATCGGTATTCCGTCGTTCTGTCGGTCGCGGGGCAGCTGCGGGCCGCCGCCGAAGAACCCGTATCATGATACCCGTGGCAGGATATGTGCCAGCCATGGCGGACTCGGCAAGGGGCTGTATGTGCTGAACTTTCGTTGCAGGCCGCGGGCAGGCGCATGAGTGGAGCGTGTATTTTCCGTGCGCAGAGGTGGCTTGTGCCCAACAGGGGTGCGCCCGTGTGAAGGCAGCAGGGACGCGGCGAGCCGGTTCAGACCGCGCGCTCGCCGGCGACAACCACTTCATGGATTTCCAGCTTGCCCTGGCCGTCGAAGGCCTCTTTCGGCATCGGATTACTGTGTGCAAGCTTGAAGTCCTCACTGCCCACCCAGGCTTCAAACGCCGCTTTGTCCGTCCAGGTTGTCAGTACGACGTAGGGCGTGTCTTCGGAGTGTGGCTTAAGCACTTGCATGCGCACAAAGCCTGGCTGTTTGTCGATCTGCCCCGCGCGCTGGCGAAAGCGTTCTTCAAAGGCATCTTCCCACCCGCTGGCGACAGATACCCGGTTGGCGACAATGAACATGCTGGTAATACCGGTTGATTTGATGGCGGTGGGCAGTTTAGAAAAAAGCCCGCTGGCGGTAAACCGCTATTTCCAGCCGGAGCTGCGGATGCCCTGGCGGGCGAGTACTGCCTGCTACAAGCGTCCTGGTCGATCCCTCGGGCCTGTAACCGGGTGCGTCGTTGCCGTCACAAGCGAATCGGCAGGCGCCGCACCGGGTTGCCGGTCGCGGCGAACACGGCGTTGGCGACCGCCGGCGCGATGGGTGGGGTACCGGGTTCGCCGACACCGCCCGGGTCGGCCTCGCTGGGCACGATATACACCTCGATGTCCGGGCATTCGTCGAAGCCCAGCAGGGGGTAGTCGTGGAAGTTGCTCTGCACCACCCGCCCGTCGGCGATGCTGATCTCGCCCTTGAGCGCCGCCGTCAGACCGAACACGATAGCGCTTTCCATCTGCGCCGCAATGGTATCGGGGTTCACAGTCATGCCGCAGTCGATGGCGCACACCACCCGGTGCACGCGCGGCTGGCCGCCGGCGATGGAGACCTCGGCCACCTGGGCGACATAACTGCGAAAAGACTCGGCCACGGCGATACCGCGAAAACGGCCGGCCGCTGCGGGGCTGCCCCAGTCTGCCTTGGCGGCAGCGAGTTCCAGCACGGCCCGCAGGCGCGCTTGCTCGCCGAGCAGCGCACGGCGCAGCGCGTAGGGATCCTTGCCACCGGCGGCGGCGACTTCGTCGAGGAAGCACTCGGTAATAAAGGCGTTCTGCGAGCTTGCCACCGAGCGCCAGTAACCGACCGGAACGGCGCTGTTGACCCGCGCGTAGCTGACCAGGATGTTGGGGATGGCGTAGGGCAGGTTCAGTGCGCCCTCGGTGGCGCTGAAGTCCGAGCCGCTGGTCTCGCGTGCGGTTGCGTCCCGCTGCGAGATCGAGGGCCCGGCGATGCGGTGTCGCCAGGCGACCGGCATACCCTGTTTGTCGAGCGCCGCGGCCAGCCGGTTATAGGTGGCGGGACGGTAGAAATCGTGCTGGATGTCGTCCTCGCGCGTCCACAGCACTTTGACCGGCGCGCCGACCGCGCGCGATGTCTCGATGGCGTCGATGACGAAGTCCTGTTCCCCGCGTCGGCCGAAGCCGCCACCCAGGTAAGTGGTGTGGACCCGCACCTTGTCCGCGGGCAGGCCGGTAAGTCGCATGGCGGTCTGGTGCACGCTGGTCTGGGCCTGTGTGGGCACCCAGATGTCGCAGCTGTCGGTGCGCACATCGGCGGTGCAGTTCATGGGCTCCATGCAGGCGTGGGCCAGGTACGGGACTTCATAGACGGCTTCCAGGCGCCGGTTGGCACTGGCCAGCGCCCGCTCGGCATCGCCATCGTTGCGACCCACCGTACCCGAATCTGCCCGCTCCGCGAGACGTGCCGTGATTGTCGCGGAGTCCAGCCTGGCGGCCGGGCCCGGGTTCCAGTCGATCTCCAGCGCCTCGCGCCCCTGCCGGGCGGCCCAGAAGTGGTCGGCGACCACCGCGATGCCGCTGCTGATGACGACCACTTTGCGCACCCCGGCGACCGACCTGGCGCGCTTGTCATTCACCTTGCCGACGCTGCCGCCGAACACCGGGCAGCGCGCCACCGTGGCGGTAAGCAACCCGGGCAGTTTGACGTCGCTGCCGAAGCCGGCGCTACCGTCGACCTTGGCGGGGATGTCGAGGCGCGGCATGGCCCGGCCGAGCAGTGTGAACTGCGAGGGTTCCTTCAGGAAAACCGATTCAGGCACGGGCAGCCCGGCCGCGCGCCGGGCGAGTGCGCCGTAGCGCAGGCTGCGCCCGCTGTTGCCGTGGCTGACCTGCCCGCGTTCGGCATGGCAACTCTCGACAGCTACGCCCCAAGTCTGCGCCGCGGCCGTCAGCAGTACCTCGCGGCCGACGGCGCCGGCCTCGCGCAGCGTGCGCCAGTAGCCGCGTATCGCGGTGCTGCCACCGGTCTGCTGGCGTCCGAAGATGGGGTTGGCGTAGGCCGGGTTGATCGGCGCAAACTCAGCGCGCACCGTGTCCCAGTCGGCGTCGAGCTCTTCGGCGATCAACATGGGCAGCGCGGTCATCACGCCCTGGCCCATTTCCGAACTCGCCACGCGGATGCTGACAACGTCATCGGGCGTGATGGTCAGCCAGACGTTGGGTGTAAACATCCCGTCGGCCGCAGCGGCGGTGGCTGCATCGGCAGCGTCCGCCCGCGCCCGGTTGTCGAGCTGGATGCCGATCAGCAGGCCGCCACCGAGCGCCGCGGAGATGCGCATGAATTCACGCCGAGTGACAGCCAGGCGCGGCATATCAGGCGTCCTTTTCCGCGATGCTCGCCGCGCGCCGGATGGCGCGCCGGATACGCGGATACGTGCCGCAACGGCACAGCACGCCCGACATGGCCTGGTCGACATCCGCATCGCTCGGTCGCGGCTTGCGTGCCAGCAGGGCCACAGCCGACAGAATCTGGCCGGACTGGCAGTAACCGCACTGCGGCACCTGCTCTTCGATCCAGGCCTGCTGTACCGGGTGACTGCGGTCTTTGGGCAGCCCCTCGATGGTGGTGATTTTTTTGCCGCTGACCTTGGACAGCGGCGTGGTACAGCTGCGCACCGGCTCGCCGTCGGCGAGCACCGTACAGGCACCGCACAGGGAAATGCCGCAGCCGTACTTGGTTCCGGTGAGGCCGAGCAGATCGCGCAGCACCCATAAAAGCGGCATGGCCGGGTCGGCCGTGAGCTCGTGTTCCTGATCGTTGACCAGCAGCCTGATCATCGCTGTCCCTCCTGCATCCCGCGAGGTGCGGTCTGCCACCTGTCTATATACGGATAGCAGACCGCGGCGGGACGGTCCAGTGACAGCGCGATCAGAAGTCGGGATGCCAGCCCCACCAGGGCGGAGGCACCGGAAGATCCTGCTCAAACGGCGCGAACGCCCAGGCATGGGGCGGGAAGAAATCGTCCCGCGATGTCAGGGCATCCAGCAGCTGGCCGCGCTCCCGGTCCGGCAGATCATTCTGTGCGAGGATCTTCTGGCGAATCTCATCGCGGGTTCCCTTGAACTCGAGACGCTTGTGGCTACCGTCCTTGGCGAGGTAGCCGATCACCGCCTTGTACTGGTCGTCTTTGAGTTTGTCCAGCGACAGCGCGTCGAAGCTTTGCCAGTTTTTCTCGCTGGATTGTGGGGCCTGCTGTTGCGGGCCCGTGAAGGGCGGACGGTGGTAGCGGGGAAGGGGTAGCGGTCGAAGCTCCGGTTGGGCGAACCATGGCGCCGATTCCGGCGCCTGGTTCTCGCCGAGCGTCACGTCAAGCGTCGAAACATCGCCGGCGCGCACGATGGTGAGCTTTACCGGTTTCCCGCTGGTGTCGGAACCGACCAGTCTGGTCAGCTGTTCCGGCGAAAACAGCTTCTGGTCATCGTAGCGCAGCAGGATGTCGAAAGGCTCGATGCCGGCCTTTTCCGCGGGCGAGCCTTGCATGACCCGGGTCACCAGGACGCCCTGCTGCGGCGGGATGCTGTCCGCGAGCTGAGCGCGCAGCGCGTCGGGCAGCCGCTCGATGTTGACACCCAGGTAGCCTTTCGCGGCCTGGCTCTGAACCTGCGGCGTTGTCGCGGGCGTCTCTGCGGCCTGAACCAGCGCGGCCTGCGGCAGGGCCAGTGCCGCGGCCAGGGCAAGTGCAACAGTTGTGTGTTTCATCGGTGAGTTCTCCGTGGATTTGCTTTCCTGTGTCATTCAACGCAAGCCTAAACCTGTCTGGATTACACCAGGCTTTCCGGCGGGTTAAATATCGTTAATGTCGTTGCACAGCGGCCTGTGGGCCGCGGTTTCGCCGCCGGCGCGCCCGGTTACGGTGGCGGGGGTTTCGCGGTATCCTCCGCCACGGTCATCAACAAGAACAGAACACGGACACTCGGCACTATGCAGGCAGACATTATCGCCATCGGCGTGGCATTTCTTTTCGGGCTGGGAGCGCGTCTGGCGGGCCTGCCGCCGCTGGTTGGCTACCTGGTCGCCGGCTTCGTGCTGTACGCGGCAGGCATGCAGACGACACCGACCCTGCAGGCGTTTTCCGAAATCGGCGTGACCCTGCTGCTGTTCTCCATCGGACTGAAAATGCGTATTGGCAGCCTGCTGATGCCACAGGTCTGGGCTGTGGCGTCTGTGCACCTGGTTGTGACGGTGCTGCTGTTCTCGGTCGGCATCGTCGCTATCGGGGTGCTGGGACTGACGCTGTTTTCCCGGCTCGACCTGCCGCTGGTGGTGCTGGTGTCGTTTGCGCTGAGTTTCTCCAGCACCGTGTTTGCGGTGAAGGTGCTGGAAGAAAAGGGCGAAATGAATGCCGTCTATGGCCGTATCGCCATCGGTATCCTGATCATGCAGGACATTGCCGCGGTCGTGTTTCTGGCCGCGTCGACCGGTAAGGTGCCTTCGCCCTGGGCGCTGCTGTTGCTGGCCGCGCTGTTTCCGTTGCGCCCGGCGCTCGGCAAGATGCTGGAGCGTTGCGGGCACGGCGAACTGATGATCCTGTTCGGGCTCACCGTGGCGCTTGGCGGTGCCAAGGTGTTCGAGCTGGTCGGCATCAAGGGCGATCTCGGCGCACTGATACTCGGCCTGCTGCTGTCGACGCACGCCTGGTCCTCGGAGCTGGCCCGCTACCTGCTCGGTTTCAAGGATCTGTTCCTGGTGGGTTTTTTCCTAACCATCGGCCTGTCCGGTCCGCTCACCCCGGAGGCGGTGGCTGTCGCGCTGTTGCTGGTGGCCCTGGTGCCGTTGAAAGCCGGGTTCTTCTTCTGGCTTCTCACGCGCTTTCGTTTGCGCGCCCGCACCGCGTTGCTTACCTCGCTGGGTCTCGCCAACTACAGTGAGTTCGGGCTCATTGTGGCCTCAATCGCCATGGTGAATGGCTGGATGGGCAGCGAATGGACGATCGTTATTGCGGTGGCCCTGTCCCTGTCGTTTATCTTTGCGGCGCCGTTGAATACGCGGGCGCACGGGCTGTACACGCGTTTGCGCGAACGTCTCCACGGCTACGAGGTCAGCGAGCTGATTCCCTCTGAACAGCCGATTGACCCCGGCCGCGTATCGGTGGTGATTTTCGGCATGGGCCGTGTTGGTGGCCAGGCCTACCAGAGCATGCGCGAGCGTGTCGGCGACGCGGTCGTCGGCGTGGATATCGACAAAGACCGTGTGGACGGGTTACGCGCGGCCGGGAACAACGTGGTGCGCGGCAGCGTGACCGACCCGGATTTCTGGGAGCGTTTTCGCATCGACTACAACAAGGTGGAACTGGTGATGCTCGCCATGCCGAATTATCTGGAGAACCTGTTTGCAGCCGGTCAGCTGCGCAGGCTCCACTACCAGGGTAAGCTCGTGGCGGTCGCCAAGTTTCCCGACGAAATCGCACCGCTGGAGCAGGCCGGTGTCGATTCCGCGTTCAACCTGTATGCCGAAGCCGGCGCCGGCTTTGCCGAACACGTCGCCGCGTTGCTGGCTGAGGGAAAACCGGCCTGATTGGCGGGCCGGGCGCCGGTGACTCGAGGGCCGCCCGGCTCCCGGTCAGCGCTTCAGTCACGGAGTTGTGGGATGTTGCAGTAACTTAATAACATATTGTACTTAATATATATTTTATTTTTATCCTGAAATTTGTACAATGTAAGTATAAGTGCTGTACAATACAATCACTGGCAAATATGGGCAGTATGCGCCGGCTTTCCGCGGCGGTATGGCGCGTACTGCTTCCTCCGCCTGAGGCAATCGGAGAATATCGATGACACAACCGGCTTACGAATCCGAACTGGGTAGACTGCGCATGGGTGTGAGCGCCTGCCTGCTGGGCGCCAAAGTGCGTTTCGATGGCGGCCACAAGCGCAACTCCTTTATAGACGACGCGCTGGCGCAGCATTTCGAGTTTGTGCCGTTTTGTCCCGAGGTGGCTATCGGCATGGGGGTTCCGCGTCAGAGTATACGTCTGGTGGGTCTCGCCGAGTCACCGCGAGCGGTGGGCTCGAGAAACCCCGACCTCGACGTTACCGGGCCGCTGCGCGACTACGGCAAACAGGTCGCCGCCGGCATCGATGACCTGTGCGGCTTCGCGTTCAAGAAGGATTCGCCCAGCTGCGGCATGCAACGGGTGCGCATCTATAGCGACAAGGGTATACCGGAAAAAACCGGAACCGGGCTGTTCGCCGCGGAAATCATGCAGGCCCACCCGTTGTTGCCGGTCGAGGAGGAGGGCCGCCTGTGTGATCCGGCGCTGCGCGAGAACTTCATCAGCCGGGTATTCGTGTATGCCCGCTGGCGGGCCTTGCAGCGCGATGGATTGACCAAGGGCGGATTGATCGCTTTCCACGCACGCCACAAGCTGCTGCTCATGGCGCACAGCCCCGCGGGGTACAAGGAGCTGGGGCGCATGCTGTCGCGGCTCAACCACCTCGACCTTGGCGAACTGGGTGAGCAATACATCGCGCGGCTTATGCAGCTGCTTGGCCAGCAGGCCAGCCGCCGCCGCCATGTCAATGTTCTGCAGCACCTGCTGGGGTACCTGCGCAGGCACCTCGACGGCGCCAACCGCGCCAGCCTGGTTGACGTTATCGACGCCTACCGACGCGGGGAATACCCGCTGGTGGTGCCGATAACCTTGTTTCAGCACCACTTCAAACGCAATCCTCACCCTTATATTAGTCAGCAGGTCTACCTGGAGCCGCATCCCAGGGAGCTGATGTTGCGTAACGCCCTGTAAAGATCTCCTCGCTGCGTTTTTAGCCCGGCTCTGGCCGGGTTTTTTTATCACCGCGAGAGCGTACAGGTGAACTGCAACCAGGCCTGATACCCGTGGCCGCTGACTATACGCTCCGGGCTAAACGCGCCGGTCGATTGCCGTGCCCCCGAACGTGTTCGGATGTCCGCCCGTCAATTCAGCCGAGGTAGCGCTGCGCTTCCTTGAGGAAGTCCGGCCGCTCGGGTAAGTCCTGCCGGGGAAATCGTCCCGGCAACAGGATCCGGGTTTCACTGCCAGTCGACGAGTAAAGCTCGTTGAGCTCCAGTCGGCTGGCGCCGGCGGCCTGCGGGTCTGCGGTTTTGATGGACATCCTGTTCAACGTCACCGTGGTCTTGCGCACGTCGATCCACTCTGACGCGTGCCCCAGCGTGTCGATAATGTGCTGGAGCGTTTGCTCCAGCTCGACCGGTCTGGCACCGAGTTCAGCCAACTCCTTCTCGATCGTGTCGATCTCGGCTTCCAGCGCGGCCGGGTCCTGCTGTTCGTGTTCAATGTCGGCCAACATCGGTTCCAGCCCCCAGTCGCCGCGCTTCATTGCCGCCAGTTTGCGCTGTAGCAGACTGCGCTGGTACTCGAGCTCGGTGCGCTTGCGGCGGGTCGCGACAATGCGCTCCAGCGCTCTTTCTATCAGGTAGTCGAATATCCGCACCTTTCCCTGCCAGCGATTCTCTTCTTCACTGGCTGCGGGTCCAAAGTAGCGATGACTTTGAAAGTTGACGACCACCTGGGGGACATCCCGCTGGACGACCTCACCCTGTAGCTGCATGCCGAGTACATTGCGTTGTTCCCACTCCATTGTGAGCACGCCGAATATCTCCTCGGGCGGCGGTCCGTTTCGGGCCTTGAGAAAATCGCCAACGCCTTTCGAACCACCGACTTTCTCCTGCAGGTCATCGGCGGAAACAAAAAACGCGCGCAAGCGGGGGTCGGTGCCGTAGGCGCGGCGGCTGATTTCCGTCGCTTCGGGCAGGCCGTCAACCAGCGCCAGCACGTGCACAACCGCGGCCTCGACCGGGCCCATTAGCCGTTTGCGGTAGTTGCCGAGACCCCGCAGGCGACGGTCGGTGCCGTCTACTACCCGCTCGATTGCGGCCTTCAGCAGTGCCTCGTCCGGTCCGTTGGGGTCTGGCGGCGCTGTTGTAAACAGTGAACTGATAAAATGCAGCATGGGTGTCGAGTTTTCCGGCGGCGTACAGGGTTCGCATCAGTACTTTTGCGGTACGAAATAACGGCCGGCGAGTGACGCGTCGTCGTCGTACGCGCCTTTTCTGGAGCGTTTTCCCAGTTTGACCGTCTCCTGTGGCAGTTCCTGGTAAGGGATCGAGCTCAGCAGATGGGCGATGCAGTTCAGCCGGCCGCGCTTCTTGTCGTCTGTGCGGACAATGTGCCAGCGCGCATACGGTGTGTCGGTCGCGGCAAACATGTCATCCCGGGCGCGTGAGTAGTCATACCAGCGGTTGTAGGACTCCACGTCCATGGGGCTCAGTTTCCAGGTCTTGCGTGGGTCGTGGATGCGGCTGCGAAAACGCCGTTCCTGTTCTTCCATGTCGACATCCAGCCAGTACTTTATCAGGATGATGCCGGAATCGGTTATCGCCTTTTCGAAAATGGGCATGTAGTGCAGGAAGCCGCGGTACTGCTCCTCGGTACAGAAACCCATCACCCGTTCTACGCCGGCGCGGTTGTACCAGCTGCGGTCGAACAGCACGATTTCGCCGGCTGCCGGAAAGTGGCCAATGTAGCGCTGAACATACATCTGGGTTTTCTCCCGTTCGGAGGGGGTGGGCAGTGCCACCACGCGAAACACCCGGGGGCTGACCCGTTCGGTAATGGCCTTGATCGTGCCACCCTTGCCGGCTGCGTCGCGACCTTCGAATACCACTATCGCGCGCATGCCCTCGTGTTTGACCCAGTCCTGAAGTTTTACCAGTTCGGCGTGTAGCTTGTAGAGTTCTTTTTCGTATTCCTTTGTTTTCATCCTGGCCTTTTGCTCAGGCCGTCCGCCTTCGGAATCCGAATCACTGTCCTGGTGCTTGGGATCTTTGTTTGCTTTCTTGTGTTTTGCCACGTTACGAATGCCTCTTTGCAGTTGTCCGTCTCCTTATAAAGATAGCACTACACCCGCCTTGTCGTCAGTCGCCTCGCATACCCGACCGGCAGTCTGCTGGCGCCGTGCGACGGGGCACCGGCGGACCGGTGATAACTGCCCGTACAGCGGGCAGTTGTGCCTGAATGCCTTCCGATTTAACGGGGGGAAGGACGCGACGCTTCCGAGCCTGCGGGCACAAAATATGGCATACTGAAACCAGCCATTAGTTAGCGAAAAAGGACGGGAGTGACGATGCCGCAAGCGGACATAGGATTGATCGGTCTTGCTGTCATGGGCCAGAACCTGGCACTGAACATCAACGACCATGGTTACAGGGTCGCGGTATACAATCGTACAGCGGAAAAAACCGATGCCTTTCTCGACGGGCCGGCGCGCGGCAGCGGGGTCATCGGCTTTCATGACCTCGCCGAGCTGAGCG
>JAJDOI010000199.1 GCA_022340245.1 Thiogranum sp.
AGCGCCACGGTCATGTAACCCAGCTGCGACAGGGTTGAATAGGCGATCACGCGCTTGATGTCGTTCTGCACAACACCCAGGAAGCCCATGAACAGCGCGGTGATGGAGCCGATGACCAGTACGAAACTGAGCGCCGTCGCCGACAGCTCGAACAACGGCGACATGCGCGCCACCATGAAGATGCCGGCGGTCACCATGGTCGCAGCGTGGATCAGCGCCGAAATGGGCGTTGGGCCTTCCATCGAGTCCGGCAGCCATACATGCAGGGGGACCTGCGCGGACTTACCCATGGCGCCGATAAACAGCAGGATGCAGATTACCGTCATCGCCGACCACTGTACGCCGGGAAAAACTTCCATGGTCGCATCGGCCATCGACGGCGCCGCGGTGAACACCTCGGCGTAGTCCAGGGTGTTGAAATACAGCACCACCGCCGCGATACCCAGCAGAAAACCGAAGTCACCCACCCGGTTGACCAGGAAGGCCTTGAGGTTGGCATAGATCGCCGTGGGCCGCGTGTACCAGAAGCCGATCAACAGGTAGGAGACCAGGCCCACCGCCTCCCAGCCGAAGAACAGCTGCAGGAAGTTGTTGGACATGACCAGCATCAGCATCGAAAAGGTAAACAGTGCGATGTAGCTGAAGAAACGCTGGTAGCCGGGGTCGTCGTGCATATAGCCGATGGTATAGACGTGTACCATCAGCGAGACAAAAGTCACCACCAGCAGCATCAGGGTGGTCAGGTGGTCGACCAGGAAACCCACCTGCATCTGGACGCCGTCGGTGACCAGCCAGGTGTAGACCGGACCGTTGAAGGGCTCGTGTCCGTCGATCACCATGTATTTGAACACGTAGACCGACAACACAAAGGATGTTGCCACGCCCAGGATAGTGACCCAGTGCGCGCCGGACCGCCCGATCAGCTTGCCGAAGATCCCGGCGAGAATGGCGCCCACCAGGGGCGCGAGTACGATGCTCAGGTAAATGCTTTCCACGCCCTACCCCTTCATGCTGTCCAGGTCGTCGACATTGATGGTATGACGGTTACGAAACAGCACCACCAGGATTGCCAGGCCGATGGCCGACTCCGCCGCCGCCACCGTCAGGATAAAGAACACGAACACCTGTCCGGAGATATCGCCGAGGAAATGCGAAAAAGCCACGAAGTTGATGTTCACCGCCAGCAGCATCAGCTCAATGGCCATCAGCAGGATGATGACGTTTTTGCGGTTAAGGAATATCCCGGCCACGCTCAGCCCGAACAACACCGCACCCAGAATCAGAAAATCAGAAAGCACCATAAGTCTGTCCGCGAAGTCCCGTCTCAGTCCTTCGATTCCGCCTCCATTTTCAGCACCCGGATCCGGTCCTGACTCCTCACCTTGACCTGCTCGGCGGGGTTCTGCATCTTGGTCCCGGGGCGTTTGCGCATGGTCAGGGCGATGGCAGCGATAATCGCCACCACCAGGATGACCGACGCGATCTCGAAGGGATACACGTAATCGGTGTACAACACGCTGCCGAGTTCGCGGGTGTTGCTGTAGTCGGCGGCATGCCTGAGCGGCTCCGGCATACTGGCGGCGTCGAAGGACTTGCTGCGCAACACCAGGATCATCTCCACCATCATCAAACCGGCCACCAGCAGGCCCACCGGCAGGTACTTCATGAAGCCTTCTCTCAGCGGCGCCAGGTTGATGTCCAGCATCATCACCACAAACAGGAACAACACCATGACCGCGCCGACATACACCAGCACCAGCGTGATGGCGAGGAACTCGGCTTCCAGCAGCATCCACAGCGCGGCGCAGGTGAAGAATGCCAGCACCAGGTGCAGCGCCGCGTGTACGGGGTTGCGCACCGTGATCACGCGCGTGGCCGCATAGACCAGGATGGTCGCAAAGGTATAAAAAACGAGTTTCTCAAATGCCATGTGGTGTACCCGCTCAGCTGCCCAGTCTATCGATATGCCGCATCCGCGGCGCGATCCGCGGCAATCTGCTTTTCGTACTTGTCACCGATGGCCAGCAGCTTGTCCTTGGTCATGATGTTCTCGCCACGATTTTCGAAGTGGTATTCGTAGATGCGTGTCTCGACGATGGAATCCACCGGACAGGATTCCTCGCAGAAGCCACAGTAAATACATTTAAACAGGTCGATGTCATAGCGCGTGGTGCGGCGCGTCCCGTCGCCGCGCGGCGCGGCCTCGATGGTAATGGCCAGCGCCGGGCACACGGCCTCGCACAGCTTGCAGGCGATGCAGCGCTCCTCACCGTTGGGGTAGCGGCGCAGTGCATGCAGGCCGCGGAAACGCGGCGACTGCGGCGTCTTCTCTTCCGGGTACTGCACGGTGATCTTTTTCGAGAACAGGTGCTTGCCGGTCAGGCGCATGCCCTTCAAGAGCTCCCAGAGGAGCAGGCTTTTCACATAATGCTTCAAGGCAGGGATCATGACATCACCCTCAATCGAACCACGGGCCGAGGCCACCGGCAACCGCTGCGCCTTCCAGCACCAGCCAGACGATGGTCAGCGGTATGAAGACTTTCCAGCCCAGGCGCATGATCTGGTCATAGCGATAGCGCGGGAAGGTGGCGCGGAACCACAGGTAAAAGAACAGGAACAGGCAGGCCTTGGCCGCCAGCCACACCAGTCCGGGCACCCAGGCGAACATCGGCTGGAGCACGGGAATCCCCTCGAACGGTGACAGCCAGCCACCCATGAACATCAGCGCCGCGAGGAAGGCGATGAGAATCATGTTGGCGTACTCGGCGAGGAAGAACACCGCAAAGGCCATGCCGGAGTATTCGACGTGGAAACCGGCGACAATTTCCGATTCGCCCTCGGCCACGTCGAAGGGAGCGCGGTTGGTTTCGGCGACACCCGAGATGAAATAGATCACGAACAACGGAAACAGCGGCAGCCAGTACCAGTGCAGCAAACCGCCGCGCTGACCCTCGACAATCTCACCCAGGTTGAGGCTGCCGGCCGCCATCAGGACGCCCACCAGCGCGAAACCCATGGCGATTTCATAGGAGACGATCTGTGCGGCGCTGCGCATGGTACTCAAAAAGGCATACTTGGAGTTGGATGCCCAGCCGGCGATGAGCACGCCGTACACGCCCATCGAGGTCAATGCCAGGATATACAGCAGGCTGGCATCGACATCGGCCAGCACCAGGCCGTCACCGAAGGGTATTACCGCCCAGGCCGCGAGCGCCGGGGCGATGGCCAGCATGGGCGCAATGAGGAACAGGTAATTGTTGGAGCGCGTCGGCACGATGACTTCTTTCATCAGCAGCTTCACCGCGTCGGCGATCGGCTGCAACCAGCCGCGCGGCCCCACCCGGTTTGGTCCAATGCGCAGCTGCATGTAGCCGATGATCTTGCGTTCGGCGTAGGTGAGATAGGCGACACCCAGCATCAACGGCAGGACAATCACCACGATCTTCGCGAGAATAATGCCGCCGGTAATAATCCAGTCTATCAGGCTGGTTTCGCTCATATCCCGATCCTATACCTTGCTGACCGTCAGGCTGCCGTTGGCGGCGCCCAGCGGCAGTGTTTCCTCGATCGCCATCGACAGCACTGCGGCACCCTCGGCGACCGCATCACTGACAATGACTTTCATCTTCACCGATGCGCCGCCTTGCGTGACGAGCGCCTTGTCGCCGGTGGCGAGGCCCACAGCCGCGGCATCGGTACTGTTCAGACACAGCGCGGCGACATCGCCGTCGGGGGTCTTCTGCAGCGCCTCGGCGCGGCGCACGAGCGCATCCGCGGCATACAGAGGCAGCGAGGCGATACGCTGCAGGCCGCTGCGGGCCGCCACCACCACGCCGGCGGCGTCGCCGCACTGGCTGTTGTCTACCGATACTTCGCCCAGTTGCAGGCTCAGTGCGTCACGCACCTGCTCGGACGAGTTCTGATCGAAACCGTCCAGTTCCAGCAGGTTGCCGAGCACCCGCAACACCTTCCAGCCCGGACGGCTGCCGCCCGGCGCGCGCGCGGCGGCGGCAAAACTCTGCCAACGGCCCTCGCAGTTGACGAAGGTGCCCGAGGTCTCGGAAAAACAGTTGATCGGCAGCAGTACGTCGGCGTAATCGCGCATGCGCCCGGTGACAAACGAGGTGAGCGCGACCACGAATTCCGCCTGCTCCATGGCGGCCAGCGCCGCAGCGCCGTTGGCACAATCGAATTCCGGCTCGATACCCAGCAGCACATAGTTACTGCGCGGCTGGTCGATCATCTGCACCGCATCCATCCCGGCGGCCGCCCGTGGCCCGCCGCCTGTGGTACGGTGCGGCAGCACGCCCGCCAGGCAGGCCCCCGCCGCATTGGCGCCATCGGACAAAAAGCCGATCCTGGCGCCGCTCAACTCCGCAATCAGCACCGCAAGTGCACGCAGTGTTGAAAATGCCGGGTGCATACTCGCACCCAGCCCCAACAGCACTGTGGCCTCCCCCGCCTCGCTCAGACTGGCCGCCATGGCCTGCTCGGTGGCATCGGGCAGCGTCTGGTCGATGACCGATTGCAGGCTTTCCGGCGCACGCGCCTTGCGGCTTTGCAGCAGTGCGGCCGCCACACCGGCCAGTGACTGCACCATGCGTTCGGGCGTGACGATGGCCTTGTGCGCAACCTCGAAGTGGCACTCGTAGTCGACCGGGTTGATGAACATCAGGCTGGCGCCAGCCATCGCGGCTTTGCGCAGGCGGTGGCCGATGATCGGCTGTTCCTTGCGCGGGTTGGCGCCGACAATCAGCGCCGCGTTAACATGTTCGAGTTCTTCGATGGTCTGGCCCAGGAAGGGAAACACCGGCTGTTCAGCCTGTCCGCTGAAATCGCACTGGCGCAGGCGGTGATCGATGTTACCGATGCCGAGTCCTTCGGCCAGCTGGTTGGCAAGACTCATCTCTTCCAGCGTCGCGCTCGGTGATACCAGCATCCCCACCTGCCCCGCGCCCTGGCCGGCAACGCGCTCGCGCAGCGCCTGGGCGACGATATGCAGCGCTTCTTCCCACTCCACTTCGTGCCAGCCGTCGGCTTTCTTCACCATCGGCTGCTGCAGGCGCTCACTGCTGTTGACACCCTGGTAGGCAAAACGGTCGCGGTCCGACAGCCAGACCTCGTTGATGGCCTCGTTCTCTCGCGGCACGGCGCGCAACAGCGCGCCGCCGCGGGTGTGCAGGTACAGGTTGGAACCGACACAATCGTGCGGCGCCACCGATGCCATCTGGGCCATTTCCCAGGCGCGCGCCCGGAAGCGGAACGGCCGCGAGGTCAGCGCGCCCACCGGACAGACGTCGATAATATTGCCCGACAGCTCCGAGGCGATATTGTGCTGGACATAGGTGCCAATCTCGACGTTTTCGCCGCGTCCCATGCCACCCATTTCCTTGAAACCGGCGACGTGCTGCAGGAAACGTACGCAGCGGGTGCAGTGAATGCAGCGCGTCATGTCGGAGGCAATCAAGGGACCGAAATCCTTTTCCTTGACGACGCGTTTCTTTTCGCTGAAACGTGACACGCCGCGCCCGTACTCCAGCGCCAGGTCCTGCAGCTCGCATTCACCGCCCTGGTCACAGATGGGACAGTCGAGCGGGTGGTTGATGAGCAGGAACTCCATGACCGCGCGCTGCGCGTCGCGCGCGAAGTCGGACTTGGTCCAGACCTTCATGCCATCGGCGACCGGCGTCGCACAGGCCGGCACGGGTTTCGGCGACATACGTCCGCCCTGCTCCACCTGCACCATGCACATGCGGCAGTTGGCCGCGACCGGCAGCTTCTTGTGATAGCAAAAGCGCGGCACGCTGATGTCGTTGTCGTCGGTGACCTCGATAATCATGGCGCCTTTGCGCGCCTGGAAGGCCACGCCGTCGATTTCGATGGCCAGCATCTTTTCAGCGGCCGTTTCGGGACTGGCGCTCATGCCACTGCTCCCTCACCGCCGCTGCGGTGGCTGCTGGTGCCCGGCATGCAGTTCTTGTGTTTGACATGGTATTCGAATTCGTGCCGGAAGTGCTTGACGAAGCTCTGCACCGGCCAGGCGGCCGCGTCACCGAAAGCGCAAATGGTGTGGCCCTCGATCTGTCCGGCGGCGCTCGCCAGCAGGTCGATGTCCTCCATCGTACCCTTGCCTTCCTCGATGCGCTTGATGACCCGGTACATCCAGCCGCAGCCCTCGCGGCACGGCGTACACTGGCCGCAGGACTCGGCGTAGTAGAAGCGCGAAATGCGCATCAGCGCCCTGACCATGCAGGTGGTATCGTCCATCACGATCATGCCCGCCGAACCCAGCGCCGAGCCGGCCTTGGACAGCGAGTCGTAGTCCAGGTCGACTTCCATAATGGCGTCGGCCGGCATCACCGGCATGGAACAGCCGCCGGGGATCACCGCCTTGAGCTTGTGGCCGCTGCGCACGCCGCCGGCCAGCGCCAGCAGCTCCTTGAACGGGGCGCCCAGGGGAATTTCGTAGTTGCCCGGCTTGTTGACATGACCCGACACACACCAGATCTTTTCGCCGCCGTTGTTGGGCCGACCCAGCTCCAGGAACCAGTCACCGCCGTTACGCATAATCGCGGGCACGGAAGCGAGACTCTCGGTGTTGTTGACGGTTGTGGGTCTGCCGTACAGGCCGAAGTTGGCGGGGAACGGCGGTTTGAAACGCGGCTGTCCCTTCTTGCCTTCCAGCGAATTGAGCAACGCCGTCTCTTCACCGCAGATATAGGCGCCCGCCCCCAGGTGCGAGTACAGGTCGAAGTCGACGCCCGATCCCTGGATGTTGCGGCCCAGCAGACCGGCTTCGTAGGCTTCTTTCAGCGCCTGTTCGAACCGTTCGAACGGCTCATGGTGAAACTCGCCGCGCAGATAGTTGTAACCGACCGTCGCGCCCATGGCATAACCGCCGATGGCCATACCCTCGATCAGCGCGTGCGGGTTGTAGCGCAGGATGTCGCGGTCCTTGCAGGTGCCGGGTTCGGACTCGTCCGAGTTGCAGACGATATATTTCTGCACCGGGGCATTGCGCGGCATGAAGCTCCACTTCAGACCGGTCGGAAAACCCGCGCCGCCGCGACCGCGCAGGCCGGACTTCTTGACCTCTTCGATGACAGCTTCCGGCGGGATCTTTTCGGCGAGGATCTTATTCCAGGCCTGGTAGCCGCCGGTCTTGAGATAGTTCTCCAGCGTCCAGGGCTGATCGTACTGCAGGGTGGTGAAACAGACCTGGTTCGTCATGCGTTACTCCAGTCCATCCAGAAGCTGATCCACTTTCTCAAGTGTCAGGTTCTCGTGATAGTGTCCGTTGACTGTCATCATCGGCGCGCCGACGCAGGCCGCGAGGCATTCTTCTTCGGCCTTGAGATAGATACGCCCGTCGCTGGTGGACTCGCCGAGCTTGATGCCCAGCTTGTTCTCGACATGCTCGATCAACTCGTCGGCGCCGCACAGCATGCAGGAGATATTGTTGCAGAAAGCCACCGTGTTACGCGCCACCGGCGCGGTTTCGATCATCGAATAGAACGACGCCACTTCGTACACCGACACCGGCGGCATACCCAGGTACTCGGCCACGGCGTTCATTTGCGGCACGCTCACATAACCTTCCGCGTGCTGAACGGCGTGCAGTGCCGCCAGCACCGCGGACTGCTTCTGCTCGGGCGGATACTTTTCCAGCCAGTGGTCGATTTCGGCCCTGACCCCGGCGGGAATCTGGTAGGTTTCTGTTGGCATAGTCAATACGTAGTCAAGCAGGCAGGTGCAACGGGAAAATCGTTCGCGCTCATCGATCCACCTCGCCGAACACAATATCCTGTGTACCGATGATCGCCACCACGTCGGCCAGCATGTGGCCGCGCGACATTTCGTCCAGCGCCGACAGGTGGGCGAAACCGGCGGCGCGGATTTTCACGCGGTACGGCTTGTTGGCCCCGTCGGACACCAGGTAGACACCAAATTCGCCCTTGGGGTGTTCAATCGCGGCGTACACTTCGCCCTCCGGTACGCAGTAACCCTCGGTGAACAGTTTGAAATGGTGGATCAGCGCTTCCATGTCCTGTTTCATTTCTTCGCGCGCCGGCGGCGCGACCTTGCGATCACCGCTGATCACCGGGCCGGGGTTGACGCGCAACCAGTCGACGCACTGTTTGATGATGCGGTTGGCCTGGCGCATTTCCTCGATGCGCACCAGGTAGCGGTCGTAGCAGTCGCCGTTTACGCCGACGGGAATATCGAAATCCATGCGGTCGTAGACTTCGTACGGCTGCTTCTTGCGCAGATCCCAGGCCACGCCCGAGCCGCGCAGCATCGGGCCGGTCATACCCAGCTGCAGGGCGCGCTCCGGCGAAACCACGCCGATGCCGACAGTACGTTGTTTCCAGATGCGGTTGTCGGTCAGCAACGTTTCGTACTCATCCACGCAACCCGGGAAGCGCTCGGTAAAGTCGTCGATGAAATCCAGCAGCGAACCCTTCCGGTTGCGGTTCAGGCGCTCGATGTCTTCGCTGTCGTGCCAGCGCGATTCCTGGTACTGCGGCATACTGTCGGGCAGGTCGCGGTAGACGCCGCCCGGGCGGTAATAGGTCGCGTGCAGGCGCGCACCCGAAACCGCCTCGTAGCAGTCCATCAGGTCTTCGCGTTCGCGGAATGTGTAAAGAAAGGCGGTCATGGCGCCGATGTCGAGTCCGTGCGCGCCCAGCCACAACAGGTGATTGAGAATACGCGTGATCTCGTCGAACATGACGCGGATGTACTGGGCGCGCTCCGGCACCTCGATACCCAGCAGTTTTTCGATCGCCAGAACGTAGCTGTGTTCGTTACACATCATGGACACGTAGTCGAGCCGGTCCATGTAGCCGATGCTCTGGTTGTAAGGCTTGCTCTCGGCGAGCTTTTCGGTAGCGCGATGCAGCAGCCCCACGTGGGGGTCGGCGCGCTGGACCACTTCGCCGTCCAGCTCCAGCACCAGGCGCAGCACACCGTGTGCAGCCGGGTGCTGCGGACCAAAGTTCAGAGTGTAGTTACGAATCTCAGGCATCGCTCAGCTCTGCCAACCGCGCAGGGGCACAGTGGGAATGAAAAGCACCCGGTGATTTGAATTCATCTTGTGCGCCCCCCGCGTCCCTAGTTTTCGTCACTTTCACTTTCCGTCGCTGTTTCATCGCCCGCAGATTCCTCGTGTTCCTCGGCGCGTATGACCTTCGGCACCAGCACCCGCGGTTCAATGCTGACCGGCTGGTAGACCACGCGCTGTTTCTCCATGTCGTAGATCACCTCGACGTTGCCGCTCAGCGGGAAGTCCTTGCGGAACGGGTGGCCGATGAAGCCGTAGTCGGTGAGAATCCGGCGCAGGTCGGGGTGGCCGGCAAACATGATGCCGAACAGGTCGAAGGCCTCACGCTCAAACCAGTCGGCCGAACTCCACACCTCGATGAGCGAAGGGATAACCGGTAACTGGTCATCCGGTCCGAATACCTTGATGCGCAGGCGCCGGTTGTGTCTCACCGACAACAGGTGATAGACAGCCGCAAAACGCCGGTCCTTTTGCGGCGTCTCTGTGGACAGCTCCTCGCCCACCGCCGTCAGACGGCCCGAGCCCCTGGCATCGACGGCCCGGCTGAAACCGGTGGTGGTGGTTTCTTCAGTCGCCCACTCGGTTTCGCCATAGGCAAGGTAATCCACGCCGCAAACGTCGATCAATTGTTCGAAACGGAACGCGGCCTCATCGCGCAAGGCCGTCGCCGTGGCCACCAGGTCCTGCGGTGCGACCTCGATGGTAACCTCACCGAAATCCATGCGGGCATCCAGTAGCGTATCGCCGAACCGTTCCTGCAGCTGACCGGGGAGTTCACTCGTTGACATACATCGTCTCTTTACCGGGCAATGGTGTTGGTGCGCCGGATCTTGTTCTGGAGCTGCAGAATGCCGTACAGCAAGGCCTCGGCCGTTGGCGGACAACCGGGCACGTAGATGTCAACCGGCACGATACGGTCGCAACCGCGCACCACCGAATAGGAATAATGGTAATAGCCGCCGCCGTTGGCGCAGGAACCCATGGATATCACCCAGCGCGGCTCCGACATCTGGTCATAGACCTTGCGCAATGCCGGTGCCATTTTGTTGCACAGGGTGCCGGCGACAATCATCACATCGGACTGGCGCGGACTGGGGCGGAACACCACACCGAAGCGATCCAGGTCATAACGGGACGCGCCGGCCTGCATCATCTCGACCGCACAACAGGCGAGCCCGAAAGTCACCGGCCACAGGGAGCCGGTGCGCGCCCAGTTGATCAGCTTGTCCGCCGAGGTGGTGATAAAGCCTTCTTCGAGCAGCCCTTCGATAGCCATTGACTAATGCCCCCCCTGCAAACAGCCAGGCCTGACGGCGCCGCCAGAGAGCGTCACTCGCGGACGTGCGCATCCCCACTGCGTGGGGCCCCTGCTCACTGTGTGTGCCTTCACTCCCATTCCAGCGCTCCCTTTTTCCACTCGTAGATGAAGCCGATCACCAGGATGCCCAGGAATATCATCATCGCGATGTAGCCGAACCAGCCGATCTGCTCCAGCACCACCGCCCAGGGAAACAGGAAGGCAATCTCCAGATCGAAAATGATGAACAGGATTGCTACCAGGTAATAGCGCACGTCAAAGCGCATGCGCGTGTCTTCGAAGGCTTCGAAACCACACTCGTAAGGCGAATTCTTTTCGCTGTCGGGTTTGTGCGGAGCCAGCAGAAAACCGGCCGCCACGGGAATCAGCCCGATCGCTATGCCAACGGCCATGAATATCAGGACCGGCAGGTAATTCTCCAGCATGCCAACCTCTTCCGACGCGCCCCGACGCTGAGTCGCGTTGTTTTATTGTTAAACTCTAGGGCGAAGCGCTTGAGTCTAGGCCAGCAGGTTTACGGGTGTCAAGCAAAAGGGATCAATGTTTTTAATAGCAAATCAAACAGTTAAGTTGTGCTTTTGGGGGTATAAAAAACCCCCATAAAAGATCAGCCGATCGGCGATCGGCGCAGGCCCGCCGCCGGCTTCTTACTCCTTATAAAAACTTGATTAAACCGGGCCGCGCGCGTAGTCTGCACGCCGTCTCATTCAGCGGTTTACCCATGTCATACCTGTTTTCCTCCGCGCCCCAGGCGATGCATTCCCTGTGGAAAAAAATCAGCCGCATGCTGCTGCGCGCCCGCATGGTGTTCGCCAGCGAGGCCGACAAACTGCAAGCCGAACGCAAACTGCGCGGGCAAGAACAGTTCCGCAAGCTGCAGCAGGCCGATATCGTGCTGGTGTCATTCGGCAAGAGCGGCCGCACCTGGCTGCGGGTGATGCTTTCGCGCCTTTACCAGCAGATCTACGGCCTGCCGGAACGCGCGCTGATCGGCTTCGACAACTTCCACAACATGAACCATGCTATTCCGCGCATGTTCTTCACGCACGACAACTACATCGGCGACTACACCGGGCATACCGATTCCAAGGTGGACTTTTACGGCAAGAAAGTCGTGCTGCTGGCGCGCGACCCGCGCGATGTGGCGGTGTCACAGTTCTTCCAGTGGAAATACCGAATGAAAACCAACAAGAAAGCGATCAACCAGTACCCGGAGCACGGTGCCGACGTTGCGATTTTCGACTTCGTCATGAGCCCGAGCGCGGGACTGATGAAAGTCATCGGTTTTCTCAACCTGTGGGCGAAGGAAGCTCCGCGCATGGAGGATTTCTTCCTGCTGCGCTACGAAGACCTGAAAGCACGGCCGGTGGAAACCCTGGAAAAACTCGTCGCCTTCATGGGCACCCCCGCCGCCGACGCGCAGATCCGCGATGCTGTGGAATTCTCCTCCTACGAGAACATGAAAAAGATGGAAGAGAAAAAAACCTTCTGGCTCAGCGGCGGCCGCATGGTGCCGAAGGACCGCTCCAACCCCAACAGCTACAAGGTACGTCGCGCCAAGGTGGGCGGTTACCGTGACTACTTCGACGACCAGCAGGTGGCTCAGATCGAGGCCGTAACCGCGGAGAATCTGTCGCCGTTTTTCGGCTACGCCGCGGGCCCGGAAACGCAGCAGTCAAAGGCCAGCGGCACCTGAAGGCGGCCGATCTGTAAAATGGGGTCTGAGTAAAAGTACTTTTTTACTCTGACCCCATTTTAGCCATTTTACCGAGGGAAACAATCGTAGGTTGGGCTGAACAACGTGAAGCCCAACAGACCATGGCGGTGATAGACACCGCGCTTGGTTGGGCTTCGCAAGCCCAGCCCAACCTGCGGGCTTGCGGATCAGGCCGCCAGTGGCGGCGTACGCTCCAGCACTTCGAACGCATCGTGACGGATATGATTGTGGGCCATTTCCTCGCGCAGGGTGGCTTCCGTAACAATGCCCTTGTCGAGACATTCTTTCAGCAGGCCGAAAAAGAAATCCACCTGGTTCGGGTCCGGGTGCTCCTTGTACTTGCCTGCCAGAACGTAGTCACCGAACAGCGCCCGGCGTGCCCGGCGTATCCAGTGCTTGGGCGGAAACAGGCGGAAGGTATCGGCGGCGCGAAAATCCACCGGTAAGCCGGTTTTCCACGGCTGGTGCTTGCGCTTGGTGGTGTGCAGCATCCTGGTTTTTTCGCTCAGGTGATCGAAGTCGTTCCACTCCGGCTCGAAAAAACCGATGGTGTTGGGGTCTTCGTACTTCAGGCACACCCACTGCATGTAGTCGCGCTCGAAATCGAACATGGCGTTGAACTGTTCTTCAAACTTCCAGTGGGCCAGTTTGGCGTTGTCCAGCAGCATCACGCTGGTGGCCAGGCAGCCGCGGCGTCCCTTGGCACCTGACTTCGGCCGGCAAAGGATAGCCTTGCCCTGCATACCGCGCGACAGCAGCTCCCAGATATCGGCGCGCGCAAACACGTCCGGGTCGATCACCACCGCACGTCCCTGGTAGTTCATCAGCTGCGGCGGCAGAAAACGGGTGGGTGTAAACGACTGCAGATCGTCTCGCACCCACTGACGCTTGCCGCCGTCGCGCAGGTAATAGTCGCCTTCGCGCGCCCGCAGAGCCGGGAAGTCATCGTAGTTCATGACCCGGATATCGAACTTGTCGTTGTGCTTCGAATTGCGCCTGAGCGCGTACTCGGCTATCACCGCGCCGAGGTGCTGCTTGTCGTTGGCCTGAATAAATACGCAGTAATCCACTGCCGGTACCCTCTTGTTAATGACGCAATTATATGAAACCAGCCCGCGTCTTCATACCCGCCCCGTTCGGCTGCGCGATCTGGCCATGAACGGCAACATCCCGCACAATAGGCGCCCCGCGGTTGCGGGCTGATGTTTCACTGCGGATAAGACGCCTTGGCAAAACTCCTTCTCGGCGACAAACACAAAGTCCACTCCCCGGGGCTGCTGCGCCTGCTCTGGGTCCTGGAGGCGTGGCTGGTCGGGCTGCTGGGCACGATCAGCCGGCTGCTTCCGCCGGACACAGCGTCGCGGCTTGCGGCCCGGCTGGCGCGCCGCATCGGTCCGCGCATGGACAAGACGCGTATCATCCGGCGCAATCTGACGGTTGCTTTTCCCGAGGCATCCCCGGAAGAACTCGATCAACTGGTCAAGGGCATCTGGGGTACGCTGGGCTCGATCGTGGCGGAATACCCCCATCTGCCGACCATCTGCGGCACACAGGCAGACCAGCGTCTGGAAATCGTCATGCGGGACAAACTCCCCGTCTTTGAGCTAGGCGGCAAGCCTGCGGTCTTTGTGACAGCCCACCTGGGCAACTGGGAAATCGGTGCGGGCACTATCGCGCACCTGGGGGTACCGGTCACAGTCGTGTATACGGCGCTGCACAACCCGCATATGGACCGGCTGTTGCGCAACGCCCGGGAAGCGCTGGGCTATCGCATGGTGGAGCGCGCCAGCGCCGCCCGGGAACTGGTGCGACGCCTAAAGGCGGGCACGTCGGTGGGCCTGCTGGTCGATCAGCGCGTGGATTCCGGTGAACCGGTACCCTTCTTCGGCGCCGACATGCTCACCTCGGTCACGCCGGCGCAGCTGGCGTTGCGCTTTAACTGCGACCTTATTCCGGTGCAGGTCCAGCGCCTTGAAGGCGCCCGTTTCCGGGTCATCTTCCACCGCGCGGTGAAAGCCGATGACACGACCCTGGAAACATCCGCACAGATAATGCAAATGACAATAAAAATCAATGCCTTGTTCGAGTCCTGGATTCGCGAACGGCCGCAGGAGTGGACGTGCACCAAGCGCCGCTGGGCGAAGCACCTGACGAAGCCGGACTGGCGTGGCACAGAGGATTAGGTCAGTCAGGTTGCGACCTGTCCTGGTCCGCCGGTCCTGTCAGCCGCCACCCGGCTGATCGCTGATGCTCTGCAGGTTCCCGTCGCCGTCGAACTCCAGGACCTTGGTGAGCTGGCCCTGCTGTTCATAGACCCACTGCCCGTCTGCCTTGGAGGTGGGCTCTCCGCACGCGGCCAGCACCTGTGCCGCCGTCACCGGCACCGGCTGTTGTTCATCGTCGATGATGGTATCACCACACATCATTTGCGTGGCCATTGCGCCCCTGGCGCCTAACGCGAGAGCCACCAACAATGCAGTCTTCGTCAAACGTTTCATGTCCTCACTCCTCTCTCAATGCGCACCTGCTACAAACCTGCCGGCGACGTTAGCCCCGCGTGTTTCCGGCAGGATAAGAATTATCGTACGGATGCCAATTGTAGGCCAGTTACGCCATGACGTCGCCTTGCCGGTCGGAGCTGGCGGGCGACGGGCGGTCTGGCGACGTTCGCGTAGAAACTCGGGTATAATGCCCGATTTCGTTCACTGGCTCGGTACGCGATCCATGCCTGTTCTCAGCGACAACGCCCGCAAAGCCCTGATCATTGCGCCCTCGGCCCTGCTGCCGCGCCCGCTGCGCCTGGCAGTGCGAAAACGCCGGCTGGGCAAGCTGGAGGTCGATATCGCGCGGCGCTCGCAGCTGATCATTATCGCCCACCCCAAGAGCGGCAATACCTGGCTCAAGGTGATGCTGACCCGACTCTACAGTCTGCGCCACGGCATCGCGCCGGAAGACTTTGCGAAATACCCGTCGCTGGCCGACCGCAACCCGGCGATCCCGCGTTTTGCCGCCACCAACGGCTGGTACAGCTACGAACGCGCCATAGGCGACAAGCTGCAGCCCGAGGCGCCCGATTCGGAACTCAAGCACAAACCGGTGGTATTGCTGGCACGCAACCCACTGGACATTGCCGTCTCCTGGTTCTTCCAGTTCACCAAACGGCAATCCGCCCATAAGCAGGAACTGATCAACGCCGAGCTCAGGCAGCCGGTCGGGCGCAGCGGCATCGACATGTGGAACTTCGTGCGTCACAGCGAAATCGGCCTGCCCTCGCTGATCGATTTTCTCAATTACTGGGACAGGGCGCTGGCCGGCCTGGACAACACGCTGCTGACCAGTTACGAGGCCCTGCGCGCCGACCCCGGCGCCGTGCTCAAACAGATCACCGGCCTGATGGGCGATACATTCAGCGACACCGACATCCAGGAAGCAGTGGACTTCGCCGCCTTTGACAACCTGCGCAAAC
>JAJDOI010000235.1 GCA_022340245.1 Thiogranum sp.
CATGCCGAGCGTATGGAAGGTTGACACGACCAGGCCCTTGCCGGTATCCGCGCTCAACAGCTTGTTGACACGCTCGCGCATTTCGCGTGCCGCCTTGTTGGTAAAGGTGACGGCAAAGATGTTCTTTGCGGGAACGCCGCATTCGCCGATGAGATAGGCGATCTTCTCCGTGATGACGCGCGTTTTGCCGCTGCCGGCGCCGGCCAGTACCAGCAGAGGCGCGCTGACCTCGCGCACGGCGGCGCGCTGCTGGGGATTGAGTTCAGCCACAATCAGGAACGGGCGGGGGAACAGCACATGGCCGCCATTGTAGCGGGCAACCGAGCGCGGCGGCAGCTTGTAAATTGCAGTGAACTAGTGTCCGTGTGCGGCCGCGGATTTGTCCAGGCAGCGGTAACCGATGGCTTCCCGCAGGTGCGCCGCCTGGATGAGGTCCTGTGCGTCAAGATCGGCGATGGTGCGCGCGACCTTGAGGACGCGGTGTACGGCGCGCGGCGACAGCCGGAACCGGGCCGCGGCTTTCTCCAGCACCCGCTGTTCGCTGGCTTGCAGCCGGCAGACCTGTTCCAGCTGTTGCAACGGCAGCCGGGCGTTGAGGCAGCCGCGCTGCTTCTGGACGCCGCGGGCACCCGCCACTCGGGCGCGGACCGTGGTGCTGTTCTCGCCAGGCTCCTCCTGCAGCTGCCGCCAGGCGATGCGCGGCATGTCGACTTGCAGGTCGATTCTGTCGAGCAGCGGGCCGGAAATTCGGCCGCGGTAGCGTGCGATCTGGTCGGGGGTGCAGCGGCAGCGACCGTTCGGGTCGCCGAAGTAGCCGCAGGGGCAGGGGTTCATGGCCGCGACCAGTTGGAAGCGCGCCGGAAACTCGGCTTGCCGTGCCGCCCGCGACACCGTTACCTTGCCGGTTTCCATTGGTTCGCGCAGCACTTCGAGGACGTGCCGCTTGAATTCGGCGAGTTCATCGAGAAACAGTACGCCATTGTGCGCCAGCGAGATTTCGCCGGGACGGGGATGGCTGCCCCCTCCAGCCAGTGCCGCGGCGGAAGCCGTATGGTGCGGGCAACGAAACGGCCGCTGCTTCCACAGCCGGCTGTCGAACTCGTCCCGGCAGCTCGACGTGACGGCCGCAGTCTCCAGCGCCTCGGTGTCGTCCAGTGCCGGCAGTATGCCCGGTAGGCGGCTTGCCAGCAGTGTCTTGCCCGTCCCGGGCGGGCCGATGAACAGCAGATTGTGCGATCCGCTTGCCGCGACTTCCAGCGCCCGCCTCGCGTGGTGCTGTCCCCGCACGTCCCGCATGTCCAGTGACGGGGGCAAGGGGTCCGCGGCACGCGGCGAACCGTTCGGCAGAGCAGTGGGATCGTGGAGTTGACTGCAGACCTCATGCAGGTGCCGCGCGATACGTATGCCCGCGGGGCCGGCGAGTGCAGCTTCGTCGCCGTTCTCGGCGGCGCACACCAGCTGGCGCTGGCTGCCCAGGGCGCCGAGCGCGCAGGGCAGGATGCCACGGACCGGGCGGACCGCACCGCTCAGCGCCAGCTCGGCGACGAACTCGTAATCCGCCAGCGGCGCCGCCGGGATCTGGGCCGATGCGGCGAGAATGCCCAGCGCGATCGCCAGATCATAGCGCCCGCCCTGTTTGGGGAGGTCGGCGGGTGCCAGATTGATGGTGATGCGCCTGGCGGGGAAGTCGAAACCGCTGTTCAGCAGGGCGCTGCGTACCCGGTCCTTGCTTTCACGAACGGCGGTTTCGGGCAGGCCGACAATCGACAGGGAAGGCAGGCCATTGGCGATATGGGCTTCGACGCTGACAAGCGGCGCCTGTACGCCCAGCTGGGCGCGACTGAAAACGACGGCGAGTGACATGAGTTTCCATCCTTGGAAAATGCGGTTCAGTGGTGTTGTTCAGTTTCGCAGGCAGCTGTCGCGGGCTAGTCCTTCAGCAGCCGTGCTTCGAGCTCAGCCACCTGCTTTTCCAGTTGTTCAATCTTTTCCCTTGAGCGCGCCAGCACCTTGCGTTGCACATCGAATTCTTCGCGGGTGACAAGGTCCAGTTTCGCGAACACCGCCTGGGTGGCGGCGCGCAGATTCTTTTCCAGATCGTTCTGAACGGCTTTTGCCGTTGCCGGCATGGCGCCGCTGAGGCGCCTGGCGATGTCGTCTAGCACTTTGTTATCCAGCATCCCCTAACGATAGCGAAGCATGTTTACAACGTCCATCACTTATAAACAACACATCGCACCTGATCGGTGCACCGATTTGACGCACGGAAATATTGCGCACCAAGCCGGTGCGCAATATTTCCGTCATATGCCTCCCGGTGATTATAAGTACTTGATAAATAATCAAGAAATTGGGTGGCACGGTAACTGCAAAAGTAGCGCGTACACCTGAGGTGGACGCACCGTTCGCCGGAAGGTCAATGATTGTTACCAAAAGTGATTAGCGGGATATAGGAGTCCTCATACATGAAATACTCAAAAACCATTCTTGCCTCTGCGCTGTTCGCGGCGACGGGTGTTGCACAGGCCGAAATGAGTGCCAACCTGGGTGTGCAGAGCAATTACTACTTCCGGGGCATCACCCAGACTAACGACGGGGCTGCCGTGTCCGGTGGTATCGACTACAACCACGATTCCGGTCTTTATGTCGGTACCTGGATGTCCAATATCGACTTCACCTCCGCTCCGAAAGCCAATGCCGAAGTCGATTTGTACGCCGGTTACGGCTCTGACATCGGCGATAGCGGTGTCAGCTATGACCTGAGCGCCTGGTACTACTACTACCCCGGTGCCGGCGGCGATGCGCAGAACGGCGAGCTGGATTATTCCGAAGCCAGCGGTAGCCTGACCTATGGCCCGGCCACTGCGAGTATCGCCTACACCTTCTGGGCGGAAGCCAGCGATGTCAATAACGTGGCCCAGCCGTTCCAGGATGGCGATCTCTATTACCAGCTGGCGCTTGAGCCCGACTGGAATTACGAGGGTTTCGCACCGAGCGCATCGATCGGCTATTACTCCTTCGATCAGGACG
>JAJDOI010000018.1 GCA_022340245.1 Thiogranum sp.
ACCCCGGAACGCACCACCTCGATGATATCGCTCTGGTCGATGACCCGGACAAAGGCATCCAGCTTGTCGCTGGTGCCGGTAACTTCGATGGTAAACAGGCTGTCGGTCACGTCGATAATGCGGCCGCGGAAAATATCCGCCAGACGCGCCACTTCCTCGCGTCCGCTGTCCGTGGCGCGCACCTTGATCAGCATCATTTCCCGCTCGATGTGCGCGCACTCGTACATGTCCATCAGCTTGACGACATCGACCAGCTTGTTGAGCTGCTTGGTGATCTGCTCGATAACATCTCCAGTGCCGCGGGTCACCAGCGTCATGCGCGACAGCGATGCATCCTCGGTCGCGGCAACCGTAAGCGACTCGATGTTGTAGCCGCGCGCCGAAAACAGCCCGGCGACCCTGGACAGCGCACCGGACTCGTTTTCCATCAGTATCGAAATGATGTGTCTCATGGGCTTATACCAGGATCATTTCGTTCTGACCGGCACCGGCCGGCACCATCGGGTAGACGTTCTCGGTCTTGTCGACGAGAAAGTCCATGAACACCAGCCGGTCCTTCATCGCCATGGCCTCCTTGAGCGCCGGTTCGACGTCTTCCGGCCGGGTGATCTGCATGCCGACGTGGCCGTAGGCTTCGGCGAGTTTCACGAAGTCCGGCAGCGACTCCATGTAGGACATGGCGTAACGCCCCTGGTAAAAGAACTCCTGCCACTGGCGAACCATGCCGAGAACACCATTATTCAGGTTGATAATCTTGATCGGCAGCGAATATTGCCGGCAGGTCGACAGCTCCTGGATACACATCTGGATGCTGCCCTCGCCGGTGATGCAGGCAACGGTCTCGCCCGGATGCGCGAACTGAACACCCATTGCTGCAGGAAAACCGAAACCCATGGTGCCCAGGCCCCCGGAGTTGATCCAGCGATTCGGTTTGTCGAACTTGTAGAACTGCGCGGCAAACATCTGGTGCTGACCCACGTCGGAGGTGACAAAAGCCTTGCCGCCGGTGACCTTGTACAGGCTCTCCACCACGTACTGCGGTTTGATGACCTCGCTTTCGTGGTCATACTTGAGACAGTCCATGGCGCGCCATTCCTCGATCTGCTTCCACCAGGCCTTCATGGCTGCCGCATCCGGCCCCTCGCCACTGTCCTTGAGGATCTTCAGCATCTCCTTGAGCACCTGGTCGACCGGACCGACGATCGGCACGTCGACCTTGACGGTCTTGGAAATGCTTGCCGGGTCAATATCAATATGAATGATGCGCGCCGTCGGACAGAACTTCTCGACGTTGCCCACCACCCGATCGTCGAACCGCGCGCCGATGGCGATCAACACGTCGCAGTTGTGCATGCTCATATTGGCTTCGTAAGTGCCGTGCATCCCGAGCATGCCGAGGAACTGTCTGTCGGTCGCCGGGTAGGCGCCCAGCCCCATGAGCGTATTGGTGATGGGGTAACCCAGCAGGCGGGTGAAGTCAGTCAGCGCTTTGCTGGCGCCGGACAATACAACGCCGCCGCCGCTGTATACCATCGGCCGCTTGGCGGTCAGCATCAGCTCGATGGCTTTCTTGATCTGACGCGGGTGCCCCTTGGTCACGGGACTGTAGGAGCGCATGCTGATGCGCCGCGGATATTTGTATTCGGCTTTATGCGTGGTGACATCCTTGGGAATGTCCACCACCACCGGGCCGGGTCGGCCGGTGGTGGCGATATAAAAGGCTTTCTTAATAGTCTCGGCAAGGTCCTTGACGTCCTTCACCAGGAAGTTGTGCTTCACGCAGGGGCGCGTGATGCCGACGTTGTCGACTTCCTGAAAGGCATCGTTGCCGATCATGGCCGTCGGCACCTGACCGGTGAAGGCCACCATCGGAATGGAGTCCATGTATGCGGTCGCGATACCGGTGACGGCATTGGTCGCACCGGGTCCGGAGGTCACCAGCACCACACCGGGGCGACCGGTGGCACGCGCATAACCGTCAGCCGCGTGCGTCGCCGCCTGTTCGTGGCGTACCAGCACGTGTTGCACCTTGTCCTGCTGATACAGCGCATCGTAAATGGGCAGCACGGCGCCGCCGGGGTAGCCGAACACGAAGTCGACTCCCTCATCAGCAAGGCAGCGTACGAAAATATCAGCGCCTGTCAGCTCCACCTGTTGTCTCCCGGGTGCCGGCAAAAACCAGAAAAAAAAGCCCGTATATCGGGCACATGCGCAAAGCGCGGCGTTAGAACTGACTAATATTGCCATTGATGGGGCGTGGAATCCAGTGTCTTGCCGGTCGACACCGCCGCCATTGTGTCAGCCGCGTCCGGCTCGATTTGCCGACTGCGCACTTGTCGCCGCCCCCGGTGGCGTGTTAATTAACGGAAATCAGATCAACAACCGGGGATAACAATGCGACTGCTCAACGTTTTTCCGCTGCTGCTCCTGCTCGCCACAGCACCGGCCGGCGCCGCCATGTTCAAATGGACGGACGCCAACGGCAACGTGCAATACGGTCAATTTCCGCCCGCCGGCAGCAACGCCGAGCGCCTCAAAGGCGCGCCCGCGCCCGCATCCGCACCCGCGGGCAAGTCGCTCCAGCAGCGGGTGGAGGAGATGGAAAAGCACCAGGACAGCGAGAAACAGAGCAAGACCGAGGCGGCGCAGAAGCAGCAGGAGGCCGCAAACCGCAAAACCAACTGCGAAAACGCCCGCAAGAACATCGAACGGCTCAACTATGGCGGCAACCGGCTGGTGCACATGCCCGATGGCAGCTATCAGCGCCTGGACGAAAAACACAAGCAGGAGCAGCTGGAGAAGAACCGCAAAGCCGTTAAAGAATTCTGCGATTGAGGAGCCGACCATGCCCTTGCTGAAAATCCAGACCAACACGCCGGTAGACGCCGGAAAAAAGACAGCGCTGGCCGCCGAGGCCTCGCGCGCCGTAGCCGAAATGCTGGGCAAACCCGAGCGCTACGTGATGGTCAGCATCGAGGAAAATCCGGCCATGCTGTTCGCCGGCAGCGATGAGCCACTGGCCTATCTCGAGCTGAAAAGCATCGGCCTGCCCGGCAACAGGACCGCGGAATTTTCCGCCAGCCTCGCCGCGCTGCTCGGCGAACACCTCGCGCTGCCCGCCGACCGTATCTATATCGAATTCGCCGACGCGCCCCGCAACATGTGGGGATGGAACGGCGCAACTTTCTAGAAGGTCGCTGGCTGAAAGATCCCGCCTCCATGCGGAGCTTCACTCCGCGTGAGAATCTATCGTTGGCCGTAGGTTGGGCTGAGGAACGAAGCCCAACGATTGCCGGAAGCGTGTTGGGCTTCGTTCCTCAGCCCAACCTGCATTTATGCTCGCAGTCGGCACCACTGGGTCAGGCCGCATAGCGATTTGGGGGCGAAGTCGGGAAAGTCGGCCGGCAACGCGCCGTCCGTTACCTGAAGCCCGGCCGCGAAAAGCTTCCAATCCGGCAAACCGGGGATGCTACAATGCCAGGCTTTATCAGCCACTTGAACACAACAGCATGAAAGTCTCCCAGTTCCCGCTCGCGACAGTCAAAGAAACCCCCGCCGACGCCGAGATCGCCAGCCACCAGTTGATGATGCGCGCTGGCATGATCCGAAAGATCGCCGCCGGCATTTACAGCTGGCAGCCCCTCGGGCTGCGCATACTGCGCAAGGTCGAAGCGGTGGTGCGCGAGGAAATGAACCGCGCCGGCGCGCTCGAGCTTTTGATGCCCGCGGTGCAGCCCGCCGAACTCTGGCAGGAATCCGGTCGCTGGGAGCAGTACGGACCCGAGTTGCTGCGCATCACCGACCGCCACCAGCGCGACTTCTGTTTCGGCCCGACCCACGAAGAGATCATCACCGACCTGATGCGCCGCGAAGTACGCAGCTACAAACAGCTGCCGCTCAACTACTACCAGATACAGACGAAGTTTCGCGATGAGATCCGGCCGCGCTTCGGCGTGATGCGCGCGCGCGAATTTTTGATGAAAGACGCCTATTCCTTTCACCTGGATCAGGCTTCCCTGGAAGACACCTACCAGGTGATGTACGCCGCCTACACCAGCATCTTCACCCGCCTCGGGCTGCAATTCCGGGCGGTACGCGCCGACAGCGGCGCCATTGGCGGCGCCCACTCGCATGAATTTCACGTGCTCGCCGACTCGGGCGAAGACGCCATCGTGTTCTCCACCGACAGCGACTACGCCGCCAATCTGGAAATGGCCGAAGCGCTGCCGCCAGAGGGCCCGCGTCCGGCACCGAGTGCGGAGAAACAGACCCTCGACACCCCCGGCCAGCACACCATTGAAGAGCTCGCCACATCGCTGCGCATCGCCCCGTCGCAATGCCTGAAAACGCTGATGGTGGAGGCCAGTGACGGCGGCGTGGTGGCGCTGTGCCTGCGCGGGGATCACGCGCTGAACGTCGTCAAGGCGGAAAAGCTCGAGCAGGTCGCGCGGCCACTGAGCTTTGCCAGCGACCAGCAGATCCGCGCCGCGGCCGGTTGCACAGCCGGCTCCATCGGCCCCATCGGCTTGAGTATCCCGGTGATCGCCGACCGCGCGGCCGCGCACCTCGCCGACTTCGTCTGCGGCGCCAACGAAGACGGCAGGCATTTCAGCGGCGTGAACTGGGGCCGGGATTGCCCCGAGCCGGCGGTCGCCGACATCCGCGATCTGGTCGAGGGCGACCCGAGTCCCGACGGCCGGGGCCGGGTGCGCATCGCCCGAGGCATTGAAGTCGGGCACATTTTCCAGCTGGGCGACAAGTACAGCCGAGCCATGAAGGCCACAGTACTGGACGAAAACGGCAAGGAAGTCGTCATGACCATGGGCTGCTACGGCATCGGGGTCTCCCGCGTAGTCGCTGCGGCGATTGAACAAAACCATGATGATCAAGGCATTATGTGGCCCGACGCGCTGGCGCCCTTCCAGGTCGCGGTGCTCGGCATGAACCAGAAAAAGTCGCAACGGGTACGCGAGGCCTGCGCGGCGCTGTACACGGAACTGCAGGCCGCCGGCATCGAGGCCATCTGGGATGACCGCGATGTAAGGCCCGGCGTCATGTTTGCCGATATGGAATTAATCGGTATTCCGCACAGGGTGATCATTGGTGAGAAAAACCTGGACAAGGGACTGGTCGAGTACAAAGCGCGGCGCGGCGGCGACAGCCGTGATATCGCCCGTGACAGCATCGTGGCGTTGTTGCGCGAACAGCTCGGCGGACAGGCCTGAGCAAAGCCAATGCCGGCCGGCGTGCCGCTGCGGCAGGGTCGGCGGCGAGCCCGGGTGGTCGCGGGCGACTGCTGCCGGAAGGTACTCGCGGCGGCGTAGCGAACGCATGCACGCCCGACGGCTACTGAAACCGCTGCTCGTGGCGCTGGCGCTGCTCGCGGGGCCCGTATTCGCGGCCACTACCGAGCGTCCCGATGCGCACACGCGCCAGCTCTTGATCAAGGCCATCAATGCCGCCGACAGCTTTGAAGACCGTTACGCGGCCGAGGTCTGGCTGACCGACATGTCCAACCGGCTGAAGCAAAAAGTCGAAGATCCGCAGGAACGCCTGCAGATACTCAAGACTGCCCACTACGAAGCCTCGCGCGCGGGCCTGCCCCCCGAACTGGTGCTCGCGGTCATCGACGTGGAAAGCAACTTTGACCGCTTCGCCATATCCCATGCCGGTGCGCGCGGCCTGATGCAGGTGATGCCCTTCTGGCTGAACGAGCTCGGCCGCCGGGGCGATGATCTGTTCGACATTCACACCAACCTGCGCTTCGGCTGCACCATCCTCAAACTCTACCTCGACCGCGAACGGGGCGACCGCACCCGCGCCCTGGCGCGATACAACGGCAGTGTCGGCAGGTCGTGGTACCCGCAGCGTATCTTCAAGGCCCTGGCGAAACGCTGGTATCACCAGTAGCCACCGACCGGCTGGCTTGGTATTTGCATCGTCTCCCGGGCGCGTGTCACGCCTGATGACCAACACGCAACACTATGAACTAACAAGCAATACGGGGTGCCGATATTCTGGCGGGCAGCCCGGTTCAGACCAGGGACAAGAGACTATGACGACCGGTATTCACCCTCTAATGGCACCTGCTGCCAACCTGCTCAAACGCATGAGTTTCGGCAAAAAATTCGTACTGATCGGCACGACGTTCAGCGTCCCGCTGCTGGTCCTCGCGGGGATTCTCTTCAGCGAGAGAATGACCACCATCGAACATGCCCGGCAGGAACGCCAGGCCCTGGAATATCTCGCCGCCATCCCGCCGGCTGTCGAAAACATCGCCGATGCCCGCGCCCTGAGCAGCGCCCTGTCCGCGGGTGACGCCGGCGCCGAAAGCCGGCTTGTGCAACTGCACGACGCCGTGGCGCAGGACCTGAAACGCCTTGCCGAAACCCGGAGCGGCGACGACCCGCACGGCGCTCAGCGGGTGTCCCCGACGGTCGCGCAAAAGTGGCAGCAGCTCCAGCCCACAACGGGCGCCGCACCGGGCAACCAACAGGCGGAGGCCGACCGCTACTCGGCCATCATCGACGAACTCATTGCCACCATGGCACGGGTCGCGCAGCAGTCAGGCCTGCTCAGCGACCGGCAGCCGGCCAATTATTCCATGGCCGACAGCCTCACATTGAGGCTGCCCAATCTGGTCGAAAACCTCAGCAATCTGCGGCTTGAGGGTGCGCGCTTCCTGGCCGCCGCGAACGACGATACCCGCCAGCGCATCAAACTGGATTTCATGGCGGCTGCAGTCAGCGAGGATTTCCAGCATTTACAGTCGAATTTCAAGGATCTGTTCGCCGCTGACCACAATCTGGAGAGCGCGTTGCGGGATGCCTTCGATAAGACGGACAGCGCCCTCGGCGACTACCTGAAGACCACCCGCAACGCCGTCACCGGAACGCAACAGACCGGGCTCGAGGTCGACGACTACCTCGCCGACAGCACCACGGCGCTGAACGCCCTGTACGCCCTTTTTGACCACACGGCGCCCCTGCTGACAGCTTCGCTGGACAAGCGCATCGCCACGGCGCAACGCGAGGAAGCGGTATTTGCCGGCCTGGCGGTAGCCATCCTGCTGATGGTCGCCTACCTGTTCGGCGGCTTCTACCTGTCCACGCGGCGTTCGCTCGATCAGCTCGGACAGGCTGTCGGGTGCTTTGCCGCCGGCGACCTGACCTTCCAGCCCAAAAGCGACTCGCGGGATGAACTGGGCGAGATCACCACCCAGATGTCGCTCATGATCGAGAAGATGAACGCCCTGGTATCGCAGGTCATCAGTGCTACCGGGCAGGTGAGCAGCAGCGCCGAGCAGACGGCCGCGACCATGAGCCAGTCGAACACCGGCATTCAGCAACAGAGTTCCGAGATCGACCAGGTGGCCACCGCCATCGAGGAAATGTCAGCGACGGTGCAGGAAGTCGCGCGCAACGCCGCTGCGGCGGCCGATGCCGCCGACCGCGCCAATACCGCCAGCAGCAATGGCAACAGCGTCGTCAGCGGTGTCGGCGCGTCGATCCAGAGCCTGTCCAAAGAGGTTAATCAGGCCACCACCATCATCCGCGAACTGGAAAGCGAGAGCGACAACATCGGCACCGTCATCGACGTGATCCGCGGCATCGCCGAGCAAACCAATCTGCTGGCGCTGAACGCCGCGATCGAGGCCGCACGCGCGGGGGAACAGGGCCGCGGTTTTGCCGTTGTCGCCGACGAAGTCCGCACCCTGGCGAGCCGTACGCAGCAATCGACCGAGGAAATCCATGCCATGATCGACCGTTTGCAGCAGGGCGCGCGCAACGCCGTCAATGCCATGCAGGCCGGCCAGGAAAAATCCGAGGACAGCGTATCTAAATCCGAAGAAGCCCGGACGGCCCTGCAGTCAATAGAAACCGCCGTCGGCGAAATCAATGACATGAACGTCCAGATCGCCAGTGCCGCCGAGGAACAAAGCGCGGTGGCCGAAGAGATCAACCGCAACGTGGTCGCCATTCGTGACATTTCGCGACAGACCACCGAAGGCGTGCAACAGACGGCGGGGTCGAGTCAGAATCTGCTACAGGTGGCGCGCCAGCTGCAATCGCTGGTCAACGAGTTCAAGGTGTAACCGGCCACCGGCTACACTAGCCGTATAGCCGGCTGTACAGGCCGTCGGACTTGATCAGTTCGAGATGCGTACCCTGCTCGGCGATCCGCCCGTCCTCGAAAACATACACGCGGTCGGCCTGTTTCACCGCGCTCAGGCGGTGAGCGATAATCAACACCGTGCGCCCGGCAAGAAACTCGCGCAGCGCCGCGTGTAACCGGGCCTCTGTTTCGGTGTCCAGGGCCGAGGTCGCCTCGTCGAAAATCACCACCTGCGGATCGCCCAGCAGCAGGCGCGCAATCGACAGGCGCTGGCGCTCGCCGCCGGAGAGCCGCACCCCCTGGCGGCCCAACCGGGAATCGAGTTGCTGCGGCATCTCCCGCACCACATCGGCCAGTTGCGCCAGCTGCAGCACGCGCCACAAATCTTCCTCGGCATGCGCGCGCCCGAGTGTCAGGTTGTTGCGCACGCTGTCATTGAACAGCACCGGGTGCTGCAAAACCGTGGCGACATGATCGCGCACCACCTCGAGCCCGATGCGCTGCACCGGCACCCCGTCAAAACGGATCGTCCCCTGGGTCGGCTGGTATAGCCCCAGCAGCACCTGCACCAGCGTGGACTTGCCGCCGCCGCTGGCGCCGACCAGCGCCACGCGTTCGCCGGCGTCAATGGTCAGGCTGACGCCATTCAGCACCGGATCGCCGCGCCCGTAGCGGAAGTGTACGTCGTCGAGCTGCACCGAGACCGAGCGCCGGCCTTCGAACGGGTTCTCCTCGCGCGGATACTGCGGTTCCTGGTGCAGCGCCAGCAGGCCGTTGATGCGCTCCAGGGCGGCACGCGCACCGTAGAGTGCGTACTGGATGTTCAACGCTTCCTGCACCGGGCCCATCATGAACCACAGGTAGGCGAACACCGCCATCATTTCGCCGATGGTGAGGCTGGAGAACACCACCATCAGCATGCTGACAGCGCGAAACAGATCGAACCCCATCAGGAAGATAAAAAACGACAGGCGGTTGGCGGCGTCGCTCTTCCAGGAAAACGCGGCCGAATCGTGCTTGATACGCCGGGCCGTGTCCACGACCCGGCGCAGGTAGTGCTGTTCGCGATTGGCGGCGCGAATCTGCTGAATCGCGTCCAGGGTTTCGGTCAGCGCGCCCTGGAACAGTTCGAAGGCGTGGTTTTCGCGCTTCTTCAGGTGTTTGACCCGTTTACCGAGCACAACGGTGAAATACACCACCAGCGGATTCAGAAACAGGATCAACAGTGCCAGCTGCCAGTGCATCCACAGCAACACACCGGCAGCACCGATCAGCGACAGCACGGCAATCACGAACTTCGCAACGGTCATGCCGATGAAATCGTCGATCGCGTTCAGATCGGTAACGAAATGCGAGGTTACCGTGCCGCTGCCCAGCGCCTCGTATTCACTCATGGAAATACGTTGCAGGCGCAACAACAGGTCGCGACGGATGCGGTAAACCACATCCTTGGAAATCAGGCTGAACTGGCGGGTCTGCCACACGCTCAGCATGACGGCGGTAAAGCGCAGGAAAATTGTCAGTAAAAGTATGGCAGTGATGTACAGGACCGGTCCGTGCCAGGCCGCGGGAAACACCCGGTCCATGGCCTGCACCATCCCTGCGGGCTGCTTGAGCAACACCTCATCAACCAGCAACGGCATCATCAACGGCAGCGGCACACTGGCAAGCACGGCGACAAAGGCGATCAGGTTCGCCGCAATCAGTTCTCTGCGGTGTTCAAGCACAATGGCCAGCACCGTCTTCCAGTTGTAACTCGACACAATAGCGGACCGCGGATAATCTGCCTACACGCTCATTCTACAGGCTGGGCGAATGAAATCACATGCACTATCCTGTGAAAGTCAGATAGCGTCAGTGGCCCAGGCCGGGCCACTGACGCAACGAACTGTCAGCGCGGCCGAACCCCGGCCCTGCCCCGAGGTCAAATCAGCATGACTGACAAACCCCAACTTAGTCTGGCAGTTCTCAGTGACTATATCTGCCCGTTTTGCTATATCGGCTACCTGCGCCTGGAAAAGCTGCGCGAACACTTTGAGCTTGCGGTGAACTGGGCGCTGGTGGAAATTCACCCGGACAGTCCCGCCGAAGGCAAACCGATCGAGGAACTCGGTTATTCGAAGGCGCGCCTCGACGGCTTGATGGGGGAACTCGCCGGGATGGCACGCGCCGAAGGTATAGAGCTCTCGCCCCACACCTTCACCACTAACTCGCGCAAGGCCCTGCTGCTTGCCGAGGCCAGCAAGGCACTCGGCGCCGATGTCTTCTACCACCTGCACCGGCGCCTGTTCGAGAGCTTCCTGGTGGAAGGCCGGAACATCGGCGACAGCGCGGTTCTGGAAAACCTCGCCGGGGAATGCGCGGTACCCCGCGAGACGCTGGAGCAGGCCTGGAATGATCCGGTCTACGAACAGCGGCTGCAGCGCAACCTCGCCGCCGCAGTACACAACGGCGCGACCGGCACACCGACCTTTTTTATCGGTGACAAACACCTTACCGGCGCTGTATCGGTCGATGCCCTGATGGCCGCGGCGCGCGCCGCCCTTGCGACCGGGGAATCCGCCTGATGAGTCAGCCGGAGAGATGGTAGGTTGGGCTGAGAGATCGCAGGTTGGGCTGAGCCCGCGAAGCCCAACACCAAGGGGTAGCCTGCACCGTTATTGTTGGGCTTCACTTTGTTCAGCGCAACCTACGCTAATCAACCCAACCTGCAATGCGCAAACACGCTCGGCGTTAACGCACGAACAGCGCCATGGATTCCACGTGCGCGGTGTGCGGGAACATGTCCATCACCCCGGCGGCCTGAAGCGTATAGCCCAGTTCGTTGACCAGCACCGCGGCGTCACGCGCCAGCGAACCGGGGTGACACGACACGTAGACAATACGCTCGGCACCCAGCTTACCCAGGTGTTTTACGATTTCCTGGGCGCCGCTGCGCGGCGGGTCGAGCAGGACGCGGTCGTAGCTGCACTGCATCCAGGGTTGTCCGCCCGGATCTTCACCGAGGTCGACAACCTGGTAGTCGCAATTGCCGATGCCGTTGTGAACGGCGTTGTCGCGCGCGCGCTGTACCAGGGCCGCGTCACCCTCCACTCCGGTCACGCTAGCCACGTGACGGGCTATGGGCAGGGTAAAGTTACCCAGGCCGCAGAACAGATCCAGCACCTGCTGCGCCGGCGCAAGCTGCAACAGCGACAGGGCCTGCTCGATCATGGGCTGGTTGATGGCCGGATTCACCTGGGTGAAATCGGTGGGCAGAAAGCGCAGTTCCAGTGAGAAAGCCGGTAAGCGGTAGCTGAGTTGCGAGCTTTGCGGCCACCACAACTCGATGCTGTCCGGCCCGCCGGGCTGCAGGTAGATATGCAGACCGGTAACCTGCGCATAGTCTTTCAACGCCTGGCTGTCAGCGCTCGACAGCGCATCGAGATTGCGAAACACCAGCACCGATACCTCGTCACCAACGGCAACCTCGATCTGGGCGATGCGTTCCCTGGCCTGCAGGCCCTGCACCAGCTCCGCCAGCGATTCGATACGTTCACCCACCGAGGGATGCAACACCTCGCAGCGGCGGATATCTGCCAGGTAGGGTGCGCGCTTTTCACGGAAGCCCACCAGCACCCGACCTTTCTTCCTGACGTATTTAACCCCCAGGCGCGCCTTGTTGCGATAGCCCCAGACCGGCCCTGTCAGCGGCTCGAGAACCTCCACCGGCCGCACCTTGCCGATACGCTCGAGGTTATCCAGCAGCGCCTGCTGCTTTGAGACGATCTGCTTGTCCGCCGCCTGGTGCTGCAGGCTGCAGCCGCCGCAGATATCGAAATGTGCACAGCGCGGTTCAACGCGCTCGGGAGACGCGGAAAAAATTTCACAAACCCTGCCTTCGTCGTATTTTCGCGACTTGCGCGTGTAGAGGAAACTGATTTCCTCTCCCGGCAGGGCACCGTCAACAAAGGTCGTCTTGCCTTCAACGTGGGTCACACCGCGCCCGTCATGGCTCAGGGATTCGATAGCCGCTCTTACGGGATAGTTGGGAAGTTTGGGTTTTCTGCTACGTTTGCTCATAGGTCTGTACGGGGATATAAACGACGGGTCGGACCCGGCACAACGCTCCAGGCAGCGGGTGTGAAGCGGCTACGTTGGGCTTCGCGGGCTCAGCCCAAACTACGGGCTTACTGCCAGTGTCCCAGGAATTCCGCTATGTGGCCGCGCTCATCCTGTGCCAGCGTATCGCGCAACAGACCGAGTTCCTGCTCATGGGTTTCCGGGGTCAAATGCCCGCGGATGAGTTCGAAGCGCAGATAGACCAGGTAGGTGTTCAACACGTCCGTTTCGCAATAGTTGCGGATCGCCTCGATTTCGCCCGCCTGGTACGCGTCCCAGACTTTTGCGCCGCTCATACCCATCTTGCCGGGAAAACCGAGCATGCTCGCGATTTCATCCAGCTTGGCGTTGGCGCGCAACTGGTAACCGGCGAGCACGTCCATCAGGTCGGTGTGCCTTTCATGGTAGCGGCTGAGATAATTGTTCCACTTGAAGTCGCGGTCATCATTGCCGGTATCCCAGTAGCGCGGCGCCTGTATGCCGTGCAACAGTGCGCGATAGTGCAGCACCGGCAGGTCGAAACCGCCACCGTTCCACGACACCAGGGTCGGAGTGAACTTGTCGACGCCGTCGAAAAAGCGCTGCACCAGCTCCGCTTCCGGCGCCTGCGGATCACCCAGCGACCAGACCTTCACCTTGTCGGCGTGCCGCAGCACCACCGAGATGGCGCAAATACGCTGCAGGTGCAGGGGCAGGAATTCACTGCCGGTCTGCTGCTGGCGCAGGTGCAGCATGGCCTTGCCGGTGTCCGCATCGTCCAGGCCGTCAAGCGCATACAGGCGCCGGCCACTGTCGACGTCGGGGATGGTCTCGATATCGAAAACGAAAATATTCTTCATGCCAACTGCGCCAACCCGCGCAACCAGGCCTGGCCCGACATTACCGGCATAGGCGGCAAACGGCTACTTGCGCTGCCACTGACCGCTCGCGTTCTGGTACCACCAGCCGGCCGGCGCGTTGGCAATCCAGCGCGCGGCGAAGGTTTTGCGGATGTCGGCTTCCCATTCCGGATGCCCGTTGGCGCGTGCAATTTCCACATACAGCGCGTTGCGGTCCCGGTTTTCGTCGGCAACCAGGGTTTTCACGCTCTTGCGTTCGCGCAGCGCAACGGCGTTCAGGTCGCGCACCTCCACCAGGCCGTTGTTGGTCATGCCCACGCTACCGCTGGCGTAATACGGTTGCAGCTCGGGGAAGCGCGCTTCCATTGACGCACGGATGGTCTGGATCGCAGGCGTCTGGATAGTGATATCGGCCGCCGCCTGCGCAGGTGACACCAGCCATTCGAGCAGTCCGAGCAATACCGGCGGTCTCGCCGCGGGCAGCTCCAGCAGGGAATCCGGGCCCGGTTTCTGCGCCGGTACCGTCTCGGGTTTTCCGGCTTCTTCGCCGTAAACGCCGCGGATGATACGGTCGGCCGCCTGCTCCGCGGCCGCCGCGGGGAAATACACGTTGATAGTCACACAGGCCGCGAGGAACATCAGCATGCCCAGCAGCGAGCTTATACGTATTGAAATCATTGATTCGCCTTCCCTTGTCAGCAGCGCCCTATTATAGGCACTAACGCCGTGCCACGGAAAAGGTTATCGAACCACCGGCGCTGCGCCGGCGGTAATGCCTTTCAGGCGGTCGAGCAGCGACGACCAGTCGACTTCGGAGGCGTACCCGATGACATCCAGGCGTGGCGGCAGCCAGCGCCCCTGGACGAGGTAATAGCCACTCTGCGCCGGCGCCACGCCACCCATGTGACACACACCGTTTGCAAGGCGGCAACGGATGCCCAGTCGCTGGTAGGGAAAGTCCTCCAGGAAACGCAGAAAGCTGCGCGACACCGCGCCGGCCATGCCTGCGCCGCCGAGATTGGAGATATTGTCCACCGCACGCTGGCTGATTCGGTGGCGACTGTCATCGTCCGGTGGCGTACTGAAAGCCGCATCGAAGGCGACCGGTTTCCAGGCTTCCATATAGAGGTCCTTGACCTGCCCGTCGAGCCGCCCTTCGATGCGCCCGAAAGAGAATGCCTCGGTGAGTGTTTTCAGATCCAGATTGTCAATCCGCACGTCGCCCCGCAGGCGCGGCACCAGGCCCAGCGGCTGGCGGATATCGAGATTGCGGACCGTGATATCGCCGTCGAAAGCCTGCACCAGGAGTACGCCGCCCAGCGTCAGGTCCCCCTGTGCATAGCGGACTCTCGGAATCATCCCCGACAACGTCCCGGACAGCGGCGGCCAACCCAGTGCGGTGCTGACCGCCCGCATCGAAACCGGCGTCAGCATGGCGTCGAGCAGCCAGCGCGGTTGACCGGCCTTAACATCCAGCTCGAATGCATCGACATGCAGTTCGCCGTCAAACAGCGGCACCATCAGGGGGGATTGCAGCTTGAGGCGGTCGGCACTGGTTTCCAGCGCCACTTTCGCCGCACCGAACTGCAGGCGATAGACGCTGGCACTTTTCCAGGCCAGGGTGGACAGCCCTGCGGTGTCCCTGGCCCACTGGACGTCGCCGTCCAGTTGTCCGATACCGAACTGCCCGTCATGATCGCGCGCAGACAGGTCTTCGAGTTGCATGTCCAGCGATTCGACACGACCGTCGCGGACTGCCAGCCGGCCATGCAGGCGACCCTCGGTATCGAGCTTGCCCAGCGCAGTGCCGGCAAGCCAGGGTTGCAGCCAGGTACTGTAAAGCCCCGGCAACCAGGCCGCGTCGATGTTCAGATCCAGTTTGCGCAGCGGTTTGTCGCCGGCGGGCACCAGCCCCGCGGCCAGGCTGCCCTTGACCACACCGGGCTGGTCGAACACCAGCGACGCCACAGACAACTCGCCGCGCGTCGGCATCCAGCGCAGATCAACCGACAGATCGAGGTGCTGTTTGTCTGAAAACTCCAGGTAGACGGGCTCAGCGTAGACCATACCCTGGGTGGCCGCGAGCGAGGCCTGTACCCGCCAGTGCTCACCCTGTGGACTGGCGGCACCGCGGCTTGCCAGCACCAGTGCCTCCGCGGCCTGCGTGCCTTCGGCGTTGCTGTAACCCGCCTCGCGCGTGTTCAGCTGCCAGCTCGCCCTGGTCAACCCGCCGGCGTTGCCCTGCACAGTGAAGCGCCCGCCGATGCGGCCCTGGTATTCGAGCCCCCCGGTGTCCACCCCGGCTTTTTGAAGCAGGCCCGCCGCGCCGGCCAGCGTAACGTCCACCAGGTCGGCATCCAACTGCCAGCCGCCGCCTGCCTGATGAAACTGCAGGCGCACTTTGCCCCCCGCGAGCGCCAGCCCGCCGGCCGTCACCGTCAGCTCGCGGCTGACGAAGTCGTAACGCAGCGCCGCCGGCACCGCGTTGGCGTTCAGCCAGTCGCTGCGCAGGCTCAGCTGCCCGTGCGGGCAGTCCACGGCCTGCACGCCGAGATCGAAGGCATGACACGTAAAGCTGATGTTCTCGATGTGCCTGGCGCCGACATCGAGCGAGGCCACCTGCACCATCAGCGCCGGCTGCCCCGGTTGCGACCAGTCAATGGTCAGACTGCCGCCCTGCAACACCCAGGTCCCGGAGCCGAGCGTGCCCAGGGACAACTGAATCTGCTCGACGGCAACAGCACTGGCACACACCAGCATTAACCCGATGCCGACGCTTACCCGGGCGCGCCGGCCGGTCCAGTGTTGTCGCCCGGCCTTGCGCCGGACGCGCGGCAGGAGCTCATGACAATATTGAAAACAGGTGCTGGACAAACTCAGGCAGGGAAAACCCCGGTCGACAGGTAGCGGTCGCCGCGGTCGCAGATAATGGCGACAATCACCGCACTGTCGACCTGCCGGCTGAGCTGCAGCGCGGCCGCCACGGCACCGCCCGAGGAAATGCCGCAGAAAATGCCCTCTCGCGAGGCAAGCCGCAGGGTGGTCTGTTCAGCATCCTCCTGGCTGATGTCCAGCGTGCGATCGACGCGACTGGCTTCGAAAATGCTCGGCAGATATTCCTTCGGCCAGCGGCGAATGCCCGGTATCGAAGCGCCCTCCATCGGTTGCACACCGACAATCTGAACTGCGGGATTCTGCTCTTTCAGATAATGCGAGGTGCCCATGATGGTGCCCGTGGTCCCCATGGCGCTGACAAAGTGGGTGATGCCGCCCTGGGTGTCGCGCCAGATCTCGGGGCCGGTCCCTTCATAGTGGGCGCGCGGATTATCCGGGTTCGAGAACTGGTCCAGAACCCGTCCCCTGCCCTCGGCTTCCATCTGCTTGGCCAGGTCGCGCGCGCCTTCCATGCTTTGTTCACGGGTTACCAGGATGATATCGGCACCAAAGGCTTTCATCACCTGGCGACGCTCGACGCTCATGTTTTCCGGCATGATGAGCACCATCCGGTAGCCTTTCATGGCCGCCGCCATGGCCAGCGCGATGCCGGTGTTGCCGCTGGTGGCCTCGATGAGGGTGTCGCCCGGCCGGATTTCGCCCCGCTCCTCGGCACGCCTGATCATGCTCAGGGCCGGGCGGTCCTTAACCGAGCCCGCGGGGTTATTGCCTTCCAGCTTGACCAGAACGGCGTTCCTGGTGTCCCCCGGCAAGCGTTGCAGCTGTACCAGGGGGGTGTTGCCGACACACGCTTCTAACGTGGAAAACTCCATACGATCAAGAACCTCGCTCACACCCCGCGACGCCGGGCACCGGGTTCAACGCCGCCTGGGCCCGACTCGCCGGAATGCATAACCCGCGTGGACGTCGTTATCTAACAGTGGACTGTCAGGAACTATACCGGTAATTCATTACCCGTCTGCGCGCGTCTCGGACCGAAAACTTGCCGGCGTGTCACTGGCCGCCGACCCACGCTCTGCTAAGCTGGTATTGTACAACATAATTAACAGCTTAACCTGGCCAACCAGGGATGCGTACACTGAGCTTATGGCAACCAGAGGCTTCCCGCCGCCAATTCATCAGGATGACCCGCCCGCCAGGATGCCGGATGATGCTGACGCAGACGCGCTTTTGCGGCAGCTGGATGGTTTTCTGCATCTGCTGAATATCACCCACGAAGGCGTCGTGTGCGTTGACGAGCAGTGCAACGTGGTGGCCGTCAATCAGGGCGCGGAGAAACTGTTTGGCTACAAGCGCGAGGATATCCTCGGACTGCCGGTGACGCACCTGGTCTGCAACCACTACCGTGTGCACAAGAAACACCGCCTCGCCGCGCTGACCCGCATTGCGCGCGAAAGCCGCATCGGCTTCCGCACCGACGACATCATCTGCAGGCGCCGGAACGGCGCACGCTTCCCGACCGACATTTCACTGTCCCACGCGTTGCTGCCGGGGCAACAACTCTACACGCTGGTGATCCGTGACACGACCGACCGCGTGCAACAGGCCGAACAGCTGACCTACCAGGCCGAACACGACCACTTAACCGATCTGCCCAACCGCACGCTGCTCTACGAGCGCCTGCGTGCCGGTATCGCCCGGGCCGACCGTTATGGCCGCAAGCTGGGTGTGGTGTATATGGATCTTGACCAGTTCAAACCCATCAACGATCTCTATGGTCACGAAACCGGTGACTGCCTGCTGCAGGCAGTGGCCCGGCGCCTGAGCGACACCGTGCGCCAGTCGGACACTGTCTCGCGTATCGGCGGCGACGAGTTCATCATCTGCCTGGAGCAGATCAACGGCAAACAGGACGCCATCGCCGCCACGCGCAAAATCGTCGAGTCGCTCGAGGCGCCGTTCCAGATACTCGGCAGGCAGTTGGCGGTTTCCGCGAGTATCGGCATCGCCATCTACCCGGACCACGGCCATGACACCGAAACCCTGCTGCGGCTTGCCGACCAGGCCATGTACCGCGCCAAAGAGGCGGGGAACAGCCCCACCCTATATCGCGCCGACTACCCCTGACGGGCCGCCAGGATCAGGCGTTTCATCTCGCGTACGGCCTCGCCCAGGCCGCAAAAGATGGCACGCGCCACGATCGCGTGGCCGATATTCAATTCACGCAGCGGCGCGAGCGCGGCGATGGTTTGCACATTGTGATAGTGCAGTCCGTGTCCGGCATTGACGTGCAGGCCGATGTTATCGCCCAGGGTTACCGCATGACGGATTTTTTCCAGCTCGGCGGTTTGCGCCGCGGCCGTTTGCGCATCGGCGAAATGACCTGTATGAATCTCGATACATGGCGCGCCCACCTCTTTTGCCGCTTCCACCTGATGTGGATCGGCATCGATAAACAGCGACACGCGTACGCCCGCCTCCGCCAGGCGCCGGCAGGCATCGCGCATGCGTGATGCCTGTCCGGCAACATCCAGGCCACCTTCGGTGGTCAGCTCCTCGCGCCGCTCCGGCACCAGGCAGCAGTCGGCGGGGCGGACCCGGCCGGCGACGTCGAGCATTTCTTCGGTGACCGCCATTTCCAGGTTCATACGCGTCTGCAGGATGTCTTTCAGCATATCGACGTCGCGCCGCTGGATGTGACGGCGGTCTTCCCGCAGGTGCAATGTGATGCTGTCGGCACCGGCCTGTTCAGCGTCGATGGCCGCCTGTATCGGGTCCGGGTAGCGCGTGCCACGCGCCTGGCGGAGCGTGGCCACGTGGTCGATATTCACGCCCAGCAGAATCGCCCGGGTGCTATCCATGTTTCTATTTCCTCACCGGTTTGAACAGTTCACGCGACTTCAGCGGCTTGTCGCCAAGGTACAGTTTCAGCGCCGAACGCAGCAGGCGCTTGGCATCGTGCAGCACATCCGGGCTGCTGAAATCCTGGCGCGCCATGGCCAGCAGGCTTGCTCCCCTGAAGTGGAAGCCCGGCTCGTCTTCGGCCGCCACCATCACTGGTCCCGACTCGAGCTGGTAATCGTACCAGCGGTCCGCCAGCAACGCCTCGCCGCTGCCCGCCTCGCAATCGAGTTGCAACGCGTAGCCGGCTTCCTGTAACAGACGCATTTCGAACAGTCGCAGGACCGGCTCGATATCCTCGGCCGACGCCAGCTGCTGCAGGCTGTCGCGGTAGCCGGCGAACAACCCGGGGTGCGGGTCGTGGCGGGTCAGCAGCCGCATCAGCAGTTCGTTGAGATAAAACCCGCTGTACAGCGCAATACCCTGCAGGCGGCCCGCATTGCCGTCGGCCTCGACCCACGTCAGGGTACCCAATTCGCCCCGCGCCTGCCAGGACAGGCGCAGCGGGCGAAACGGCTGCAGTTCGCCGCGCTGCCGCGATTTCGCCGAGCGCACGCCGCGGGCGATCAGCCCGACGCGGCCGAAATCCTCCGTGAAGACCTCCAGCAGCGCACTGGTTTCCCGGTACGGCCGCTGGTGAAGCAGGTACCCGGCAGCCAGCTGAACACGTTCCGTGTTGGCGATCATGTCTTCACAGGCGGCGCAGACTAGCGGCTTTCGTCGTAACCCAGACTGTGCAGCGCGCGTTCATCGTCGGCCCAGCCTTCCTTGACTTTCACCCACAGTTGCAGAAACACCTTCTGGTCGAATGCCTTTTGCATATCCTCGCGCGCCTCGCGCCCGACCTCCTTGAGAAGTTGCCCGCCGGCACCGATGACGATGGGCTTGTGACCAGCCTTTTCCACCCAGATCAGCGCGTGAATACGCAGCACACCTTTCTCGTCCTTGAAACTCTCGATCTCCACAGTCAGCCCGTAGGGGATCTCCTCGCCCAGCTTGCGGAACAGCTTTTCCCGGACCAGTTCCGCGGCCAGAAAGCGCTGGCTGCGGTCGGTGACCTGGTCAGCATCATAGAACGGCGGCGACTGCGGAAGCCGTCTGAGCACCGCGGCCTCCAGCTCCGGCAGCTGGGCGCCGGTTCTCGCGCTCACCGGAATGATCTCGGCAAACTCGCGTTTACCGGAAAGCTCCTCCAGGAACGGCAACAGGGTCGCCTTGTCGGCGATACGATCGACCTTGTTCACGGCGGCGATTACGGGACAGCGCACATCCTCGAGCTTGCGCAACACCCAGTCATCGTCGTCCTGCCAGCGCGTGCCTTCGGTCACGAATACCACCACATCGACGTCGGCCAGGCTGTCGTACGCGGCGCGATTGAGGTAGCGGTTCATGGCGCGCGGCTGCCTGGCGTGCAGGCCCGGCGTGTCGACATAAATAATCTGGTGATTGGCGTCGGTCTTGATGCCGAGGATACGGTGCCGGGTGGTCTGCGGACGTCGCGAAGTGATACTGATCTTCTGACCCACGAGGCGATTCAGTATGGTGGATTTGCCGACATTCGGCCGCCCCACCAACGCGACGAAACCGCATTGAAAGTTATCGGCTGACACCGAGCTGCTCCAGCATATTGTCGGCCGCGGCCTGCTCGGCCTTGCGGCGGCTGCTGCCGTTACCGGTGGTCGCGGTGCTCAAGGCATCAATCCGGCATTCCACCACGAACTGCTGACGGTGCGCCTTGCCGCTGACTGTGTGCATCGCATAGACGGGCAACGCAAGTTTGCGCGACTGCAGGTATTCCTGCAGACGGGTTTTCGGATCCTTGAGTTCATCGGCCGCCGACAGACCGTCGAGGCGCCCGGCGAACAGCCGGTGGATGCAGTCGCGGCAGGCGTCGAAACCGCCGTCGAGCAGGATACCGCCGAGCACTGCCTCGAGGGCGTCGGCGAGAATCGAATCGCGGCGGAAGCCGCCGCTTTTCAGCTCACCGGAACCCAGGCGCAGGTACTCGCCGACATCCAGCTTGCGCGCGATGTCGGCCAGCGTCTCGCGCTTGACCAGGATGGCACGCAACCGGCTCAGCTGACCCTCGGGGGCATCGGGAAAGGCAGAATACAGCCACTCCGCGACCACGTGTCCGAGCACGGCATCGCCGAGAAACTCCAGGCGCTCATTGTTATGGCTGCCGGCGCTGCGGTGGGTCACCGCAGCGTCCAGCAGGCCGGGATCGTCGAACGCATAGCCGATGGCATTGGCCAGGCCATCCGTTGTTCGGCTCAACGGATAGGCACCTCGACCTTCTTGTCGAAACTGGCCACCACGTCAATATTGCCGACCAGGTGTTCGCGACGCTCATAGGCGATGCCGATAGTCATGGCGCCCCGGTCCTTGCTGATCTTGACGAGCTTCGGATCAACTCCCCTGACGTCGTTTACATCAAAACGCCGGGTGACCAGGCTGATGATGCCGGCCCTGGACTCGTTTCCGATCCCGGGCTGGCTTTGCAGCGACTCCAGCACCGAGGTGACCTTGGAATATTCCAGGTACATCGGAACCAGGCGCAGGGTGATCAGGGTGAAAAATGCGATCAGGCCCAGGACCAGCAGCCAGCCGATTGCAGTCATACCTCTCTGGTGATACCGAGTGCTCATGCCGTTCTCCACAGGTTAGTCGATTGAATCGCCGATACGCTCCCAGCCTACGCCGCCGGCTGCCGTATCCCAGTTCATCCATATCATGAATGCCTTGCCCACCAGATTCTCGTCCGGCACGAAGCCCCAGTAACGACTGTCGTTACTGTTGTCGCGGTTGTCGCCCATGACGAAGTAATGCCCTTCCGGCACAATCACGTCGGCGTCCACCCCGCGAATATGCGGCTGTACCAGGATACTATGGTTGACGTCGCCCAGGTGCTCTATGCGAAGGTCGGCGCCCGAACTGGACAAACCGGAACCCGTGCCGATATAGCTGCCCTCGGGCTCCTGCGCCATTTTCTCGCCGTTGATGAACACCGTCTTGTTCTTGTAGACCACGTGATCCCCGGGAACGCCGACCACGCGTTTGATGTAGTCGACACTGGGATCCTTGGGAAAACGAAACACCACCACATCGCCGCGCTGCGGCTTGCCGATGGGAAATACCTTGCGGTTCAGTACCGGCAGGCGAATGCCGTAGTCATACTTGTTGACCAGGATGAAATCACCCACCAGCAGGGTCGGCATCATCGAGCCCGAGGGAATGCGGAACGGCTCGACCAGGAATGAACGCAGCAACAGCACCGCGAGGATGACCGGGAAAAACGACTTGGCATACTCGACAATTGTCGGTTCTTTCATGGTTGCCGCCAGCGTTTCGCCATCGGCACCGCCACCGGAACCCAGCGCCGCGGCCGCCTGCTTGCGTTTCGGCGCCCACAACACGGCGTCCATGGCCCAGATCAGGCCGGTGATGAAGGTCGCTGCGACCAGAATCGTCGGAAAGTCAAAGTTCATGGTTATTTTTTCCCTACCTGGAGCACGGCAAGGAAGGCCTCCTGGGGAATTTCCACCTTACCGAACTGTTTCATGCGTTTTTTACCTGCTTTCTGCTTCTCCAGCAACTTGCGCTTGCGGGTGATATCGCCGCCGTAGCACTTGGCGGTTACGTTTTTGCGCAGCGCCTTCACCGTGGTGCGGGCGATGACATTGGTGCCGATGGCCGCCTGTATTGCAACATCGAACATCTGCCGCGGAATGATATCGCGCATGCGTTCGGCCAGTTCGCGGCCGCGGCTCTGGGCAAATTCGCGGTGGACGATGATCGACAGCGCATCGACGCGCTCACCGTTGATCAGGACATCGAGTTTTACCAGCGGTGCGGCCTGGAAGCGCTCAAAGGAGTAATCGAAGGAAGCAAAGCCGCGGCTGACCGATTTCAGGCGATCGAAGAAATCCAGCACCACCTCGCTCAGGGGCAGTTCATAGTTCAGCGACACCTGGCTGCCGAGGTACTGCATGTTGCGCTGTACGCCGCGTTTCTCCACACACAGCCCGATCACCGCACCCAGGTAATCCTGGGGCACGAGAATGTTGGCGAGAATGATCGGCTCGCGGACTTCCTGGATCTTGTTGGCCGGCGGCAGACTGGCGGGATTGTCGATCTGGAGAATCTCGCCCCTGGTATCGATAATTTCATACACCACCGTCGGCGCGGTGGTGATCAGATCCAGATCGTACTCCCGCTCCAGCCGCTCCTGGACGATTTCCATGTGCAGCATGCCGAGGAAACCGCAGCGGAACCCGAAGCCCAGCGCCTGCGAGGTTTCGGGCTCGAAATGCAGCGAGGCATCGTTGAGACGCAGCTTCTGCAATGCTTCGCGCAGGTCTTCGTAATCGTCCGAAACCACCGGGTAGAGTCCGGCGAACACCCGCGGCTGCACCTTCTGAAACCCCGGCAACATGGCGCTCGCAGGCCGGTCTGCGAGGGTGATGGTGTCGCCCACCGGTGCACCGTCGATTTCCTTGATGCCGGCAATCACGAAACCGACGTCACCCGCGGTGAGTTGCGGCCTGGTAACGCGGCGCGGGGTGAAGATACCGACCTTCTCGGCCAGGAAATCCCGACCAGTGGACATCACGCGGATCTTCTGGCGCTGCCTGAGCGTGCCCTGCATGACACGCACCAGCGATATGACGCCGACGTAGTTATCGAACCACGAGTCGATGATCAGCGCCTGCAGCGGCGCGTCGGCCTCACCCTCGGGCGGCGGGATACGCTGGATCAGCCGCTCCAGCAGTTCCTTGATGCCGACACCGGTCTTGGCGCTGACCTCCACGGCGTCGTCGGCCGGGATGCCGATAATCTCCTCGATTTCGTGTTTGACGCGCGCGGGCTCGGCCGAGGGCAGGTCGATCTTGTTCAACACCGGCACCACCTCCAGGCCGCACTCGATGGCCGTGTAGCAGTTGGCCACACTCTGCGCCTCCACGCCCTGGGCGGCATCCACCACCAGCAGCGCGCCTTCGCAGGCCGACAGCGAGCGCGAAACCTCATAAGAAAAATCGACGTGACCGGGTGTATCGATAAAGTTGAGCGTATAGGTCCGGCCGTCCTCGGACGGGTACTCGAGCGAGACACTCTGTGCCTTGATGGTGATACCGCGTTCGCGCTCGATGTCCATGGAATCCAGCACCTGCTCGGCCATGTCGCGCTCGGCGAGCCCGCCGCAAAGCTGGATGAAACGGTCCGCCAGGGTGGATTTGCCGTGGTCGATGTGCGCAATAATGGAAAAGTTGCGAATGTGGCTGAGGTCGGACAAATTGGTTAACAACCTGATTTCAAAAACAGGATGGCGGCCAAACAGCCGCCACCCTGAAAAATCCTGACGATTCAGAAAATTGACGCCGGATTATACACCCTAAAAGGCCCGCGCCGAAAGCCGGCGCCGCTGCCCCTTCAACCGGCCATCGCGGGGTAATCCGTATAGCCCTTCTCACCGCCGCCGTAGAATGTGGCGGGGTCCGGCTCGTTGAGCGGCGTGTTTGCCTTGAGCCGTTCCGGCAGATCGGGGTTGGCAATGAACAGTTCGCCAAAGGACACCAGGTCCGCCGCGCCGCTGCCGAGCGCCCGCATGGCACGCTCGCGGGTATAGCCGCCGTTGGCCATGTACGGACCCTTGAACAGGCGACGCATTGCCTGCAGGTCGAAAGGCGGAAGCGGGCTGTCGCTGTGGATGCCCCCTTCCACGACGTGCAGGTAGGCCAGTCCGAACGGGTTGATCGCTTCGACAACGGCGTTGAAAAGCGCCTGCGGATCCGAATCGGACATACTGTTGAAGGGGTTGACCGGGGACAGCCGGATTCCGGTACGCTCGGCGCCGACGGCGTCGGTGACCGCGCGCGTGACCGCGAGCAGGAAACGGCAGCGATTCTCGATCGAGCCACCGTATTCGTCCTCACGACGGTTGCTGCCGTCACGCAGGAACTGGTCGATCAGGTAACCGTTAGCCGCGTGGATCTCCACACCGTCGCAGCCGGCTTCCATGGCGTTGATCGCGGCCTTGCGGTAATCGGCAACAATATCAGGGATCTCCGACGCATCGAGGGCGCGCGGCGTGACAAACGGCTGCAAACCGTAATTGGTGAAGGCGTCGCCATCGGGCCGCACCGCCGAGGGCGCCACGGGCAATGCCCCGCCTGGCTGCAGCGACGGGTGTGAAATCCGCCCCACGTGCCATAACTGCAAGAAAATGTGTCCGCCCCGCTCGTGCACGGCATCGCAAACCTGCCGCCAGCCCGCGACCTGCGCCTGGCTGTAGATGCCGGGGGTATTCGGGTAGCCCACCCCCTGGGGTGAAATCGGCGACGCCTCGGTAATAATCAGCCCGGCAGATGCCCGCTGGGCATAGTAGCGGGCGTTGAGCGCTTGCGGCACGCCGCCTTCGCCGGCGCGATTGCGCGTCAGCGGGGCCATGACGATACGATTGGAAAGTTCGCAGGCGCCAAGCCGGATCGGCGCGAACAGGTCTGCAGCCATCGTCGTCAGTCCTTGAATATCTGCTTGAAAAATGCCTGGGTACGCTGCCAGGAATCCTCATCGGCATGCTTGTCGTAGGCCAGCGGCATACCGAAGCGTTGCCCGAAACTGTCGGCGTCCGGGTTGGTGAAGCTGTGCTTGACGCCCGGATAACTGATCAGCTGGTAGTCGACCCCGGCCTGCTGCATTTCCTGCTCGAAGGCACTGACGAGCTCGGGCGGTGCAAACGGATCGGCCGCCCCGGTAAATACCAGCACGCGCGCCTTGACCTCGCCTTTCTTCGCCGGCTCCTGGGTGCCGAGACTGCCATGAAAACTTACCACCCCATCCAGATCGTCGCCGACGCGCGCCATGTGCAGCACAATGCCGCCACCGAAACAGTAGCCGATGGCGGCGATGTGCGCGGCGTCCACCGTGGGCTGCTGCTGGAGTATCGACTTGGCCTTGTCGAAACGCTTTTCCGCTTCCGGCATATTGCTGGTGACCGCCTGCATGAATCCCTTGGCGTCGTCCGGGTGATCGGCGACCTTGCCAGTGCCGTACATGTCCAGCGCAAAGGCGGTGTAACCCAGCTTCGCCAGCATGTCGGCGCGCTTGCGGGCATAGTCATTGAGACCCCACCATTCGTGCACCACCAGCACGCCCGGACGTTTACCCTGAATCGCGTCATCGTAGACGAGATAGCCGGTAAACTCGTTACCATCCACGCGATAGACGATCTCTTTGCTCTTCAGCGCCGCGAGGCCGGTGACACTGAACCCGCACATCAGTATAAAAGCCAGCAAGTGTTTCATCATCGTCTCCCTGTCGTCACCCATTCACTGGTATTGATGGTCGCACCCCGGCGATGCTAACAGCAGGCGTCGCGCACTGCCTGCTCGTCGAGGTGGTAGTGGCACAGTTCCCGGTCCCCATGGCACAACACCGGCACCCACTCGTCATAGCGTTGCCGCAGGCCTGAAACACGGTCGATGTCCACCAGCGTCAGCTCGAAACCCAGACGCGACTGCAGGCCCCGAAGGGCCTGCAGCATGTTTTGACACAAATGGCACCCTTCCCGATAGTAGAGGGTCAGGCATACGACCTCGGGGGTCAACCCGCCTCCGGCACCTTGAGCGCCAGGAAGATAGGCCCGCCACGACGCTGTACCAGTATGGCCACCGATTTTCCCTGCGGCAGCTTGTCGAGCAGCTGCTTGAAGTCGTCCACACTGCTGACTGCCTTGTTATCGATCCGCAGAATGACGTCACCGGTGCGCACCCCGGCGTCGGCCGCGGCGCCCTCGCCGACAGATTCGACGAGTATGCCGCCTTCAACGTCCGCTTCCTTGCGCTGCTGGGCGGTAAGATCGGTAACATTGATATTCAGGCGATTGTCGCTGGTGGTCTGGGCCGGTTCGGCCGTGGCGACGGTTTCGTCCTGGTCGGGCAGTTCGCCAAGCGTCACCCACAACGTCTGGGAGCGTCCGCCGCGAATCACCTTGACCGGCACCTTCTTGCCTACCGGCGTGCTGCCCACCACCGGCGGCAGACTGGAGGAACGCGCAATGTCCTTGCCGTTGAAGGCCACCACGATGTCACCCACCTGGAAGTCGGCGGCCGCCGCCGGGCTGTCGGGCAACACCTTGGCCACCAGCGCCCCCTGCGGCTTGCTCATCCCGAACGACTGGGCCAGGTCGAGCGTCACATCCTGGATGAGTACGCCCAGCCAGCCGCGGCTGACCTTGCCGTGCTCCTTGAGCTGGCCCGCGACATCCATCGCGACCTCGATCGGTATGGAAAAAGACAAACCCATATAGCCGCCGGTACGGCTGTAGATCTGCGAATTGACACCCACCACTTCGCCGTCCAGATTGAACAGCGGCCCGCCCGAATTACCCGGATTGATGGCCACGTCGGTCTGGATGAACGGCACGTAGTTTTCGCGCGGCAGGGCACGACCTTTGGCGCTGACGATGCCGGCCGTGGCGGACCGGTCAAAGCCGAAAGGCGAACCGATCGCCAGCACCCATTCGCCGACTTTAAGGTCTTTCGATTTGCCGATCTTGGCCACCGGCAGATGGTCGGCCTTGATTTTCAACAAGGCGATATCGCTGCGCTCGTCGCTACCGATCACAGTGGCCTTGAGTTCGCGCCGGTCTTCCAGGCGGACAACGATTTCCTCTGCGTCCTTGACCACATGAAAGTTGGTCAGGATATAGCCATCCTCGGAAATGATAAAACCCGAACCCAGTGACTTGGCCTCGCGCTCCTGCGGCATATCACCGCCACCCTGGCCCTGCTCGCCGAAGAAATGCTTGAACAGGTCACCGAACGGCGAACCCTCGGGCAGGTCCGGAATCTCGATACCTTCGGGCAGATTCATGCGGCCGGTCTTTATTTTCTGCGTGGTACTTATGTTCACCACCGCATCGCTGGCGTCCTCCACCAGTCCCGTAAAGTCGGGCAGTTCGCGCGCCTGCGCCTGCATGAGGCTGCCCAAACCCAGCAACAGAACTGCAACAATCCAGCTTCTATTCACTCTTGAACTCATACGTACTCCTGATTTTACTGTAACCCGAGCCCGTCAACCGCCACGGTCGCACCGCGGCGCAGCACCACGGGCTGATAATGTGCATCGTTCTGAATGCGTCTTGTGAAGCGTTTCAACCACAGCAGACCGGCGGCCAGCCCACCCAGCCCCAATACCAGGCTGCCGGCCTCGCCATTGTCCCACAGACCGCGGCCGGCACCCATATCACCAATTACCGCACCGAGCAGCAGCAGCAGCAACGGCACGGCATAGACTGCCAGGGATCCGCGCACCAGCGCCTGCTCGGCGATACCGATCACGACCTGGTCCCCCACCCGCAAGGGCATATCCGCCAGCACCCGCACCAGTGTGCGTCGATTGCCCAGCACTTTCGACAATGCCGCGGTACCGCAGCCTTTTTCCGCCGCGCAGCCCGAGCAGGTGGAACGGCGCCGGGTCTCGACCCATACGTCCGCGCCATCAACGCGAACCACCTGTGCGGTTTCCTCGATCATGGATAGCGGTTGATCTGCTTGGTCAGCGACAGGTCCATAGCGTGCCCCGTCTACTTGATCCGGACCGATGAGCCGATCATTTCGACTGTGCGTCGCGGAACCTCGCCGACCACTGTCACGTAATAGTCATCAACCATGGTGCCATACACGTTGAGCGCACCGCGATGGCTGACGCCATTATAGTCCTCCCGGTGCCCGCTGGAGGCCTCGATATACACGGACACAATTGCCAGACCGTCGCTGTAGACCCAGTGCTCGACACCCGGTTCGTTGGCGGACAACTGGTGCCAGCTGTGGTCGGTGAGCATAAAGCCGTCCGGCACCTCGAAAACCTTCCAATGCGAATCCGCGGACTGATCACCCGGCTCCGGCTGTTGTTCCGGCTCGCGCTGCCAGGTGTAGTTGGTGCCACCCAGGTCCGGTAACAACGCGCTTTCATCGATGTGGTCGGGAAAAGCCACCGAGGTGAACATAACCTGTTCGATCACCCGTCCCTCCGGACTGGTCACCTCCGAGCGCAACAGCAGGTGGTTGTCGTCGTGGACGCACAGGCGACGGCCGTAGCGCAGGTTGTCGCGCGGCTTGACCGCCACCACCCGGCAATCCCGGCCGGCCACCCGGTCTTCTCCCTCGACCGTGAAAGCGTAGTATTTTTCGAGCTGCATCAGCTCCTTGGGTAAACTGAACGGAAACGGGGTGCGCGGTCGGCTCTTGTTGACGTGCACCGACTGGCGGTCGCCCAGAATGCACGTCACCACCTGGTTGTCGCGCAGCACTTCGCGCTTGGGACCGGTGAGCGACACCAGGCGCTCGCGCTCACCGTCCTTGTCCCTGGCATGGACGATGTGCATGGCTTCCAGCTTGCCCTGGTTCTGGTAAACGAACGTGCCCGTGTAGTTCAGCGACTGCGCCGCCTTCGACATCCGCTCAAGCCACTGGCGCCCATCATCGCCGCCATCGGCCCGCAGCGGGCTGTGGGCGAGAAGCAGGGTGACCGCGAGCAGGTGAGAGAATGCCGGGCGTACCATTACTCGCTGGTGTCGTAGCCGACAATCCGGACGTAGGGCATCACACCCTGGACACCGCGGCTGGCCGCATATTCATTGTGATTTACCAGGTAACCCGACAGACGCTTGTCGATGCGGGGATCGAGACGATCCCACTGCTCGCCGGGGGAATCGCTGACACGAGCCACCACGGCCTCGGGGCTCGCAGCCGGTCCGGCGCTGGCCAATGCCGGTGCCGCTGCCGGTTCGGGAGTGTCCTTGCGCAGCGAATTCACACTCAACACCGCCACCAGGGCCACCGAAGCCGCCACGGCCAAACCCGCGGCCGGCTTGATCCAGGCCACCCGGCCGGTCGTGCCATTCAGCGGAACGCTGAGCGGC
>JAJDOI010000036.1 GCA_022340245.1 Thiogranum sp.
TGGCGCCGGCCGTTCCCGAGACCCATCAGATGCGCTGCCCGAAGCACCCGACGAAGGCCCGGTGGCTGTCTCCCGGGCAGTACCGCCACCCGCACCGGCCGCTGTCGTACCCGACCCGGCACCGGCACCACCGCCGCCGCCTGCGCCTGCGGATTTCGACGCCTTCGCCTTGACACGTTCCTGTTCGACCAGCAGACGCTGGTCGAACTCGCCCAGACCGGCGCCCAGTTTGGCATCCAGTGCAGACGTGGCTTCGGCCGGCGTTTGCTCGCGCTGTTGATCGATGGCCGCCGGTGCGACCCGGATCCCTTCCTGCGGACAGGAGACCTCCGCCGGCAGGGCTACGCCTGCGGCTGTCAACCGAGCGCATTTCTTCGCCAGGCGTTCTTGCAGCCGCCGGATGTAGGCGCGATAGTCGTCCGCCTCGACCTGCGTCAGGGTTGTGACGCGCCGATCGAAATCGCGCTCCGCGGCCTGCAGCGCCGCCCAGTCGGCGCGCACTTGTTGCGGCGTGACGTCCGCAAGCACCGCCCGCGTGCACAAACAGGCCAACAGGAAAAGTGTCGATCCGCGGCAATACATCGCCAGATATCTCCTCCAATCCGCCATTAGACAGCGGATCCGGTCAGGGTTTCCCTTCCATGATACTGCGCGCAAGGCACTTTTGGACGCCCGAGAAGAAAAATTTAGCGGCACGACCGGTACGCCTGCCGATTGAAAGGGCACAAAAAATCCCCGCCAGTGCGGGGATTTCCGGGTACCTGTGTGCAGCCGCAAGCGCGGCGTTCAGGCCACCTGGTGCATAATGTCTTCAATGATCTGTCTGGTTCCAGCGATATCGTCGTTGTAACCGATGCCGAACACCAGGTCGATGCGCCGGGTTTCCCTGGCCGAATAGTTGGTAATAGCGCCGCCATAGATCTGGCTGTCTGGCACAATGACTTCACGACTATCGCCGGTGCGCATAACGGGCGCGAACATATGCACCTGCTCCACGACGCCGAGGAACCTCGGCCGTTCAGGACCGGCACGCTCCCGCCCTCAGGTCGCAACAGAGGCAATCGATATGGACAGTATAAAAGCGAATTGCAAGGCCGGCATTCTGGCCGGTCTGCTGTTGACCGCCCAGGGCGCAAATGCAGGCTGGGACGACTGGATGAAAAAACTCGATGAAACCCTGGCCACACCCGGCGCCGCGGGTGCCGGTGTCACCTCGCTTTCACAGAGTGAAATCGTCACCGGTCTCAAGCAGGCCCTGACTACCGGCGTTGACAGGGCCACGGCGCTGCTGGGCCGCCAAGGCGGTTTTGCCGACGACGCGGCTGTCCGGATAACACTCCCCGAGAGTCTGCAGACAGTTGCACAGGGCCTGCGGGCTGCCGGTCAGGGCGCAATCGTCGACGAGTTTACCGCCAGCATGAACCGGGCCGCGGAACAGGCGGTGCCGGCAACGACGGCCATACTGGTGGAAACTATCCGCAAGATGTCATTACAGGATGCCAGAGGGATTCTGAATGGGCCCGATGATGCAGCCACCCAATACTTCCGCAAACAAAACGAGCAACAACTCGCCACGGCCATCCTGCCCATCGTCGAGGACGCCACCGCGCAGACCGGCGTGACCTCGGCGTATAAGAAAATGACCGGCGGCTTGGGGATGCTCACCCAGCTCGGCGGGCAAAACAGCCTGGATCTGGACCAGTACGTGACCCGAAGGACGCTCGACGGGCTGTTCACCAAGCTCGCAGCGGAGGAAAAACTGATCCGTGAAGACCCGGTAGCGCGCAGTACGCAATTGCTGAAGAAGGTGTTTGGCGCCGCGGACCAGTGAACGTGCAGCGACTGGCACAGACCGCTACATCAGTTTCCCGATCTCATCGGCCAGCGTGTCCAGCAACTCCGGCCTGAGCGTTTCCTGTTTACGAAGCTTGACGAATATCTTTTCGAGACGCTTGCGGCTGCCGGCATCCGCGACCTGAAATTCGCCCGGTGCCTGCGCCAACTCCATCGGCCCGCGGCAGGCGTGGGTGCGGTCTTCGACCATCTTGTGGTGGAGCAGCGCCCGCCCCAGGACGACGTAGGGAAAGTTTATATTGCGCATCGGGCCCACACAGAGTTCCTTGCCGCCCAGCGGCAAGCCGAGCACGCGGATATCCGCCACACGGTCGGCGGTAAACCACGCCGAAACAGCCCCGATCAGGCCGCCGATACCCGCACCCAGTAGCAGCGAATGACCGCCGGTGACCACGTCGACAACGCCCCCGGCAGCGGCACCGCCGACAGCGCCGGTGCCGACCAGCTGCTCGCGCGTCAGCCCGAACAGGCTCCAGGTCTGGGTGGCGAACAGGTCCTCGTCCAGCAGCTGCACCAGCGCTTCATGGCGTTCCAGGTGCCTGTGGCTGTAGACCTGCTCGACGTCGCTGCGGCATTGGCTCTCCAGGGCGATCAGCGCCTGTTTGTACTCCTGTTGCAGACTTGTCCGTATCTCGGTGCTGCGATCCGCGGCGCCGGTCAGTCTGCGCCGCCGGGTGAGGCTGATCATCTGGCTGAGGCTCTCCGCGATCAGCCGCGCCGCGAGCTTGCGCCGCCGGCCCTGCTCCTCCTCCAGCAGTTGTACCGCGCGCTGCAACGGCTCCCGCCACGCTTCCCTGAGCTGCCCGAAAGCCAGCAGCAACTGTACACGCTTGTCGAAGTCGGCCGTCAGCGCGTTGAAAACCCGGACGATACGGAAGTACTGTCCCAGCGCGTTGCTCCATTCCTCGCTGTGGTCGCTGCTGCCGATCATGTTGATCAAGGCCATGCTGGGCTGGCCCGTCCAGCGGAGGATTTCCATCTCGGCCTCGTAGTCCTCACCGAACGGGCGCGAACCATCGACCACGTAGAGGATGCCGGCCCCGTCCAGCACAGGCTCAAGCAGGCTGCACTCCGCAGCGAAACGGGGATCGTCGCGGTGCAGCTCAACGAAGCGCCGCACGATGGCCGGGCGGTCCCGGGACGAGCCCGGCTGATTCTGCATCCACTCCAGCGCCGCCCGGGCGCGCTGGAATCCGGGCGTATCCACCAGCACATAGAGTGTTTCGTCGTCGACAATCATCGGGTAACGGCGATTGCCGACGGTGGTGCCCGGCACGGGCGATATCGCCACACTTTCGTCCTGCGCCAGCGTCGACACGATGCTGCTTTTACCCTTGTTGGGGTGACCGACAATGGCGAACACGGGTGTGCTCATCGCGCTGCGTCCATCACTTCGAGATGCAGGTCAGGGTTCTCGAGCTGACGCAGTGTCACGCGCCAGGTTTCAACGTCAGCGTCGGCCACGCCATCGGCACCACCCCACAGGAGGACAATCAGGGGCTGCGGCCGATCGCAGCGCTCACGAATGGCACGGAGAAAATCGAGGAACTCCAGCAAGGGCGGTTCCCAGGATTTAGCCGCCACCACGATGCCTTCGGGCCTGAGCGCACACAGGGATGCCACGGCGTCGCTGTCCTGCTGTGTAGAACGCGCGCCTCCCGCGGCGAACCGGTTCTGTTGTTCTATGCCCATCGCGCGTAGCCGCCCTGCCATGGTGTCGGCATCGATACCGGTGCCGGACCAGTCGACGACGGCGCACTTCAAACCATAGCGAGTACTCTCCGGTACGGCTTCCTGTGAAGCGAAAGGAATCTCGACAGCCGTTTCGGGCTGCAGCGCAGCCGTAGACACCAGCGGCGAATTCATTCTCGCCAGGAGTTCCGGCGCGCCCGGCAGGCGCGGCAGCGCATGACTCAGATGGCGACGAAAGCGCGCCCAGGAAACCAGCAACGTCGCCAGCCGCGGCAACAGGCCGTAACAAATGATGGCGGCAACCAGAAAACGCCACCATTCACCGAGCTGTGCGGCGAGCTCGGCCGGGGCGACACCCCGGCCGAGCACGCCCTGCTCCAGCCGGTAGTAGCGGCTTATGTCCACGAGATTGCGACTGGGGACCGCATCCGGCAACAGCGTATGCCACGGCCACGAGAGGATACTGAGAAACTCATGAAAGCTCGCGCTGTCCAGCTCCAGCGTGGTACTCCAGGCAAACGCGAGATCGGAGAAAAAGATCGTGTAGAAGGCGCCCAGGAGCACCCCGATATTGAAACTGAACGAGAACAGTTGCGACCAGAAGGAAAACAGCCAGCGAGCCGCGGGCGCGAGTATCGTCGTGTTGGCCGGGTCCCACAGCATCGCCAGGCGCTGCCGGCCCTCGACACCGCTCAGCGCGGCGATGCGTCCTGCCAGTCGCCCCGGGTTCAGCAGGGCGAGCGCCGACTGCAGGCTGCTGAACAACGGTATCCGGCGCGGAAACACCGACACCAGCCACAGCATCAACAGCAAAATCTGCGGCACAACCAGCAGACCGAGCGCATGGACGATATTGATCGGCCGGTCGCCCGTATACAGGAGCACGGCACGCGCCAGGCCCGCGCCCGTAACCAGCCCGGCGATGATCAGTAACAGGCACAGCAGGTGGTAGAGCTGGGCGCCCTCCTGCCCGAAGCGCTTCAAACCCGGGACTTCAACCTGCCTCAGCCAGCCGCGAACCTGCTTGACGGAATTGTTCCGGTACTGCTGCAGGACGCGTCCGATCCGGCGGTCCCGCTGTTTCCTGCTGTCCAGATCGGTCGAGCCGTCGCGCTTGAGCGCGGAATCCAGGTCGATGAGGTCACTTAGCAGAGAGGTGTGGGTCATGCGCGCATTGTAACGCGAATATCAGCCGCCTCCGACAACCGCGGCGCTGAGCGCAAAACCGGGCAGGACGAGCCCGGCTCGCTCAAGAATTATGCAAACAGGGCTATGGGGACCGCGCGGCAGCAGCGGCCGTACTCAGCCCGTACTTCATACGCAGGACAGGACTTCCGCTATCGCCCGACTGTCTGCATTCAGCCCGTCAAGCGGCTCGGGAACGTGGATCCCGAACCCCTGGGCAAAGTCAACGCCAATGGCGCGCAAACGTCTCAGTACCTGGTCGTTTTCCACGAACTCGGCAATTGTTTCGATATCCATGGCATAGGCGATCCGGTTGATCGCTTCAACCATGGTGCAGGCAACGTCGTCGTCCATAATCGACTGCACCAGGGCGCCGTCTATTTTCAGATAATCGACCGGCAGGGAACGCAGGTAGCTCAGTGAAGACATGCCCTTGCCGAAATCATCGAGCGCGAAACGACAACCCATCGCCCTGATCGCATGCATGACTTCGGTGGCACGCGCCAGGTTGGAGATAGCCACGGTTTCGGTAATCTCGAAACAGATCCATGCATGCGGAATTGTCGTCCGGCGAAGAGCATCTTCAAGGAACGCAATGAAGGCATCATCATTGATACTTGCCCCTGACAGGTTGACGCCCAGGTGGGTGGCCACATTGTCAGCCCCGTTTGCCCAGCCTTGCGATGGGTCTAGCAGCAAGTGCTCAACGACCCAGCGATCGATGGCGGGCATCATGTTGTAACGCTCGGCGGCTGGGAAAAACGCACCCGGTGACACCAGGGCGCCGGATTCATCCACCAGTCGCAACAGCACCTCCAGGTAGGCAACGGGCTGACTGTGTTTTTCCTTCAGCGAAATGATTTTCTGATAGTGGAGTTCCAGCCGGTCTTCCTTCAGTGCCTGCTCGATTCTCGGCACCCACTCTATTTCCTGTTTCTTGCGCATGCAGTCGTCGCCACCGAAAAACAGCTGCACGCGGTTTCTGCCTTTGTCTTTGGCGACATAGCAGGCGGCATCCGCCGCGCTCATCACCGCCTCGGGACTGTCGCTGCTGTTATCGATGGCACATACACCGATACTCGCGGACACTTTGAAGGCCCGGTTTTTCCAGACGAATTCAAACGCTGCAATCGAGTCTCGCACGCCCTCGGCGATCGACAGCGCCCGGTCAATGCCGCAATCGCTGATCAGGACACCGAACTCGTCGCCGCCCAGGCGGGCGAGCGTATTGCCGGAGGGCACCCGACGCTGAATCTGACCCGCCACCTGACACATCAGTTCGTCGCCCACCTGGTGTCCGCAGTTGTCATTGACCACCTTGAACTGGTCGAGATCGATATACATCAACACATGGTGCGCGGACGTGCCTCTGGAGTCGTCAAACAACATGTTGAGCTGCCGCTGAAACTCGCGACGATTGCACAGGCCCGTCAAGTCGTCGTGACTCGCGTAGTGCGTCATGGTCTCGATCAACTGGCGGCGCTCGGTTACGTCACGCATGACGCCAATGACCATCGGCGCATCGACCTCCACCCGGTTCATGCTGATCTCGACCCAGCGGGGTTGGGCGTGCGTGGGCGCCAGCTCCAGTTCGAAGCGCACCGGCTGCCCGGCTACCACCCGCTGAAACTGTTCCTCGAATAACCGCGCCGAGCCGGCGTTTCCAAGGTAATTCAGGATGGGCACCCGCTGCGCGTGGCGGACCAGTTCCGACTCGGGGATGCCGAACCATTTGACCAGGTGGCGGTTGGCCACAAGAAACTTCATTTCGTCACAGACAACGAAGATCCCGTCGTTGGCGCTGTCAATGTAAGCACGCAACAGTTCCCGGTCGAGGTCGGGGTCCATGAGCACGCTCGAAACTGCGCTGATCTCTTCCTCGTCCATACTGTTTTTATATAGTGCAGCCGGTAGTCACCACGACTGTATCGGTAACCGGTGACCTGCGCTTAATACGATATGCAACCTTCTGTTAAACCGAGTTTTTTTGCACTTACGAGCGAACCGCATCAGTTCCCGTGTCGTTCATGCGCGGCAGGCAACACTGGTCGGGACTCAATCGTAAGTCGCCACTGCCCATACCGAAAACCTTGCAAAGCGCTTTTGTCCAACGCCCGTCGCGCCTTTTCCCAGGTACAGAGCCCAGGCCCAATCCAGCTCGAACAGGCTGGTTGTCGACGACCAGTAAATATCCTGCACGTCGGCAAAGGGATGCCCCGATGGCTGCGGTCGTCGCCGTCCAGTACCAGCCATTGAACACGTCGATAAACGGGTGACGTTCAGGCAGCGCAGGCAATTTGTTCGGCAGACTGCGCAGGCTGCGCATTTCACGGCGATTGGGCAGACGCCAGTCGCGTCCGCCGAAGCGCTGTTCGCAATGCATCCGCGCCACGAAATCCAGCGCCTCCTGTCAATCAAACGGAAATTCAGCGGGGCTGGCATTACGACACCAGATCAGACCGGTCAGCCGATCCACGACCTCGTCGTCGCGCACCTCGAATCGCGGTTCCGGCCAGGCCGCACCGACGCCGAACGAGGCATCCTGGTCGGAACCTTCGCATGGAATCTCCCGCCCGTCCTCAGCATGGGAGGTGCGTTGGCCGGTATGCAGGTAGTGGCGAGCGCTCATCATTGCCCCGTTTGAACCCGAAAAAGCCGGTTGCGGTTGGGAGAACACAGGGTACCGGTTCGCGGCCCCGAAACAAATGCCGAACCCGACCGGCCCCTTACCGCGTTTTCAGATTGATTTCAGCTTCGTGGTCTAGCCTGTGCTCATCGGCGGTGCCATAGCCGGGGTGCGGGCGCGACGACAATCCCGCCACGGTGATCAAAAGTACAGGTGACAAGCGATGACGACTGACGTACAAAACGCAATGCTGACCCGGCTGACGGGAGTTCGTGAAGTGAAGGTATGGGACCCGCTGGTACGGGTGTTCCACTGGACGCTGGTAACAGCCTTCTTCACCGCCTATCTGACCGAGGGCGAGGGCGAGACGCTGGCGCTGCATACCTGGGCCGGTTACTTTGTGCTGGGTCTGCTGCTGGTACGGCTGTTGTGGGGCTTCGTCGGGACACGCCACGCACGTTTCAGCGATTTCGTCTGTCGACCGGCCACGGTCAAGGAATACCTCGGCTCCGTGCTGCGGCTCAATCCGCGGCGCTACCTCGGCCACAATCCGGCCGGCGGTCTGATGATCGTGGCGCTGCTTGCGAGTCTGCTGGTGACGGGCTTTTCCGGTATGGCGCTGTATGCCGTCGAGCAGCATGCGGGGCCGCTGGCGGGCTGGCTCGGGAGCTTGGGCGAAACCTGGGAGGAAGTGTTCGAGGGACTGCACGAGTTCTTCGCCAACTTCACACTGTTCCTGGTAGTGGTGCACGTGGCGGGTGTGCTGGTCGAAAGTCTGCTGCACGGCGAAAACCTGGTGCGTGCGATGTTCACCGGGCGCAAGCGCGCACCGGAGTGAAGCACGCACACACCGCAATTCAGTCCCGGCACGGGCCGCCTGTCACGACTGCCCGTGCCGGAATTTATACTCGGTTATTTCAGTACAAAAAGGAGATATACCATGCAAACCTTACGTAGATGTGGCCTTGCGCTGGCCCTGGCGGGCGCGGCCTCGTTGGTGTCAGCAGCCGATTGGCAGACCCTGCCGGAGCAGGCGCCGGCACCGGCGGACAATCCGACCACACCGGCCAAGGTGGAACTGGGCAAAATGCTCTACATGGACCCGCGCTTTTCCTCAACCGGTACCGTGTCCTGCAACACCTGCCACAACGTGATGCTCGGCGGCGACGACAACCGCCCCGCCGCCATGGGTGTGCACGGTCAGATGGGAGGGCGCAGCGCGCCCACGGTCTGGAATTCGGCCTTCAGCTCGGTGCAGTTCTGGGATGGCCGCGCCCCCAGTCTGGAAGAACAGGCCAAGGGCCCGGTGGCCAATCCGGTCGAGATGGGTATGGAGGATGTCGAGGTGGCCATGAACCGCGTGCGCCAGATCCCCGGCTACAAGGCCTACTTTGACAAGGCCTTCGGCCCCGATTCGATGAGCGTTGACAACGCCGCCAAGGCGGTTGCCGCCTACGAGCGCACGCTGATTACGCCGAACAGCGCCTATGACCGCTATGTGAACGGCGACAAAAAAGCCATGACTGAACAGCAGGTGCGCGGCATGAACACCTTCGCCGCGACCGGTTGCACCGCCTGTCATTCGGGCGCTGCGTTCAACGGTCCGACGATGCCGGCGGGCAGCGGCTTCTTCATGAAGTTCCCGACCTTCAGCGACAGCGAATATGTGGGGAAATACGGTTTGATGAAAGACCTCGGGCGCTTTGACGTGACCAAAAAGGATGCCGACAAACACCTGTTCAAAGTGCCGACACTGCGGAACGTGGCGCTGACGGCGCCCTACTTCCATAACGGCGCCGTCCGCACGCTCGACGAAGCCGTGAAGGTCATGGCAAGCACGCAGCTCAACAAGGAACTCAATGCTGAGGACACCGCGGACATCGTGGCCTTCCTCTCGGCGCTGACCGGCGAGTTCCCGGCGCAGACCCTGCCACAGTTGCCGCCAACGGAAGGCTGGGCCTTCGAGTACAGCGCCCAAAAGTAAATTTTGTCAGGTGAGTCTATACGGCCTCTGCCGCAACCATGCGGGGAGGCCGTTTTTTTGTGGGGCGTGCCGTGTGGCGCTAACCGGCCGCTCCGATCGAGGAAGGTGACTGGCGCCGCTATCGACCAAAGTGTGGAACCGGGTGCATGGGTCGGTAGTAGCCGCCACGGGCCCCGGCCAGGGGGCTACACTGTAAATCCAGCCCCACAAAACAGGAGAACTGTGATGCCGAAAATCGTTCGCTTTCATGCAACCGGTGACGCCGATGTACTCAAGGTGGAAGATGCGCCGCTGGCGGAACCCGGCGACGGTGAGGTGCGCCTGAAGGTGGAGGCCATCGGCCTTAACCGTGCCGAGGTCATGTACCGGCGAGGGCAGTATCTGGAAACCCCGGAGTTACCTTCGCGACTCGGCTACGAAGCCGCGGGAACAGTGGATGCCGTGGGACCTGATGTCAGCGGCCTGCACGTGGGCGACCGCGTCAGTACCATACCTTCCTTTTCCATGGGGAAGTACGGCGTCTACGGCGAGAGCGCCATCGTCCCGGCCTACGCCGCCGTCCCTTACCCCGACAATCTGACGGCTGTCGAGGGCGCCGCGATCTGGATGCAGTACCTGACCGCCTTCGGGGCGTTAATGGAATACGGCCGGATGGATGCGCAAGACACGGTGCTCATCACCGCCGCCAGCAGCAGCGTGGGACTGGCCGCCATTCAGCTCACGAAGGCCGCCGGGGCATCGAGCATTGCCACCACCCGTGGTGCAGACAAGAAGCAGTTCCTCGTGGACGCAGGCGCGGATCACGTGATCGTCAC
>JAJDOI010000069.1 GCA_022340245.1 Thiogranum sp.
GCTGGCCACCTCCACGCTGCAAGGGATCCCGGCGAGCGATTCCATCCAGTAGCGCCCGATCAGGCCGGCGTGATAACTGGTACCGCAGGCGATAATGTGCACGCCCTGGACCTTGTCGAAGATCTCGCTCGCCCCCGCACCAAACGCCGCCTCCAGCACCCGCCCCTGGTGGACGCGGCCCTCCAGGGTATTGGCGATAGCGCGTGGCTGCTCGTAGATTTCCTTGAGCATGTAGTGACGGAACTCGCCGCGCTCGACCGCGTCGGCCGACAACTCGGAGCGCCTCTCCGGGCGCGTGACCACTTCACCGGCACTGTCGTAGATGGTGAGACCCGCGCAGCTCAGGTCGGCGACATCACCGTCTTCAAGGAAAACGAAGCGCTGGGTGACCGGCAACAGCGCCGCGACATCGGAAGCGATGAAATACTCGCCGATGCCGATACCGATAACCAGCGGACTGCCCCGGCGCGCGGCGATCAGGTGGTCCGGATCAGAGGTGTTCAGGACCCCGATGGCGTAGGCGCCCTGCATGTCACTACAGGCGTGTCTCACAGAGGCAAGAAACGCCTCGCCCTGATCCAGGTAGTGAAAAATCTGGTGCGCAATGACTTCGGTATCGGTATCCGACGTAAAACGGAAGCCCTGCTGTTTCTGCGCAGCACGCAGCGCCTCGTGGTTTTCGATAATGCCGTTGTGGACCACCGCGACCCGGTTGCCGCAGATATGCGGGTGGGCGTTGTTCTCGCTGGGCTTGCCATGGGTCGCCCAGCGAGTGTGCGCAATACCGCTGGTTCCGTGCACGGGGTGCAGATCGAAGGCGGCGGCCAGCTCGGCGACCTTTCCGGTGGTGCGCAGACGCTCGAGTTGCCCGGTCCCGTTGAGCACCGCCAGACCGGCGGAATCATAGCCTCGATATTCCAGTCTCCGCAGACCTTCGATCAGGATGGGGGCGACTTCACGCTGGGCGATGGCACCGACTATTCCGCACATTCAGAGGATTCCGTTGTGGAGTTCATGCAACTTAGCGGCGCGGCGCCCGGGCACTAAAGACGCCGTTCAGGGCTTTTTCTTGACCGGCCGCGACCAGCCTTCGATGGATTTTTGCGCGCAGCGGCTGAGCGTCAGCTGGCCCGCGGGTACGTCGCGCGTCACGGTAGTACCGGCCCCGATGGTCGCTCCGTCGCCCACCTTGACCGGCGCGACCAGCTGGGTGTCCGAACCCACAAATACGTCGTCACCGATGTCCGTCACGTGCTTGTTGGCGCCGTCGTAATTGCAGGTGATGGTCCCGGCACCGATGTTGACGCCCGCACCCATGCGGGTGTCGCCGATGTAGCTCAGGTGGTTGATCTTGGAGCCGGCGGCCACCCGGGACTTCTTCACCTCGACGAAATTGCCCACATGCACCCGCTCGGCCAGTTCGGTTTCCGGCCGAATACGCGCAAACGGGCCGATCCGGCAGGCGTTGCCGATGCGGGCGTCGTCGATCACCGTGCTGGCAAACACTTCCACGTCGTCGCCAAGGGTCGCGTTCCTGATAACGCAGTTCGGACCGATTCGTACCCGCTCACCCAAACGCACCTCGCCTTCGAACACCACGTTGACATCGATAAAGCTGTCGCTGCCCGCCTCCAGTTCGCCGCGCTGATCGAAACGCGCGGGGTCGGCCAGCGACACACCGGCACGCATCAGCACCTCGGCCAGCCGCCGCTGATAGACGCGCTCGAGGTGCGCCAGTTGGACGCGGTCGTTGACACCCAGGATCTCGTCGGTGTCAGCCGCGGTCGCGCTCTCCACCGGCACATCGTCATCCACCGCCATGCCGACAATGTCGGTAAGGTAGTACTCGCCCTGGGCATTGCGGTTATCCAGCTTCTGCAGCCAGCCGCGCAGCAATCCGGCCGGCGCGGCCAGAAAGCCGGTGTTGATCTCCCGGATGCGCAGCTGCTCGGTGCCGGCATCTTTCTGTTCGACAATGTCCACCAGCTTGCCATTGGCACTGCGGATGATGCGGCCATAACCTGAGGGATTGTCAAGCTTCGCCGTGAGCACCGAGAGCTTGCCCCGCCCGGCCTGCTTGATCATGGGCGCCAGGGTCGCGGCGGTAATGAGCGGCACATCGCCGTAAAGAACCAGCACCACGCTGTCGCCGGCAATGCGGGGCATGACCTGGTCCACCGCGTGGCCCGTGCCCAGCTGGTCGGCCTGTTCGACCCACTCGACCGGCGAATCGGCCAGCGCCTCGCGCACCTGGTCGCCACCGTGGCCATAGACGACATGCACGCTGTCGGGTTTGAGCTCGCGCGCCGTGTCGATAACGTGCGCCAGCAACGGGCGGCCACCCAGGCGGTGCAGCACCTTGGGCAGTAGCGAGCGCATACGTGTGCCCTGGCCCGCCGCGAGAATGATGACGCTGAGTCTCATGGATAAAACACTGTTGTTGAGTTAAAGGTCTTTCCCCCGACAATGGGCGCATAATACGGCAAGATTGCAACCGGATCGAAATACACGCCGGTCAGCTCCAGTGCCGCTCAGTGCACAATCGGTTTGGCGACGCCCTTGCGCTTTTCGTCTTCGCTGGCATCACGGATATCGGCAACGGTAAGCGCATAGGTCAGGGTTTTGCCCGCAAACGGATGGTTACCGTCGACTGTGAGCCTGTTCTCGTCGATTTTGGATACAAAGAACGAGCGCGTTTCGCCGCTGTCTTTCTGCATCTGCACCTCGGCACCGACATGCCGGAACTGCGGCGGCACATTGTCGATGTCATCGGTAAACGTCATTTGCGGGTCGTGATAGCCGAAAGCCTTTTCCGGCGGCAGGACCACTTCGATGGAATCGCCGAGTTCGCAGCCCTCGAGTGCCGCTTCCACATCCGGAAACATGTCGTTGGGTCCGCCGTGGACATAATAGACCGGGATATCGGACTGCTCGAGAATAACTCCCGATTCGTCGATGATGGAGTAGGTGATGGCAACCACCTTGTGCTTGCTGACTGTGGGCGCTGACATGGGGTTATTGTAACAGGTGGTTGTGAAGGCAGTCAGGCTCGATGGCGACGAAGGCCACCGGGCCCGCAGTGACCGCCCCGCGGCTAGCGCCGGCTCTTGTCGCGCATGCGACGGATGGCATGCAGTTGCGCGCTGGCTTCGGCCAGCTCGGCCTGGGCCTTGGCGTAGTCGAAGTCGCTGGCCTTGTCGGCGATGGCTCTCTCGGCACGCTCCTTGACCCTGAGCGCCGCCGCCTCGTCCAGATCCTTGGCGCGCAGGGCGGTATCGGCAAGCACCGTCACCACGTGCGGCTGAATTTCCAGAATGCCGCCGGAAACATAAAAATACTGCTCTTCCTGCCCTTCCACCTGGACCCTGACCTCGCCGGGTTTGAGGCGGGTCAGCAGCGGGGTATGGCGCGGCGCTATGCCGACCTCCCCCATCTCGGCCGGGGCAAATACCATGTTCGCCGTGCCGGAAAAAATTTCCGCCTCGGCGCTGACGATATCAACATGTATGGTCATAGCCATAGTTTAGACCCTCCCCGCCGCTTTACAGCGATTTGGCTTTCTCCACGGCTTCATCGATGGTGCCAACCATGTAGAAGGCCTGCTCGGGCAGACTGTCGTAATCGCCATTGACGATGCCCTTGAAGGCGGCAATGGTATCTTTCAGCGAAACATATTTGCCCGGCGTACCGGTAAAGGTTTCCGCGACGAAGAACGGCTGCGACAGGAAACGCTGGATTTTGCGCGCGCGGGACACGGCGAGTTTGTCGTCTTCGGACAGCTCGTCCATACCCAGGATGGCAATAATGTCGCGCAGCTCCTTGTAACGCTGCAGGGTACCCTGCACGGCACGCGCGGTATCGTAGTGATCGTTGCCGACCACCAGCGGGTCGAGCTGGCGGGAGGTGGAATCGAGCGGGTCCACCGCCGGGTAAATGCCCAGCTCGGCGACCTGACGCGACAACACCAGTGTGGCGTCAAGGTGTGCGAAGGTGGTGGCCGGGGAAGGGTCGGTCAAGTCGTCCGCGGGCACGTACACGGCCTGGAACGAGGTGATGGAACCGGTCTTGGTGGAGGTAATACGCTCCTGCAACTCGCCCATTTCCAGCGCCAGCGTCGGCTGGTAACCCACCGCCGAAGGCATACGACCAAGCAGAGCGGACACTTCGGTACCGGCCAGGGTATAACGGTAGATGTTATCGATGAACATCAGCACGTCGCGGCCTTCGTCGCGGAAATTTTCGGCGATGGTCAGGCCGGTGAGCGCCACGCGCAACCGGTTGCCCGGCGGCTCGTTCATCTGGCCGTAAACCAGTGCCACCTTGTCCAGCACGCCGCCGTCCTTCATTTCGTAGTAGAAGTCGTTACCTTCACGGGTACGTTCACCGACACCCGCGAACACCGAGTAACCCGAGTGTTCCACGGCGATGTTACGGATCAGCTCCATCAGGGTAACGGTCTTGCCCACGCCGGCGCCGCCGAACAGACCGATTTTGCCACCCTTGGCGATCGGCATGATCAGGTCGATAACCTTGATGCCGGTTTCGAGAATCTCGAGGCTCGCCGCCTGTTCTTCATAGGTGGGTGGGCGACGATGGATGGGCATCTTCTTGTCAGCGTTGACCGGACCGGCCTCATCCACGGGATTGCCGAGCACGTCCATGACGCGACCCAGGGTGCCCTGCCCCACCGGTACGGAAATCGGCGCGCCGGTATTGGCAACGTTGACGCCACGCTTGATGCCGTCGGTCGAGCCCATGGCGATGGTGCGAACGATACCGTCGCCGAGCTGCTGCTGTACTTCCAGCGTAAGGCCGGCATCGTCGACCAGCAACGCATCGTAGACTTTGGGCACCGACTCGCGCGGAAATTCCACGTCGACCACGGCACCGATGATTTCAACAATGTTTCCGGAACTCATGCGGAAGTCCTCTTAAATAAAAATTCATTTCTACAGGCATCCAGACCGGTCGCTCTGGGCCTTTGAAAAATCAAACTGCGGCCGCGCCGCTGACGATTTCCGACAGCTCCTGGGTGATCGCCGCCTGGCGCGCCTTGTTATAGACCAGCTGCAGCTCGTCTATGAGTGTGCCGGCGTTGTCGGAGGCCGCCTTCATCGCCACCATACGCGCCGCCTGTTCGCAGGCGATGTTCTCGACCAGCCCCTGGTAGACCAGCGACTCGATGTAGCGCATCAACAGGCCGTCCATAACTTCCTTGGCGCCGGGCTCGTAGATGTAGTCCCAGTGGTGGGCAATCTCTTTGTCGGTTTCATCGCCCACCACCGGCAGCAGCTGCTCTACCGTCGGCGCCTGGGTCATGGTGTTGACGAACACGTTGTTGGCCAGGTAGACGCGGTCAATTTCACCGGCGTCATAAGCATCCAGCATGACCTTGACCGAACCGATCAGATCTTCGATCTTCGGGGCGTCGCCGAGGCGCGAGTTCTCCGACACCACGTTGCCGCCGAGGCGCTTGAAAAAACCCATCGCCTTGGTGCCAATCACCGCCAGATCGACCTCAAGCTGCTGCTCGCGCCATTGCTTCATCGAGGCGAAAGCCTTCTTGAACAGGTTGACATTCAGGCCGCCACACAGGCCGCGATCGGTTGATATGATGATCAGTCCGACGCGTTTCGCTTCGCGCTCGATGAGGTAGGGGTGCTTGTACTCCGGATGGGACTTGCCCATGTGAGCCACCACGGTCTTCATCTTCTCGGCATAGGGGCGCGAGGCGCGCATGCGATCCTGAGCCTTGCGCATCTTGCTCGCCGCGACCATTTCCATAGCCTTGGTGATCTTCTGCGTGTTCTTGATGCTTTTAATCTGCGTGCGTATTTCTTTCGCGCCAGCCATAGAACTTTTCCTGCTTGGTTAGGGACCGCCTAGTAGGCGCCGGTCGCAACGAAGTCTTCGATAATGGCACGCAGTCTGCCCTCGACTTCATCGTTGTAGTCCGGGTTGCTGTTGATGCTGTCCATATCGCTGGCATAGGCCGAACGGAAATGCGCCATCAGTGCGGCTTCGAAGTCCACCACCTTGTTGACCGGCACGTCATCCAGGTAGCCTTCGTTGGCGGCAAACAGCGACAGCCCCATTTCAGCCACCGACATCGGTGCATACTGTGCCTGCTTCATCAACTCGGTGACGCGCTGGCCGCGCTCCAGCTGTTTGCGGGTGGCCTCGTCGAGGTCGGAGGCAAACTGCGCGAACGCCGCCAGCTCGCGGTACTGGGCCAGCGCCAGACGCACACCGCCGCCGAGCTTCTTGATGATCTTGGTCTGCGCGGCGCCGCCAACGCGCGATACCGACAGGCCGGCGTTGATGGCCGGGCGAATACCGGCGTTGAACAAATCAGATTCCAGGAAGATCTGGCCGTCGGTAATGGAGATCACGTTGGTCGGGACGAAGGCCGATACATCGCCAGCCTGGGTTTCGATGATCGGCAGCGCCGTCAGCGACCCGGTTTTGCCGGTGACCTCGCCGTTGGTCATCTTCTCCACGTACTCCTGATTGACGCGCGCCGCACGCTCCAGCAGGCGCGAGTGCAGGTAGAAGACGTCACCCGGGTAGGCTTCACGGCCCGGCGGGCGGCGCAGCAACAGCGACACCTGGCGATAGGCCCAGGCCTGCTTGGTGAGATCGTCGTAGATGATCAGGGCGTCTTCGCCGCGGTCACGGAAGTACTCACCCATCGCGCAACCGGCATACGGGGCGATGTACTGCATGGCGGCCGAATCGGAAGCGCCGGCCGAGACGATGATGGTGTGATCCATGGCGCCGTGCTCTTCCAGCTTGCGAACCACGCCGGCCACGGAGGAATTCTTCTGGCCGATGGCGACGTAGATGCACTTAACCCCGGTGCCTTTCTGGTTGATGATGGCGTCGATGGCCACCGCGGTCTTGCCGGTCTGGCGGTCGCCAATAATCAGCTCACGCTGGCCGCGACCGATCGGTACCATGCTGTCGATGGCTTTCAGGCCAGTCTGCACCGGCTGGTCAACCGATTTACGCTCGATGACGCCCGGCGCGATTTTTTCGATCGGCGAGGACAGCGGGGTTTCGATCGGCCCCTTGCCGTCGATAGGACTACCCAGGGAATCGAGCACGCGGCCGAGCAGCGCTTCTCCCACCGGCACCTCGAGGATACGGCCGGTACACTTGACCTTGTCACCCTCCGACACTGTCTTGTAGTCGCCCAGTACCACCGCGCCCACGGAGTCGCGCTCCAGGTTCAGTGCCAGGCCGTACAGGTTGTTGCCGAAATCGACCATTTCGCCCTGCATGACATCGGCCAGGCCGTGAATACGGCAGATGCCGTCGGTCAGACTGACGAGGGTGCCTTCGCTACGTGCCTCGGAGGTGGCTTCGAACCCCTCGATGCGCTTTTTGATCAGTTCGCTGATCTCGGATGGATTTAATTGCATTGCTTGCGTCCTCTATTAGTGAACCAGGGCACTGGACAGCTGGCGCAGGTGCTCCACAGCCGACCCGTCGATTACCAGGTCGCCTGCGCGGATCACTGCTCCGCCTACCAGGCCTTCGTTCACAGAACAATTCAGGTGCACGTCGCGGCCGAGGCGCGCCTTCAGCGCGTTGGCGATTGCCGTTTTCTGCGCCTCGCTGAGCGGCAGCGCGGAGATGACTTCGGCTTCCACGGTTCCTTCGGCTTCGTCGCGCAAACGGTTATACAGCGCGGCGATCATCTGCACCTGTGACAGCCGGTCGTTTTCCGCCAGCATTGTCACCAGGTTCTTTTCGGTGTCGCCGATGTCCGTGCCACAGGCGCGGATCAGCAGGTCGGCCGCGTCGTTGCGGGTCAGCCGCGGATTGTCCAGCAGCGCGCGCATGGTGTCGTTGCGGACGACGGCCGCCATCAGCGCAAGGCTGTCGGACCACTGCGCAAGGCTGCCCTGTGACCTGGCCAGCTCGAAAACGGCGCGCGCATAAGGGCGCGCCAGTGCCGCGTCGCCGGACAGCGTTTCGTCGTGGGTGCTCGAATCAGACATCGCGTGCACCTCAGATCCGGGTAACCAGATCTTTGATCAGCTCGTCGTTGGCCGAGGCATCGAGTTCGCGCTTGAGAATGCGGGCCGCACCCGCCGTCGCGATCTCCACCACCTGGCCGCGCAGGGTTTCCCGTGCACGATTCACTTCCTGCTCGATTTCGGCCTGCGCCGCGGCTTTCACGCGGTTGCCTTCCTCGACAGCATCGTGCTTCGCTTCGTCGACGATATCGGCGGCACGCTTTTCCGCGCGATGGATGATTTCGGCAGCCTGCTGCTTGGCTTCCTGCAGGGTCTCGGTGGCCCGTTTCTTCGCCAGTTCCTGTTCGTGCTTGCCGCGATCCGCCGCTGCCAGACCCTCAGCGATCTTTGCCTTGCGTTCGGCGAGCGCATTCATGATCGGCGGCCAGATAAACTTCATGCAGAACCACACGAACACCAGGAAGGTGATGCTTTGTCCGATCAGTGTCGCGTTGAAATTCATGTTTGCACCCCGTGCAATATTTGAATGGATAAAACGTCGTTACAGCGCGTTTTATCCGCCGACAACGGCGAACATGACGTACATGGCCAGACCGACGGCGATCATCGGCACGGCGTCGACCAGACCCATAACGATGAAGAACTGGGTGCGCAGCATCGGGATAAGCTCCGGCTGACGGGCTGCGCCCTCAAGAAAGCGACCGCCCAGTATACCGATACCGACCGCGGCACCCAGTGCTCCCAGGCCCATCATCAGGCCACCGGCAATGTAGAGCAGAGCGTTTTCCATTGTTTGTCTCCTAAAAGTTGAAGTTCAAATTGGTTAATGAGTGATCGAATCAGTGATGTTCCTGGGAAGCCATATCCAGATAGACGATAGTCAGCGTCATGAATATGAAGGCCTGCAGGGTAATAATAAGGATATGGAAGATCGCCCAGCCGAGCTGCAACAGGCCGCCGAATGCACCGAGCACGACGCCACCCCCGTACATCAGAGCAATCAGGATAAAAATCATTTCCCCGGCATACATGTTACCGAACAGTCGCAGGGAGAGAGAAACCGGCTTGGAGATCAGCGTAACACCTTCCAGCAGGAAGTTAACCGGGATGAACAGCGCCTGCACGATCTTGTTGTTGGTCTGGAAGGGCATCAGCGTCAGCTCACCGGCGAAACCGCCCGGGCCCTTAATCTTGACACTGTAGAACAGCACCAGTGCGAACACCGACAACGACAGGCCGAAAGTGATATTCGGGTCGGTGGACGGCACGATTTTGAGGTGCCCCACACCAAGCAGACCGGCCACCGCGGGGAACCAGTCGACCGGGATCAGGTCCATGAGGTTCATGAAGAAGATCCACATGAAGATCGTCAGCGCCAGGGGCGCGACCAGCATGTTCTTGCCGCTGAAGGAACCTCGGACGCTGTCGTCGATAAATTCGATAACCCATTCAACGAAGTTCTGCCAGCTGCCGGGCACCCCTGCGGTGGCGGTCTTCGCCGCTTTGCGGAATATCCAGATGAAGAACAGGCCGAGGGCGATGGAAAACAGCATGCTGTCGACATTGACCGACCAGAAACCGAAGCTGGCGGCGTCCTGCATACTGTGGGCGAACCCCCAGTGACCGGCATGCTCGTGTCCCTCGGGGAACTTGCCAAAGGTCAGGTTGGTCAGGTGGTGCTTGATATATTCGGCTGAAGTTTCGGGTGCGGCGGACATGACTCTACTTCTGCTTTAACTGTTGCGTTCCGATGATGACCATCACCAGCTGGCCGGCGATAAAGCCCGCGAGCAGTGCGAGAGGTTTCAGCTTCAATACACCCAGCCCGAAGGCAAACAACAGGGTGACGACCAGAAACCGCTGAGCGACACATAAAAAAACAGCCGCCAGACTTTGCTGCGGCGTGCGTTCCGGGGCGCGGGCATCACGACGGGCACAGCGCGCCACCAGGAGTGCATTCACAGCCGCCAAACCACCGCCGAATCCGCAGGAACCCGCGGCAAACGGGCTGTAGATGACAAGAAACAGGGCTGATACGGCTGCAATCAGTACTGACTGATACAGCAACAGCCTGCCGATCCCCGTATCCAAAGGTGCTCAGCCCGAGCCCGTCCCAACGGTCATGGACGCAGCCCGACCACCGGCATTGGCCGTGTGAAGCGGGCGCGATTATAAGGACCGGCGCTGGTTGGGGTCAACATTTTATATATCTGTTGGGGTATCCCCGCTATCCCTATTGGATATGTTCGAGGATGCCATCGAGCTCGTCCAGGCTGTTGTAAGCGATCACCAGTTTGCCCTTGCCCCGGGCCCCGTGCTGCACCTGGACGGGCGCCCCGATCTTGTCGGAGAGGTCCTGCTCGAGGCTTACCAGGTCGGGATCCCGGCGCACCGGGCGCGCCGCCTCCGGCGGCCGCCTGCTGTCGACCAGCATGTGCTTGACGAGGCGCTCCGTGGCCCGCACCGACAGGGCTTTCTTCACTACCTGGCGGGCGGCCTCGGCCTGCAGCGTGCCGTGCAGCGCGAGCAGCGCACGTGCATGGCCCATTTCCAGCTCGCCGCGCTGCACCATGGCGGTGGCAATCTCACCTAATTCGAGCAGCCGCAACAGGTTGGAGACGGCGGCGCGCGAACGCCCGACCGCTTCGGCGGCCTGTTGATGGGTCATTTCGAACTCCTCGATCAGGCGCTGCAGGGCGTGGGCTTCTTCCAGGGGATTGAGATTTTCCCGCTGGATATTTTCGATCAGGGCGACCGCAATGGCGGTCCGGTCGTCCATGCCGCGCACCACCACCGGGACATCCTGCAGGCCGGCGAGCTGCGCGGCCCGCCAGCGGCGCTCGCCGGCGATGATTTCGTAGTCGCCGCCGTTGACCGGACGCACCAAGATGGGCTGCACCACGCCCTGGGCACGGATCGAGTCCGCCAGATCCTCCAGGCTTTCGTTGTGCATGTCTATGCGCGGCTGATACTTGCCGCGCCGCAGGCGCTCGACGCCCAGGGTACGCAGTTCGCCGTCCACGTCATCGGCCCGCACCGGCGCGGCCGGGGCTTGCGCGGGACTTGCTGCCGGGGTCTTCGCGGGGCCGAGCAGCGCGTCCAGCCCACGGCCCAGTCCTCGTTTTTTTGCTGCCATAATCAGCCTTCAGCTTCGCGCGCCATCAGGCCGCAGGGGTATCGGATGTTGATGAAAAGGCCTCCACGGCCTCTTCCGGGGATCCATCGGCGGGGGACTCACTGCGCTCTTTCTGCCGCCGCACCAGTTCGGCCGCGAGTGCCAGGTAGGCTATGGCTCCGCGCGAGGCGCTATCATATTTAATGATAGGCGCGCCGTAACTCGGTGCTTCCGCGAGGCGCACATTGCGCGGAATGATGGTGCGGTACACCTTGTCGCCGAAGTGCTGCAGCAACTGATCGGAAACCTCGTTAGCAAGGTTATTGCGCGCATCGTACATGGTGCGCAACAGTCCTTCGACTTCCAGCCCCGGGTTGACCGCCTCGCGAATCTGTTCGACCGTCTCGAGCAGGGCGCTGAGCCCTTCGAGCGCATAGTACTCGCACTGAATCGGTATCAACACGGCGCTGGCGGCGGTCAATGCGTTCAGCGTCAGCATGTTGAGCGAAGGCGGGCAATCGATCAGGATATAATCGTAGCGCCCGACCACCGGCTGCAACCGCCGCCCGAGGCGGCTCTCCCGGCCGTCGAGCTGCATCAGCTGGACTTCCGCCGCGGTCAGGTCGCTGTTGCCCGGTATCAGATGATAGCCCGCGCTGTCGGCCTGGACGATAATCTGCTCGATGGATTCGTCCTCGAGCAGCAGGTGATAGCCGCTGAACGCCACCTCGCGCTTGTCGACACCGCTGCCCATGGTGGCATTGCCCTGCGGGTCGAGATCGATCAGCAGCACCTTGCGCCGGGTCGCTGCCAGCGAGGCGGCCAGGTTCACACAGGTGGTGGTTTTGCCCACGCCGCCTTTCTGGTTGGTAATGGCGATAATGCGAGTCATCGGAATCATTCAGCCCTGTTTGTCCAGCCACAACAGGTGGCGTTCGGCGTCCAGGCCCGGTATGTCCAGGCGTTCGATATGCAGCATCTCACGCCCGGGCGCAAATACCGCCAGTTCCTCTTCGGGCAGCGCGCCTTTCATAAACAGCATGCGACCCCGCGCGGCCAGCAGATGCCGTGACTGCCGGTAGAGCTCTTCCAAGCTGGATACCGCCCGGCTGATCACCATATCAAATGCGCGGCCCGGCTGGTACTCCTGCATGCGCGCCTGCACCACCTCGACATTGGCGAGCCCCAGCTCGGCGACCGCTTGACGCACAAAGCGCAGTTTCTTGGCGTTGGCGTCCAGCAGGGTCACCGCGAGATCCGGGCGGGCGATGGCGATGGGCACACCGGGCAGTCCCGCGCCCGTACCCACGTCCAGCAGACTGCCGTCGATCAAAAAGGGGACGACCGCCAGGCTGTCCAGCACGTGGCGGGTGACCATATGCCGTGGCTGCCGCACCGCGGTGAGATTGTAGACCTTGCTCCATTTCGCCAGCAGGCCGACATAGTCGGCGAGCTGCGCCAGCGCGCTGGCCCCCAAAGCGAGCGGCAGGGAGCGGCAGCCCGCCGCGATTTGCGCCTGCAAATCCTCGCTCAAAGCAGCCGCCGGACTCACGCCGACTTGCGCGCCGGACCGGTCTTTTTCAAATGCACCAGCAGCAACGAGATGGCCGCCGGCGTCACGCCCGGGATACGCGCCGCCTGGCCGATGGTTTCGGGCGCAACCTTGCTCAGCTTCTCCCGCACCTCGGTGGACAAACCCTTGACGTGACAGTAATCGAAATCCGCCGGCAGGCGCTTGTCTTCATGGCGCCGCTGGCGCTCGATCTCGGCCTGCTGACGCGCGATATAACCGTGGTAGCTGGCCTGAATCTCGACTTGTTCGGCGACCTTGACATCCTCGCAACCGGGTCCGACCCCCTCCAGCTCCATAAGACCGGCGTAACTCAGCGCCGGGCGCCGCAACAGGTCGGCGGCGCGCTGGTCGCTGGTCAGCGTTTCGCCGCTGTGCGCCGCGAGGCGGTCGGCGGCGGCACTGCCGGCGCGTACCCATAACCCCTGAAGACGCTGCTGCTCGCGGTCGATGGCTTCGCGCTTGGTGCAGAAACGCCGCCAGCGCGGCCCGTCCACGAGGCCGAGGTCGTGGCCCATCCCGGTCAGGCGGAGATCGGCATTGTCTTCCCGCAACAGCAGGCGGTACTCGGCGCGGCTGGTGAACATGCGGTAGGGCTCGTTGGTCCCGCGCGTGATCAGGTCGTCGATCATTACGCCGAGGTACGCCTGGTCGCGGCGCGGCGTCCAGCCGTCCTCGCCGCACGACCGGCGCGCGGCATTCAACCCGGCGATCAGGCCCTGCGCGGCTGCTTCTTCGTAGCCCGTAGTGCCGTTGATCTGGCCGGCGAAGAACAGACCCTCGATGCAGCGGGTTTCCAGGGTCGCCCTGAGATCGCGGGGATCGAAAAAATCATATTCGATGGCGTAACCCGGGCGGGTGATGACGGCGTTTTCGAAACCCGGCATGGAATGCACCAGGTCGTTCTGCACATCGAAGGGCAGGCTGGTGGAAATGCCATTGGGATAGATCTCGTTGGTCGCCAGGCCCTCGGGTTCAACGAATATCTGGTGCGAAGCCTTGTCGGCGAAACGCACCACCTTGTCCTCGATGGACGGACAGTAGCGCGGCCCGACACCCTCGATCACCCCGGAGTACATGGGTGAGCGGTCGAGACCGGCACGAATGATGTCGTGGGTGCGCTCGGTGGTGGCGGCAAGGTGGCAGCTGACCTGCCGCGGGTGCTCCGTGCCGGTGGCCATGAAAGAAAAGCTGGGAATCGGATCGTCTCCCGGCTGCTCACGCAGTCGGGCGAAATCAATAGTGCGGCCGTCGATACGCGGCGGGGTGCCGGTTTTCAGCCGCTCGACGCGCAACGGCATTTCGCGCAGGCGCCGTGCCAGCGCGTTGGCCGGTGGATCGCCGGCTCGGCCGCCCTGGTAGTTCGACAGGCCGATGTGGATGCAGCCGCCGAGAAACGTGCCGACAGTCAGCACCACTGAGTCGGCGAAAAAGCGCAAACCCATCTGCGTCACCACGCCGGTCACCCGGTCGGCTTCGACGATCAGATCATCGACCGCCTGCTGGAACAGCGTCAGGTTCGGCTGGTTTTCCAGCATCGTGCGAATCGCCTGTCTGTAGAGCTGGCGATCGGCCTGACAACGGGTAGCGCGCACCGCGGGCCCTTTACTGGCATTCAGCCGCCGGAACTGGATGCCGGCGGCATCCGCGGCCCGGCCCATCGCACCACCGAGTGCGTCGATCTCCTTCACCAGATGTCCCTTGCCGATGCCGCCGATGGCGGGGTTGCAGCTCATCTGGCCGAGGGTTTCCAGGTTGTGGGTCAGCAGCAGAGTGTCTGCGCCGCTGCGTGCCGCCGCCAGCGCCGCCTCGGTGCCCGCATGGCCGCCACCGACGACGATCACCGCGTACCTGTGCTTGAAGTCCATGGGTTATCTGACCTGATTAAGGGAATGAAAAGACGCGGAATTATAGCGCAAAAAGGCGCCGCCCACCCACTGCTCACCGCATGCCGTCGGTTTGGACGGTAAAATCAGTGTACGCATTAACTTTGTTGTCAAGTTACTATTATATAGTAATATGTAACATTAGATGTTTGACTTATTAACTACATTATCAACAATATACGAAAGTCTTTCAGCTATGGCGGACTCGCTGTAACAATCCAACACTTTTTGAAAAGCCGCCTGGCGCAGGCCTTCACCCAGCTGTGGATCGTCCATGAGCCGCGCCAGCTGATCCGCTGTCTGGCGGCCGTCACCGACGTCCGCATACAACGCCTCGCGGCCGGGTTCGAACATGTCGCGATGCCCCTCGGCATTGGACAACACCATCGGTGTACCGGCGCGCGCCGCCTGCAACGGCGTCAGACCGAAAGCGTCGGAGCGCGCCGGTATGCACAGAATATCTGCCTCGGTGTAGAAGCGGTCGACGTCCTCCACCCAGCCGGGAAAGGTCAATTGCGCGGCCAGACCCCGGGCCGCGGCAAGGCCGTGCAGGGCGCGCTGCTCCGCACCGGCACCGCCCAGTACGGCCTGAAATTGCCGGCCGCTCTCCTTGAGCAATGCCAGGGCATCGATGAACACATCGAAGCCCTTCACGGGGTCAAAGCGACCCAGTGCGGCGATGCGCAGTGGACGGTGGGACTGGCGCCGGCCCGGTGCGTGACGCGCATCGATTTGAACACCATTGGGTATCACAAAACAGGGCTTACCGTTGGCGGCCATGGCGAAACGTGCGCGGATGGCCTGGTTCAGCGCCACGCAGGCATCGGCCGGCAGCAGGCGGCGTATCTTGTGGCTGTGGCTGACGGCCAGCACGGGCGCCCGGCCGCCGAGCGCGCGCTTGAGCAGTGCGACCGACCGGCTGCAATGGGCAACCGCCAGTTGCGGGGCGAACCCGACCAGCAGTCGCCGCAGTCGCCAGGCTGCAAGCAAGTCATAGTGACCATGGTTGTCGATCAACTCGACCTCGACGCCGGGCGGCAGGCGCGCCGCATCGAGCCGTTGTCGCCGGCCTAACAGCATCAGCACCCGGTGCCCCTGCGCACTGAGCAAGCGGCTGTAATCGCAGGCCACTTGCCAGCGTCCCCCGCTGGCGTCGCCGAGCACACTGTTTACGATGCGCATTGCGCCGGATTCCACCTGGTCTGTTCAGCCGGGGCCGGCCCCCGGGGTAGCGGCATTGTAGCAGGCCGCGTTTGCCGCCCACCGTGTTACAGTACCCCATGCGGCCGGACTTACGGACACCGGGTTGGGGGGGCCAACGCTGTATCCGACAGGCCGCACCCGGGAGTCACCCACCACCCCGGTTACGCGCACGCCCGCTACGGCGTCGTCAGCATTCACATTGGACTGTCGATAACCTCAGATCGAGGCGCTTCGGTGCTGTTATGCCCGGGAAGCCCGGCAGATTGCCGTGAATTTGCGCCCCGAGAAACATTGGCATGGCTTACTGTATTGATAAACATGAGTTTTTACGGAGCAGCCGAATAATCTGGATTAATTCGGACAAAACGACTGCCAGACAGAATAAAACCTCAAGCCGGAGTATCTAGTCATCACTATGGGCAAAAAAGATTATTGCGCGACGCTGTCGTTGAAAAGCCGTATTGCGGAATCACGCACCCGCCTCTACCGCGTCGCTCTGGCTTGGTGTGGCGACGAAATGTTAGCTGATGATTTGGCACAGGAAACCATGACAAGCGGAATTACGAACATCAAACAGCTGCGTGACGAAACCAGGCTTTTCGCCTGGCTCTACAGCATCCTGAACAACAACTGGCGGCTGCACCTGCGACGCAAGAAGTGCCACGACGAGCTTGACGACCAGATGCCCGGTGAAGACGATGAGCCGCTGGGTCACTGCCACGAGATCGAGATCGTTACCCGGGTCCGCCGGGCGGTGGCGAGCCTGCCGGCGCAGCAGCGCCAGGTCATCTCCCTGGTCGACCTGGAGGAGTTTTCCTATTGCGACGTCGCGGAGATCCTGGATATACCCATCGGCACGGTGATGAGCCGGCTGCACCGGGCGAGAAAGAACCTGCTTGCGCGGCTGGAAAACCCTGCCGTTGAACCGCAGACCGGCAGAGAACATATTCGAATAGTGAAATAGCGCCATGAGGCAAAAGCACATTGAACACATCGATGATCTGATGGTTAACGCCTTTGTCGATGGACAGCTGGATGCCGTTCATTGCGAAAGCGTGATTGCCGCCATGGAAGCGGATGCGGAGACGCGCGAGCGTGTCTATCTCGTGCGCCGCGCCAAGGATCTCATCAAGGTTGGCTTCGAGCGCGCCGAGGCACCGTCGGCCGTCGGGCCGGCACCCAAGCGAGGTCTGTTTGGGAGACGTTACGCGGTGGGAGTGGCGGCATCGCTGCTAATGGCATCGGTGAGCTTCGGCAGCGGCGTACTTGGGTACTATGTCAGCAAGCAGCTGTCACACCCGTCCCAGGCCGGTGCGCTGGCCACGGCCCATACGCCCAGCACCAATCACGTCATCCTGCATGTCAGTCAGTCGGACCCGGAGCAGTTCTCGGCTGCCCTGCGATACGTTGAAAACTTCCTCGACAGCAACCAGGCGCCGGGAAGCCAGATCGAGGTCATTGCCAACTCCGGCGGACTGGACCTCATGCGTGCCGACAAGTCACCGTTCAAGGCACAGGTTGTCGCCATGATGCAGCATCACAGCAATGTGCATTTCATTGCCTGTGCCAACGGTATTCGCACCCTGCGCAAACTCGGCATCGAGCCCAAGATAATTGGTGACATCGACACCGACAAGACCGCCATCGACCATATTATCAACCGCCTGCAGGCAGGCTGGACCTACGTCAAGGTCGACGACATACCGGAAATCTGATTTTTCGAAACCGCTTTGTCCAACAGCGCGGGTCCGGTAAGCAATCGGCCCGCGCTGTTTTTTTGCCTATTTGGCGATCGCCTGTGCGGTGAAATTGCCCATGGCCTTGCGCATCTTTGCAATCACCGGGTCACGGTCCTTGATGTCATGCCGCTCGGCGATGTAGCCAGGATCATTGTAGGCGATCCACACCTGCCCGCCGGCGTCCTGCCAGGCCAGCAGCTTCAGGGGCAGGTCGATGCCGGCAGTCTGGTTGCTCTGCATCAGTACTGTACCGATTTTGGGATTTCCGAATATCAGGACCGTCGTCGGCCTCAGCTTCAAATCGACACCTTCCGCGCCCTTGGCGTGGTCGATGCGGGTGAAGATGGTCATTCCCTTACTCTTGAGCGCCTGCTCGAAGCGATCGAGCGTTTCATCGACGCTATAAGGACTCTTCATTGTGATAAGGCCGTTGTCGTCGGCTGCGGCAAACGGCACCGACAACACCGATAAAACCAGTAGCCACAGAATACGCTGCATGCTATCGCTCCCCCTTGTGTTTGAATTATTGAAGACCGAATAGTACTCGGCCCAGATGCTATCAGGAAGGTTCCCCGGCCGAAGAATCCGGTGCTTCGCTCCGTGGAAAAATGGGCGACGGGGCCGAACGGCCCCGTCGCAGACTGCCTTAGAAGATTGCCAGAAGCTGGACCGAAATACGGTTGTCCACCTCGTCCAGGATCTGGTTCGGCGGTGCCGAGGACGAGAAATTCGGCGCCTTGGCGTCGCGTATTTCATAGTTGACCAGAGCGCGGGTCTTCTTGTTGAACCACCACTGGGCCCCGACGGTCCAGGTGTTGAATTCGCGCTCGTTCGGATCCTGATTCTTCACCCGATCAAGATAATCGTAGCGGAGGTCGAGCTCCAACCGTGGTATCACCCTGTAGCCCATGTCCAAGTAGTAACCGTCGGCTTTGCCGTCCGGCGAGATGTTGAAAGAGGCCGTCGCGGTGTCGGCATTATTCCGGCTGCCGGGAACTGCACCGCCGTCGGTACCGTTGAGCACCATACCATCGGCCCAGATGTACTCGGCGGCCGCACGCCATTTGCCCTTGCGGAACGTGGTACCGACACCGTACCGCTTGCGATCGAAGTCCTGTTTTCCGGCTACACCATTGACGAACTCCAGGGAGCGTTGGCCTTTCTCGTACCAACCGAGGAACTTCCAGCCCTCGCGGCGGGCGCCCTTGCTGTCACCGAAGACCTTTTCCGATGCCCAGTACAGGTAGTAGTCCTTTTCATTGTTATTATCCTCCCTGTCGATACCGGAACCATTGCCAAGCATGGCAGCGTAGGTATGCTCCATGCCCAGCCAGTTGAACCAGTCGAAAACCTGGATACCAATATCGCGGAACGCACCGAATGCAACAGGCTCGTTTTCATCCTGGGTGTTGGAACCGTCACCGTCGAAGAAACGCTCCAGCAACAGCTGGTCGGTGACGCTGGTGAAGTTGATGTAGTTGAACACATGGATCGCCTGCAGACCTTCCTCTTCACCGGGATACTTGAACTGACCGACGCGGATTCGGGCGTGCGGGATATAGTTCAGCGTCACGCTGGCATCGGTCATCGCTACCGCCGAGCCACCGTCGGTAAACTTGGTGACGCCGTTGTCACCGCCTTCGAACAGCAGGAAGTAGTTGGTCTTGCCGTCGAGCGGGAAGTTGGCGCCACGGACACCTAGACGGGCGCGCCGCAGGTTGAACGTTGAACTGGAGTTCAAGTCGGGACCGATCTGGTTGAACACCGCTTTCTGACCGTTCCACGGCCCGGCCGGCAATTTGGAATTGCTGGTGTAGTCGTATTCAGGCTGAATAAAGCCCCAGAGCTTGAAGCGGTCGGTTGATCCCGCCGCTTCGGTACCCTGCAACTTCAGCCAGTTCGTCGCGTTGGCTGAAAGGGAAGTACCGGCAGCCAGAACCGCCGCCAGTGCCAGGTGTAATTTCTGCATCTTTCTCTCCCAAAAAATGGTGGTTACAGGACAATCTTTCGTTAGCTTAAGGCTTGATCAGAACGTAGCCTTTGCTGACGAGATCCAGGATGCGTACGACACCTGCACTCACCGGCGTGGCATTGGCGTCCAGTTTCGGTTCATAGCCCAGGTTCTTGGTGACCTTCTTCATGGTGTTCGAGCAGGCACTGAAACGAACCCCGCTGTTTTCCGCGAGGTTGTCGATCCGTCCCGCGTTCGAGTTATCCGCGAACAAAAGCCGCAACCCTGGCCCGAAGGCGACGATTTCAACATCCACCTGGTCCGGCCCGTAGTGCTTTACGAGGTTACTGGCCACGTTGAGCACCAGTGTCTGCTTGGACGCGTCATCATCGCTGATCTGCAGAACGACCTTCTTTTCAGCAAAGGGCTTTTCGGCGGGCGCCGCCCAGAGCTGACTGGTTAGACCCAGACATACAAGGGCAACAAGCCAAGTCCAGGATTTCGTGAGTCTTTGCATAACTCCCTCCCTCGGGATCCACAACGGTATCTGTCGCCGGCGAGAGTGCCGGGTTATTGACATAGAGACGCTGGACTATGAATTTATTCCAAAACTTTTTTGCCCGATTTCAGGAAATAGATCGGCCACCCGCCGCATCTATCAGGGCATGAAATTGGTCGAACGTTGGTGCCTGGGAAACAGCCACCGAAAACAGATCGCCGGCGCCCGGCCGCGTCTGTTCCGGGTGGCGCTGGCGTGGTGTGGTGTGGTGACGAAACGCTCGCCGATGACCTGGCGCAGCAGGCCCTGGCCCTGGGGTTGCAGAAGGTCTATCAGCTGCGCGATCCGGATCGGCTCAATGCCTGGCTTTACAGCATACTTAATAATTACTGGAAGCAATGCCTGCGCTGGCAGCGATCTGATGGAGACCTGGGCGAGCAGCGCCCCAGTGAACAAACACCCGATGCCCGATACCGCTGCCAGCCAACTCGAAACCGTGACGCGCATACGCCGGGCGGTTGCTGCGCTGCCGTTCGACCTTGAAGGCTTCGCCTATTGCGAGGTTGCGAAGATTCTTGATATTCCAGCAGGCACTGTTATATACCGCTTGCACCGGGGTCGCAAAGCGCTGCCCGGCGCCCTGGAGACGCAGGCCGGTGGCCAGTCGACGGTCACAATGCCGATGCGATCTCCGAACGACCTCGAGCAGCTCACCCTGAACGCATTCGTCGACAGAGAGCTGGACCCGGAGCACATTCTCTTACACATCGATAATTCTACGCCGGGCGCATTCGAGACAGTACTCGATTACGCAGAAGGTTTTTTCGCTGAACACCGGGCACGCGGTATGGAAGTTGAGATGGTTACCGATGCCGGCGGTGTCGATCTCATGCGTGTGGGTGGATCACGCTATGAAGAACGTGTTAAATCGCTCAGCCACCGTTATCAAAACCTGCACTTCCTGGCCTGTCCCAACGCCATTCGCAGTCTTCGCAAACAGGGTATCCGCGTAAATGCACTGGATCACGTCAACGCCGAGGAAACCGCGATTGACCACATCGTGGGGCGGATTCGCAGCGGCTGGAAGTACGTGAAGGGCGGTGAGCGAACGGGCATCTAGTTTGCAGCAACCAGTAGAGAGACTCCTCGTGTCCATGTTACAACCGCGCCAATGCGGGTTTTTTTGTTTACCCGCAGTCTTGCCCAGCAGGTATCGGAACGGTCAGTAGAGCTCTCTGGCAATTGACGTCCAGACTGTCATGCAACGCTTTATCGATTAAAGCTCGCCCAGAATACGGGCTCGATGTTGTTTGTATTCCTCGGCGGAAATAACACCATCGCGGTACATTTTATCCAGTTTTTTCAAGCGTTGTTCCACATCGTCAGATATTACCGGTTTTGCGGTCCCTGCCGAGCTCGGCCCTTGTACGTCTGTTTTACAGACGAGGGTCACATTGATGTCCTCAGCAGGGGCCGTATGGGATACAGGGACCGCGTACTCATCACAGCCGCTTTTTTCAATAGTAAGCTTGCCGCTCACCCGGTAGACGATGCCGTAGTCCTCAGCGGCCACCCACTTACTTGGAAAACTTTTGTCGATATTGACTTTCAGGGGCGTTTCCCCCAGTTTGGTGCCATCCGCCCTGACAGTGGCGCCGGAGGGCGTTGAAGTAACGGTGATGATGCGGCCTTGTTTGCCCGAACCTGTCTGTTCCGAACGAAACGGATTGCTGCTGCAAGCCGGTAGCAGAGCGAGAGAGATTGCCAGCGGTACGAGCATACGTAAGCGGGTAAATACGGTATTGCTGTTGTGTTTCAATGTTTGCCCCCTACGTAGTTATTTTGAGTAATTTTACACAAAAAAGCGGGCGCAGTACCCCGTATGTCCGCTATCTCGTTTTTATAGCCATAAACTGGATCGCCAATTCGCTTGTACGGCAAGGCGCAGGTGCACCTGGTGCCGGCCGGCCAATACGATAGCGGATCGTACGCGTCTTGCCGACCCGGGAAGTACAAAAACCTGCACGAACGGCGTCCCTGAATGACAAGGTGCAGCGCAAGCTTGCCAGACCGGGGCATCGACGAAGTGTAGATAACATGCAGTAGCTTTCCCAGCTCAATACACAAGATAAAACATGGGTGTTCCTTTTGTTCCTGGACGCGACTGCAAGCGTTGCTATTTTCCGATGCAGAAACTGGAAAAAATACCTAACATACTGATATTAATATGGTATGTATCATAGACTAGATGTGCTTGGGAACATAGTTGGGAACATAGAGAAGTGATCTATTTCCTTGTCGGCCCATGGATGAATCTCAGAAAAACTGTACCTTGCTACCTTCTTCACTGTTAGCGTGAAAATCACGGTTTCCTTCTCATCATCACTGACCCCTTTTATGTCAGCGTCTACAGTACCTATGAGCCGTAAACGGCCTTCCGAAAACTTGCTGTCCAAGCTCAGCGACATTACAACTTTTCCGGCGTGATCGATCTGCCTGTTTAGTAGCTCAAAACCACATCCTACTAATTCAATGTCTTCAAGCCTCGCACATGAAGCGAGGCTCGGGATTTTCGTATCATTCTTTGAAGCGGCGTCTTCTGGATTCTTATCGGACATCGATGTTTACCATCATCCATGCGCGAGATTCACCGGCGCCACCGAAACGCTGACAGGATTCATATCTGAAGCCGGTACCTCGAAAATGGGATAAATCAATCGCTACACTACCGATCCCACCTTCTGGCAGCGAACCCAAGAGTTCGACTACTTTTGTCGTCTGGTATCCCAGATTTCCTAGTGTCCAAGTACGAATCAATCTATCCGCCGGTGCTGAAATAGGTGAAGCATTATTTTCCCAACGCGACACGGTGACATTGGTAACACCCATAGCTTTCGCACATGCCTGGCCGCTAATTCCCAAAGCCAGCCGTAATGTAAGAAATTCGCCGCCGTTCAATAGGCGACCAAGGAGACACAGCTGCTCCGTTACCTGCCTCATGACAGCGTTATAGTTCGGAATCTCTAGCGACCGCTCACCGCAGTCTTGGCAAATGATTTCACGCGTATTTAGCAACACGACGGAATCGGTACCCAATTCAGTCATGTGATAGTCAACTATCTATACATCTTTAAAAAACGCCATAGTCCGCCATCCGGGAGCTTCACTGGCGTCTAGGTGTGCCTAGTTATTACCGCTTTTGGCCGGAAATCGTCGTTTAGCAGTTGTGAATATTAGTCGCTGACGAACTTCTGAGAGCGACCCTGAACAGACATTTGAGTGTGTTTTCAGGCTGGCAAAAATCGGGCGCAAAGCGGACACTAGAAAGCTAATGGCAATGGGAGCCGCCACGAAGCGAAGAGTCCGAGTGAGTGAATCGATCTCTTGGCTATGTTTCACCTGATGTCGTGGATTCCTTCTATAGAGTCTCTTTCAACACCTCATCTTTTCTCGATAGAAATAACGCGCTTCGTTGACACGCTGGCGGACAAACCGCATGGCTGCTAATCTGAAGCATAAGACGGATTCGGCGGTTTTTACTCTGACCCCAAGTATCTAGAGTTGCTTGCGTTTGACAAGCATCACGATCACGATACCCGAAGCAATGAGAACGATACCAGCCATATGGTAGAGGTGGAGTTGCTCGCCGAGAAAGAGGTGGGCCAGAATAGCCGTGAAGAGAGCCTGGAGATAGAAGGTGACGCTCGCCGTTGAGGCGCCCAGGGTCGCGACGCCGGTGTTATAGAGCAGGAACATTATGCCACCCCCGGCGATGCCGACGTAGGCGATCACGACGATATCATGCCAGTCGACTGCAATACGCGGGTCGTGGAATATCTCCCAAACAAAGAACGGTGCGGATGAGAGCGTGGCGGCCGCGAGCAGGAGGATCAGCAGGGGGAGCGGCGGCAGGTGGATTGCCACTTTCTTCAGCAGAACCGTATAAGCTGACATGCCCAATACCGCGCCCAGGATCCAGAAATCCCCGACATTGAAATCCAGGCTCGTGAGCCGGTCGATATCGCCCTGGGCAACGATCACGAGTACTCCCGCAAAACAGAGTACGACACCGGCGGCCTGCAAACGTGTAAACCGTTCACCCAGAATGACTGCGGCAAGAATGATCGCCGTAATGGGCCAGATAGACATGACGATGCTTGCGGTGATGGCCGATGTGTAGCCCAGACCGATAAACACGCAACCCTGGGTGAATGCCAGTGCGACAGCGCCGATCAGAATGATCGCCATGAAATGTGTCCGCACCTGGACTGCCATGGCTTTGAAATGGCGTGTGGCAAAGGGGAGCAGACACAGTGTCGCAATCAACATACGGAAAAACACCATCGTCCAGGGCGGAGTGAAAGGGCCGGCCCATTTGACGGCGACAAAAACGCCCGCCGCCAGCATCCAGCACAGGGCAAGCAGTCCCAGGCCCCGGGCGCGCTCCGCCTCCGTCTTCGCCGTGTCCTTCGGCTCGTCCTTGATTATGTGTATTGCGTGCTGCGGCATGGTGCTCTCCCGTTGTTCCCCTGGCTGCGAACCCGCCGGAAGGTGGCGGGGGAATGGCCGGCCCGTCATGCGTAAACTTCCGTAGACCCCGCTGAAACGAGAGTCTTTGCTTCTCTGCCTGACTCGAACCCAAACCATGTGCGATTGGATGAACCGGGCTCCCCTTCGATTATAGAGGTAAAAACACCGGTATGAGATTACGCGCGTTGGTCACATCTTTGTTTATGTGTTTTGGTAATGCCGGGTGCCTCTTTCCTGTCGACGTAAGCACCGTGGGGGCAACTGGCAGCGACGTTCCTGTTGTTTTTAATCATTTGGGCGGTGGCCAGGGCGAGGTTTTTTCGTGTCCAAATATGACGATGTAACCGCCGCGACTTTGCGCGCCGGTGAAGCGCTCTCGCTTGAAACAGAAAAGAAACAAATGGTAAAGGATCGTGCAGTGTTGCGCTTTTACCACGCCAGCAAAGACAGAGTCGATGTTCCCATCGAGCGTCGTTCAGCCACGGTGACATCAATAACTTTCGATGTCGGACGGTCCGGGGCGATAGCTTAGGCCCGTCTAATGGCCCCACAAATCGTCTCCGAAATCGGTAAATCGGAATCATTCCTCGAGGATTGGACCTACAAGAAGTAATCAACCGCGGGTTGTGACTATTGATCTTCTGTGCGGGCCAGTTTTTCTTGCGCCACGCGGGTTCTGGCTGCAGGAGTATGTTCAAATACAGCCCCGGTTCCGCGACAGCCGGGCGCTTGATGGAACGAGACACCCACTGCAGCTGCCTATGGCTGGAATACCAGCATAATATATGCCAGGAACAACAGCAGGTGTACCAGCCCCTGCAACACGTTGCTGCGGGCGCTGCTGAAGGTCACTATGCTGACCATCAAGGTCAGCATCAGCATGACGACGTCGGTCGGAGGCAGCCCCAGCTCGATCTTGCGACCGGAAATCAGCCCGATGGACAGCACCGCGGGCACGGTCAGGCCGATCGTCGCAAGCACCGAGCCCAGGGAAATGTTCACGGACCGCTGCAGGTGGTTGGCCAGCGCCGCACGAATAGCGCCGGTGGCCTCGGGCGTCACGACCACCGCCGCAACCACCAAGCCGGCCAGCGCCTGCGGGGCGCCCAGCGTTTCCACGACGTAGTCGATGGGCAGCGCCAGCTTTTCGGCCAGGAGCACCACAGGAATCAGGTAAGCGAGCAGCAGCAGCACACGGACCGCGGGATGTCTGGGGGGCGCCGCGCCGTGCGGGAGGCTGCCGGGGGGCTCTACGACATCGTCAGGATCTATAAAGTACTGGCTGTGACGCACCGTCTGGATAGCAAGAAAAGCGCTGTACAGGGCTAGAGATATGATTATCAGGAATACTGTCTGGAACGGCGACAGGCTCGGATCGGGCGTGGTCACAGTATAGACCGGCAGAACCAGCGACAGCACGGCCAGGGGAATCAACACTGCCAGGTAGGAGTTTGCGCCCTGCAGGTTATAGTGCTGTTCACGGTGACGCCAGCCCCCGGCCAGCAGCGCCAGGCCCACCATGCCGTTGAGCACAATCATGATCACCGCGAACATGGCGTCGCGGGCCATTGTCGGGTTATTGCGGCCATGCAGCATCACGGCGGATATCATCGAAACTTCGACGCAGATTACTGAAAGTGTCAGTACCAGCGTGCCGTAGGGCTCTCCCAGCAGTATCGCCAGGGCATCCGCATGGCGCACGGCAGCCAGCGCGGCCCACAGGGTCGTCAGGAACAGCCAAGCAAACATCAACATCAGCCAGAACGGGTTGGACAGGTCGGCCAGCCAGCGATCGCCGAGCAGCACGAACAGACTTGCGGTACCCGCAACAAACAGTAACGGAAGCTCGGACGACATATGTCTGGTGGGCGCGCGTTCTGCCTCGTGTTCCATTGATTGGCTTCCTGTTCCGGTCACCCGGGGTGGGCGCGTCTCAACCTGCGGCAAGCTGGAGACGCAACGGCGCTGTCCGTCGGTGGCGTGCTCCGGCCGGAAGCCGCTTTCGGTTCCGTGCCTTCGACCCTGATGTATCCGAAAAACTGCCGGCGCCAGGACCGACGTCGGCGTCCTATCGCTATACCTACAGCGCCAGTTTTTCCCGCAAGCTGGCGCAGCGATGCTTGTATTCTTCTTCCATGGCCTGGAGATGACCGACGACGTTTTCAAGCGCTTCGCGCTTCGAATCATCCTGCGCCTCTTCGAGCCACTGCTCCATTTCTTCGCGCAGCAGTACGATGACGTCTAATGCACCGGTTGTCTGGTGAAACTGATCGTGTGGTTCAGCAGTATTACCAGCATCCATGGTCATGACCTCTGCTCGATGGAAAAGTGTGATATGCGATCGATAATGCCATGAGCCTTATTTGTTTTCCATATCTGGGCACGCGTCGCCGCGGCCGGCAGACGATCGGACATCGCGGCTTTGTGAGCAGGCTGTCAGTGACAACGGTCGTCGTACGGTGAGACCCCGCGAGTCTGGCGATTCAGGATATATCTATACCCCGCACAGCTTTTAAAGGGGGGGCTCCTAAACACATGGACAACGTCAAGTTTTGACCGGAAGCAGCATCGACCATCAACCAATCTGGAGAAATCCCTAAAGTCCGCTATCGGGTAGGCTGCGCGAGGCCAAAGCGGACATCGCGATTTCCGCTTCTGGCCGTACTTTGCCGTACTCCACTGCGCAAGAAAGATGGGTTGTTCTCTGTCGGAGACGGCAGCTTTGCGGTCGAAACAGGCCCTACATGCTTTGCTAATATTCGATTTCTCTAACAGACAGTAGTCGACCCAACCCGGTCGTACAGTATCTTAAGTTGACAGTCTGAGATTGCGGCGAAAGCTGACGCTAGCCGAATGCTAACGGGCTGAGGCGAGTAATCAGTGGGAAGTGCAGGAAGTCATGCGTGGGAATGCGCGCGTGATGGCCGTTTTTCATCTGGATTGATATAGTTCGGGAACGGCATGAAGACATTGAACTAGGTTTTTTGAAACAAACGCCCACATGACCATACTGTGAAAACAGTCATACAAAATCGAGGCAAGATAAAAATGAACACTGAAGTCAACACAGCACTGAAACGACTTAATTCAATTCTCCCGTTGACCTCGGGACTGAACTCCCTAAGCGTTGATGACGCCGCTCTATACTGCAAGCTGATTAACAGCTATGTACAGCAGGGTCGCACACTCACGCGGGATGAGGTCGGCGAAATCGTCGGTAACGCGGAGCAGGCGCTTAATAACATTGTGGACAGCAAGCTGATCGTGCTCGACGCAGACGGTAATCCGGCCGGCGCGTATCCGTTCACCTCGGAAGAACGTGAGCACAAGGTTCATGTCAACGGCGTGACGGTTCACTGCATGTGTGCGCTAGATGCGCTTGCAGTCAGTCCGATGTTCAATACGCCGACCATGATCGATTCACAGTGTCGCTTAACCGGTAAAAAAATCCACATCGACCAGATCGGCACAGAATTCAGAGGTGGTACACTAGATGTGTGGTTCGGCATCAACTGGGGTGCCGCGGCATCGGACGCCGTCTGCGCCGAGTCGCTTTGCATGGAAATGATGTTCCTCGCCAACGAGTCAGTAGCCCGTGAATGGGTGGCTGAATCGCCCGAGAAACGCGAGATCTTCGACCTGCCATCGGCCGTTGACTTTGCCGCCGGCTTTTTCGTGCCGCTCGCCGAGAATTGCAGACTGGCCGCATAAGACGGCGCCTGTCCGGAGGCCAAGCTGAGACACCGCGACGGCACCATGCATATGGTGCTGGAACCACGGTATTTTATTACCTGCAAGTCGGCGCTGGTCCCCAGGGCCCAGGGAATCTGACCCGCTACCACAGTGTATTTAGAGTCTGCTCAATAAGTCAGGATCCGGCAGCATGACCTCATAGGTCGTCGGCGGTGGTCTTTCGTACCTGCACAGCGCTGGTTTCCGCGTGAACCGGCCTCTATGCCGCTGACCGAGATGACGATGGTCGCGGGTCAGTACGACTACACGCTGATTTTCCTGGTGATGCCCGAGGCAGAGTGGCAGGGCGCCCATCACGAGGACGAGGAACCGCTGTAGGACACTTTCGATCACTTCATTCGCAACGGTCAATACCCGATCAGATAAGTGTGAGCAGGCTGGGTTTTTGGCAGGAGCCGGCAACAGCCAGGGACAATTTCACTGCATCTGAGTTGAAGAGAGATCGCTGTGGCATGTGCGGCATGATTCACTCGAGCGGCGGGTATCAGCTCCCTGGTTCGTCGATGAAGTCAGGGTTTACCAAAAGTTGCCGTTTAGCGGCCTCAAATATAAACAATCGCTAAACGAGAAAGAACGACCCGAAGTGGACATCTCGAGTTTGTCCCCGAAAGCGGACGTTCCTCCATGAATATTTACCCCATCGACATCATTTCGCGAGGTCTCGTTTTTCTGGACCGCAAAAATGGCGAAAACGCCCCTAGCTCATTGATTGGGTGGCAATTGGAGTGCTATAACGAGGTCCCAATGAAAATGTATTAACGAGACCCCGGGTCTCGTTAATACAACTGTTATACGGTAAATAGAGTTCAGTGAGATGAACGAAAAGACCAGTATCGAGCAAGGAACCGCTGATGGGTTTTTAAGTATCTACAATCCCAACCACGGAACCGACTATAAGATCATTGAAGTATCGGATGCTCCGGATATTCGTTGCCGAGATTCTAACGGCCGAGAGCTGAACCTAGAAATCACAACAACCGAAGACAATGATCGCGATATTCAGGCTTTATTAGGGCGGTCGAATCACTTAAGTGTCGAGGCTCTTGAAAAGCACAATGAGCGGGTAGCCGCTGGATTGGAAAAGCCCAAATTTAATTCGCTGGCGAGTAATGTTTCAGACAACCTGATAGCCCGAATCCAGAGCAAGTTAAATAAGGATTACGGGGACAACGTCGCGTTAGTTGTTCGCGATACGTCTGGTTGCGACTGGGAGTGGGATGAGGTCGAAAATCACATTCGTAGCCGTTTGGATCTATCTCGGAATCCTTTCAAGCAAGGTATATGGGTTCTTTCAAGGGTTAAAGATACGCTGTTTCGTATTGTATGAATATGCCTATGAATGCTATGAAGTCACCGTATAACCAATGCGCCCAGTATGCCCCTTCGGGGCTGGGACGCTTCGCTTCGCTACGCGCCCCTGGCGCATGCCGTTAGGTGCTCATGGAGTAGACGCAAGATGATTCGAATTAGGGGGCTTGATCATGTCGTTATTCGAGCAACGGACATGAAAGAAATGATCAGATTTTACTGTGATGTCCTCGGCTGTACGGTCGAGCGGGAATTGTCCCCGGAATTCGGGCTTGTCCAATTACGTGCCGGCAATTCTTTGATTGATATTGTCGCGGTTGATGGAACAATTGGACGGCTCGGGGGCTCTGCACCTGGAAAAGAAGGCCGGAATATGGACCATTTTTGCGTTCGTCTGGAACGGTTCGAAGAAAAAGCAATTCGCGCGCATCTGTCGCGATTCGGTGTCCATGGCAGTAACCTTGAAACTAGATACGGAGCGGAGGGGAATGGTCCGTCAATATACGTACAGGACCCTGAAGGAAATACAGTGGAACTCAAAGGACCTCCTCATTGAGATCAGCATCTAAAAATGTATAAAGAGACCCGGGGGTCTCGTTAATCCAACTGTTAGCCATACAATAAACAACGAGGCCAAAATGAATAAATATGCATCATCTGTTTTCATGTTTTTTGTCGTGGCTGTTCAAGTTGTTTCAGTAAATGCGCAAGAGATACATGATAAGCGCATTAGCCTGGGACTTACTGCTACTGAAAAGGCAGAATTTCTCAGCGAAATGAGACAAATGTTGACTAGTGTTCAGGGGGTTGTTGCTGGTATCGGTGCTAAGGACCGAGAGTTGATCATAAAGTCTGCCAGATACTCAGGTAACCGAATGGCACGAGCCACCCCTGATTCTGTTCGGCAAAAGCTTCCACAAGAGTTTAAGGAACTTGGCGGACCGACACATATGATGTTCGAAGAACTGGTGGTTAGAGCTGAAACAGATGACATGGATATGCTATCGGAATTTACAGGCCAGTTGATGCAACAATGCGTGGCCTGTCATGCAATGTTTAAAGTGGATGATAAATAATGGCTAACAATGCCTTCCAGCGGACGCAGTCGCTATCGCGCCT
>JAJDOI010000071.1 GCA_022340245.1 Thiogranum sp.
GCTTGTAACACATGCTTTTAAGCTTGAGTTCAGCTCCCCTGACTAGGCTGGCAAGCGGTTGGAAGCAACCGATTTGTCTGTGATCAGGAGTAGTGCCTTGAATCTGAAGAATACGCTATTGAGTTTGACTCTTGTGGGGGCGACGAGCAGCTTTCCGGTAGTTATGGCTTCCGCCAGGCATGTAATGAATGGCGATGTTGCAGAGCAGACCGGGCAGCTGGAAACATCTGCGGTGGCGCTGACCGCTGAAGAAGAAGCGGATATGCTTTTCATGCGGGAAGAAGAAAAGCTCGCCCGCGATGTATACATTTTACTATATGATCAGTGGGCCGACGCGGTTTTTGACAATATCGCGGAGTCGGAACAGAGGCATATGGACAGCATGGCCGTTCTGTTGAACACCTATGGGCTGACGGACCCTGTTCAGGACTCCCGTGTCGGCGCCTTCACCAACCCCGATCTGGCGACGCTATTCACGACCCTGACTGTGCGGGGGCAGGTATCGCAACTCGAGGCACTTGGCGTTGGCGCCTTCATCGAAGAGGTTGATATGCGCGACATCCAGGCCGCGATTGATAATTCCGGTCACGCCGACATCACCCAGACCTATGAAAATCTGCTTCGGGGTTCCCGCAATCACCTGCGTGCTTTTGTGCGCACAATAGAAAACCTGGGGGTCGTGTATGAGGCGCAGGTTCTTCCGCAAAGTGACGTCGATGCCATTGTGGACTCTCCGATCGAAATAGGCGGCAGCTAAGGGCAGGTGCCTCACTTTCCCTGATGCAGCAGCATCGGTTCGGACACCGGGATTCTCGCTGCAATCGTAGCCCCACCAGTGCACCGACCGGTGAGCCGCCTTACAGGAAATCCTCGATAAACCAGGCAGCAAAGGCATGGCGGCCGCTGACCCCGGCCTTCCTGTAAATACCCGACGCCTGCTGGCGGACTGTCTTCTCCAGCGTGTTCCTGAGCGCCGCGATCTCCTTGAAACTGAGCCCTTTCAACAGCAGCAGTGCCACCTCCTGCTCGCCCGTGGTCAATTGCCACTCGGAGAACTGTTCCTGTATGACCTCACTCAACCGGCGGCGCGCGGCGAGCACGGCCGGGGCGACCTTGGCGACGCTGTCCGCACCGGCGCGCAGTTCCCGCTTCAGATCCTCCAGCTCACGCTGCTGCCGTCGCACGTTGACGACCAGCCAGACGATGGCAGCCGTCGAAGCCAGCACCACCAGGGATTCTTCCAGCAGATGCCAGGCCGATGCATTGTGGCTGTAATCGATGAGCAGATCATACAGATTGGTGGCCACGATCAGTGACAACAGCAAAATGAACGCACTTTCCTTGAATCGGGTCATCGGACCACTTTTCCCGCCGGGCAAACACCGCGATTATAGGGCGTCCGTCCATGAGACATAAGTACCATTTCCCGGACTTTCAGCCATTTGCCGGATGCTCGGGCGCCTTGTGCAAGCCATACTCACCATCGAACCTCGCCAAGGAGAAGCATTATGGAAAGCAAAACGATACGCGTCTGGGACCTGCCGGTTCGCGTGTTCCACTGGTCACTGGTAATTCTTTTTACGCTAGCGTATTTCACCGGTGACGAGGAAAACCAGCTGCACATCTACTCCGGCTACGCCGTGCTGGGACTGGTCCTGTTACGCATTCTGTGGGGCTTCATCGGCACCCGCTACGCCCGCTTCACCGACTTTATCTACAAACCGGGCAGCGTAATCGAGTACCTGAAGCGGTTGAAGTCCAGCTCACCGCAACGTTATATCGGACACACACCGCCCGGCGGCTGGATGATCCTCGCCCTGCTCGCCAGCCTGCTGCTCACCTCTGTCACCGGCCTGCAGGTCTACGGGCTGGAAGGAAAGGGTCCGCTCGCCGCCGACGCGACGACAATCGGCGTCATCAGCCCCGCCTACGCCAACGAAGACGAAGACGAGCGTGAACGCGGGCACAGCGAAGCCGCCGGCGAACAGGAAAACGAGTCGGACGAAGAGTTCTGGGAAGAACTCCATGAGTTTTTCGCCAACCTGACCGTGCTGCTGATTCTGCTGCATGTCGCCGGCGTTGTGATTTCCAGCCGCCTGCACGGGGAAAACCTGGTCAAGGCAATGATATCGGGGCGCAAGGCGGCCGACGGCCAGTAGGGTGAGCCCGGCAGGCGGGCTGCATACCCGCCTGCCGCGTCAATGCAGCGCTCCCGGCCGCCCCACGCCGCTCATCTGAATCCGCGCACCAGGTAAACAATCAGCAGCACGCCAAGCGCCGCGACCACCAGATTTGCCAGGGTGCCGGACCACAACCAGTAGCCGTGGGGAATCTCGGCCGGCGACAGACGCTTGGCGACGCGCCGGAACTGCGCCACTGACAGCATGCTCAAAAGCGTGGCGAAGCCGATCAGGGCCAGACCGATCGAAAACGACAGGCTGCGCTGACCGGCGACCTGCGTATAGTGCAGTTCATTAATGAACAGGCCGAAGCGCTCGATCACGAACCCCAGCGTAATCAGCGACACTGCGGTGCGGTTCCACGCCAGCAGCGTGCGTTCGGCTGCAAACAACACTCGCGGATCGTCCAGGTATGACATAACACTCCTTCTGCAGGTTATACGAAGAGAATCAAATCCAGCGCTTGCGCCGGAACCAATACAGCATACCGGCCACCACACCGATAAACAGCAGCCATACCATCGGGTAACCATAGTACCAGTGCAATTCCGGCATGGCCCAGGGGCTCGCGGCGTTGTCCCCGAAATTCATGCCGTAAATACCGGTAATGAACGTCAACGGGATGAAAATCGTGGCGATCACCGTGAGCACGCGCATGACGTCATTGAGACGCATACTGGCGCTGGACATATAGATATCCAGCAGACTCGCGCTCATGTCGCGGTAGGATTCGACCAGGTCCATGATTTGCACCGTGTGGTCGTAGCAGTCGCGCAGGTAAATGAGTGTCGGCTCGGAAATCCAGCCGTCGACGTCGCGCAGCAACTGGCTGACCACCTCGCGCTGCGGCCACAGGCTGCGGCGCAGCAGAATCATGTTGCGTTTGACCTGGTGAACATGGTCCAGGACGTCCCGGTCCGGCCCCGCCACAATCGCCTCTTCGATGGTCTCGATCTGGACGCCGAAATGCTCCAGCACCGGAAAACTCTGGTCGATCACCAGGTCGATAATCGAATACAACAGGTAGTCTATGCCCTGCTGGCGGACCCGCGTGCCCGCGGCCTCCAGTCGTTTAACGATTGACGCAAAGGGATCCCTGGGGCACGGGCAGAAGGTCACCAGGTAGTTGCGCAACATGAACACACTGATCTGGTGCAGCGTGATCCTGCCGTCCTCAAAGCCCGGCAGGTGCATGACCAGAAACAGCTGGCCGTCGTAGGGCTCCAGCTTGGGACGTTGACCGGCATTGAGTACGTCCTCAAGCGCCAGCGGATGCAGATCGAAGGCATCTCCCAGGGTGTGCATCAGTTCCGCGGTCGGTCGGCCCTGCACCTGTACCCAGGTGATGGAATCCTGTTTGATGGACGCCTTGCACGCCGGCACATCGGCATTGCGAGTTACGGACAATCCTGCGCTGCTGTAGTCGACCAGGGTAATCTCTACAGTGGCGGGCACGACGTCGGCGTGCGAGCGCAAGGTACCGGGCGGCGTGCCCGGCGGGTGGTAGCGTTTGGGGAACAGCGCCATAGTAAAATTACCGGTTGCAAAAGTATCGGGCGTCGAAGCCCGACACCCACGAGGAAATACGCCGCTTACTGTAACGCGTACCGGGGTATCCGGGCCAGTAGGCGGGGTAACCGCCCCCGGTTATGCCGGAGGTGTCAACGCCACCCGGTGCACCGCGCCGGACTCATGCGTGCCGCTCAGGCGGAACTCCAGCAGGCTGGCGTCTTTCACAGCCGGCAAGCGCAAAACATGGACACCCATGCCCAGCTCCCGGGTCGACAGCGACTGTTCTTCACCGCCATCGACACGCCAGGACACGGTCGCGGCATCAGCCAGACAGAACCCCAGCCGCATCCCCGCGGGCATGGCGCGAATCGGCGCCTGCGGTGACCAGTACCAGAGGTAGACTTCCGGTCTCCGTCCGCGGTAGCGCGCCCACAGGGGTTCCGGCCGGTCAACGGGCCGGCCCTCGAGAATGGAGCACGCCAGTTTGACATATTCGGCGTGCGCCCAGGCCAGCGGCATCGCCGAGCCGGTCGCCCGCCCCCGCTCCAGCCCTCGTTGTGCAATCGCCTCACTGTCCCACACCTGTTCGGGCAACATACCGCTGTCGGTGCCCATGGCGGCCATCGCCGCCAGCAGCGCCAGCGGCTGGCCGCCAGCGAGCAGTTCATAGTGCCCGCGCTCGCCACACAACAGCGGCCACAGTCGACCATGGCCGGTACCGTCATACGCACGCCCGTCGGCGTGCTCGCCGTAGCCGTCACCGGTGTAGCGATACCAGCACGGTCCCTGCGCAAGCTCCACGCGCAGCAGCTCGTCCACCAGTTTGAGCGTATCCCGCACCAGCGGATCGTCGGCTTCGCGCAAGCCGTAGCGTACCAATTGCAGAAAGTCGACCCCGATCTGCTCTGTCGCGCGCAAACCGGGGTCAGTCCGGCGATTCTTGATCGGCAGGGCGCGCGCCAGCACCGTATCGTCGCTGAGCGCCGAAGACGGCATGACACGCAGGTAATAGCCGGATACCCCGTGGCGGTGGGCAAACCCGGTATCGCGTACCGCGGTCCAGTCTTCCAGGCGCCGGTTCCAGTAGTCGGCCAGTTCCAGCGCAAAGGCTTCATCGGCGCTCGGCAGAAAGCGGCCGCCGGAGACCAGTGCGGCAATACACACCGCCATGGTGAAGGTGTTGACGCCGCTGTTTTCTTCCCAGCGGTCCTGGGGACTCGCGGGACCGTTGCGGGCGATGAACCCCAGGGCGCGACTCGCCATGTCGGCAACCTCGATGCCGTCGAGCGCCTCACGGTCGGCAAGCGTACCCGCCAACAGTACCGGAAACGCCACCTGGTCAAGCTGAATGCCCATCCAGAACGGCTTGCCACCGAGCCACTGGTTCTGGTACCAGCTGCCGTCCTCGCGCTGCGTGGCCATCAGGTAGCGCAGGACCTCCCGCGCTTCCACTTCCGAGCCCAGCGCCAGCAGTGCGCCGGCACATTCCACCAGGTCACGCGGCCATACCAGGTGATAACCGGGACGCTCTTCGGATGATTCCCCCCAGGGCACACTGAGACTCGCCACCAGCGCGCCGCGAAACGTCTGGTCGTGGTGCGTGCGCAGGACCATGGCGCTGACCTTGACGCGCTCGGCGAGCGCCCCGGGTATCCTCTCGACACTGCCCTGTGGCTGCGGCAGCCGGCAGTTGCCGTGCCAGCCGCGCCAGTCGTCGATCTGCTGCTGCCAGATCAGCTCGAACGGCTGAAACAACGCCGAGACCGCCAGCGTTGCCGCCGCCTCGCGGCTGCTGCCGAAACCCAGCGCCAGTACCGCGCGGCGCGGCAGGGCCCCGGTCAGCGCGACATTACCCGGCCCGGCGCCCTGGTAGCGCCAGTGCATGCCGCCGTTGCTGTGAAAATCCTGCCAGCCGTCGGATGCCCCGGAGTACCCCGCACTGCAGGCAGCGAAGGCGTCAGCCTGCCGCGTGTCTGCAGCGGCCAGCGCCAGGCCGAACGGCCCCTGTTCGGCCCACAGCACCCGCCGGCCCCGGTAGACGCCGGTCTCGGCGCGGTTGTTGCGGCCGGTATCGCCAAGGTGGGGCGCCAGCAAGGCGTAGGGGGTTAGCGTTTCATCCCCTTCCAGGGTGAGCTCAACGAGCAGCACATCACGGTTGGGCTCGGGAACGATGCGCTGGGTGAGCGTAAAGCGCGGATGACGGTGGACAATGGTGAGCGCCGGGATGCCCGCCTCGGCGCACTCGACGCGGCAGTCTTCAAGGCGTTTGACCTCCTGCCAGAAGCCTTTACCGTCGGCGACGATGAAGCCCAGGTCGCGCACCTGGGGAATATCCACACGCGGGTAATAAATTTCGTTGAGTATACCCTGCCCCACGGTAAACCAGACCCGTGCGGGTCCGAGGCTGGTACCGACCATCTGCTTGGCGCCGTTGCACCAGTTCGGCAACATGCCGGGCGCACCAGGCGCGTCGACGGCACTCACCGGGTCAACGGCGACATCATTCATTTTTCTTGCCCGCCAGCTGGCTGGGTGTCAGCCAGGCGCGCCCGTCGCGGGCGATCAACCGTTCGGCGGCCTCGGGGCCCCAGCTGCCCGCGGGATAATTGGGGAAATCGGGCGCCGGGTTGGCCGCCCAGGCATCCACCACCGGCATCAGCAGACCCCACGCGGCCTCGACCTGGTCGGCGCGCATGAACAACGTCGCATCCGCCAGCATCAGGTCGCGTAACAGGGTTTCATAGGCACCCGGACTGCTCTTGCCGAACGCCTCCTGGTAGCTGAAGCGCATATCCACCGGCCCCAGCCTCAGCGGGTTGCCGGGCTCCTTGGCCATGAACTTGAGGATGATGCCTTCCTCAGGCTGGATCTGGATCACCAGGCGCACCGGCTGGGCGTTCAAACCGGTGGCGGCAGGAAAGGCGTTGTGCGGCACGTCGCGAAAACGAATGGAAATTTCCGACACCGCCGCGGTCATGCGCTTGCCGGTGCGCAGATAAAACGGCACATCCTGCCAGCGCCAGTTGTCCACCAGCAGCTTGATCGCGGCATAGGTCTCGGTGTTGGAACGCGCATCGATGCCGGGTTCCTCGCGATAGCCGGGCACGTGTTCCCCCTCGAGCCAGCCGGCGGCGTATTGCCCGCGCACCGCAAAGGCCGTGACGTTGTCCGCCGGTATCGGCCGGCAGGCGCGCAGCACATCGAGTTTCTTGTTACGGATATCATCGGCGTCGTAGGCCACCGGCGCCTCCATCGCCACCAGACACATGAGCTGAAGCAAGTGGTTCTGCACCATGTCGCGCAGGGCACCGGCGTGTTCGTAGTACCCGGCACGGTGACCAACGCCGATGTCCTCGGCCACCGTCACGGTGACATGGTCGATATAGCGGCGGTTCCACACCGGCTCGAAGATCGGGTTGGCGAAACGCAGCGCGAGGATATTCTGCACGGTTTCCTTACCCAGGAAATGATCCATGCGGTAGATCTGGTTTTCGTGGAAATGTGCACGCAGCGTGCGGTCGATGGCCTGGAAGGCGGCAAGACTGTCGCCCAGCGGCTTTTCCACCACGATGCGCGCCCGGCTGCGCTCGCGGTGCAGTCCGACGTGCGCCAGTCCGTCGGCGACCGCACCGAACAGTGACGGCGGGATGGCGAGATAGAAAATCTGCGCATCGGCCGTCGCCCCATCACCGCTCAACTGGCTTTTCAACTGCTGGTAATGCCCCACATCGCCCAGGTCGATGCTGCAGGCACCGAGACGCGCGGCAAAAGCGGTCCACGCCTCACCGTCGGGGGCACCCCGGCGCGAAAAACGTTCCACGCCGTCACGCAGGCGTTCGCGCAGGGCGTCGGCGCTCACGTCACGGTCGACCCCGATGAGGGAAAACCCGGACGGCAACTGGCCGTCAAGGTGCAGGTTGAACAGCGCCGGGCCGATCAGGCGCCATGCGAGGTCGCCCATGGCGCCGAACAGCACGAATTGCACGTGTTCCGGAAACGGGTGATTGTGATTCATTGACCCGGATAATACGTGATGGTGTGACTTTCAGCCCCCAGCGGCGCGCGATAGCGCCAATTCATGCGCTCTCTCGCACCCGGCCCAGGGTTTCCAGCAGCGACTGGTATGGCTTGACAAACTTTTCGATACCTTCGCTCTCCAGCTTTTCCGTCACCGCGTGCATGTCGATGTCCAGCTCGGCGAGTCCCTTCATGGTCTGCGGGGCGGCCTCGATCGCTGCTGCGATACGCGCATGCGGCTCGCCATGCTCGCGGTACGCTTCCAGGGTTTCCAGCGGCAGCGTATTGACCGTGTCGCCGGCAATCAGCGCCTCGACATATTTGATGTCGCTGTAGGCGGGATCCTTGGTGCCGGTACTGGCCCAGAGCAGGCGCTGCGGGCGTGCACCGCTCGCGGCCAACGCCTGCCAGCGCCGCTGCGCGCTGATCTCCTGGAAGCGCTTGTAGGCAAATCCCGCGCTCGCAACCGCCGCCTGACCGCGCAACACGCCCGCCTGCTCACCTCGCCCGCCGCCATCGGCGGCGATGGCATCCAGCATGGGATCGACCATGACGTCGATGCGACTGAGGAAAAAGCTCGCCACCGAGGCAACCGAAGCGATGTCCAGGCCGCGCTCCAGGCGCTCCTGCAAGGCGTCCATATAAGTATCGAGCACTTCGATATAACGTCCCACCGAAAACAGCAGCGTGACGTTGACGTTGATGCCTTCGCTGAGCAACTGGCGAACAGCCGGCAGGCCCTCGGTGGTGCCCGGCACCTTGATCATCACGTTGGGACGGTCGAGCCGCTGCCACAAGGCGCGCGCCTCGGCCACCGTGGCCTCGGTGTCGCGCGCCAGGAGCGGCGAAACTTCGATACTGACAAAGCCGTCGCGGCCGTCGCTGTCGCGGTAGACAGAACTGAAGCGATCGGCGGCACGTGTGATGTCATCGAGAATCAAGCCTTCATAAAGCGTCTCGCGGTCGGCGCCGCGCGCGCCGAGGCGCTTGATGTCTTCGGCATAGCAGGTGTCGTGGGTGATGGCCTTTTCGAATATCGCCGGATTCGATGTCAGACCGGCGATGCCGTCCTCCTCGATCAGCCGCTGCAAGGTACCGTCAACCAGTATGCGGCGGTCGATATAGTCCAGCCACAGGCTCTGCCCGAGTCGCGCAACGGCTGCTGTAGGGTGTATTGCTGTGTTCATATGGCCTCCGAGGATTATTATCAGACAAGTAGCGTCGTATGCCGACACCGGACTGCACTGTTAATTATTTGTGAACCGGGGCGGGCAAGTTCTGGTCCGGCAATACCGTCAAGTCTAGGCAAGCGGTTACCCCTTTGCAATCTTGCACTTTGGCACGAACACAAGGGTTTTACCTGCATAGGTCGCGCGACGGTTAATGAACTTCTGCAACACTTCGATTCCGTAGCTCGCCTATAGTTCCCTGTAGTACCCGCCTCGAACCGCCAGTCCGGTCGCTAAGACGGATCCGGCCCTTCGGAGTGTGCGCCGCGCTTGCGGCGTAGCAGCAACAGCAGCGGCCCCAGCGCGAGAAAGCCAAGTGTCACGAACCAGAAGGCATCGATAAAACCCAGCATGCTGGCCTGCCTGCTGAGCTCACCGGCCAGCAACTGCGGCGCCAGGGGATCGGCCATTGTAAGGTGCCGGGCCGCAAGCCACTGCTGCAGGGCGGGGTTATACGCGTTAATGTCACCGCCCAGACGGTTCCAGTTGACTTGGGTCATGCGTGTCAACACGGTCGCGGCGATCGATATGCCCACCGCACTGCCCACAGTACGCGCGAGATTGAAGATCGCCGAACCCTGGTCAGTAGCCGAGCGCGGCAGTGTTTCATAGACCAGCGTCGACAGCGGCACGAAAATCATTCCCATACCGAGCCCCTGCAGCAGGCTCGGCCATATGAACCAGCCGATCGACACCTGCAGGTTGTACCAGGTCATCAGCCAGGTTCCACTCGCCGCCAGTATCAGCCCGACCAGCACCAGCCGTGGCGCGCCTACCCGGGCTATCAACCGCGACACGAGAAACATGCCCGTGGCCGAAGCCAGACCGCGCGGCGCCATCACCAGCCCGGTGGTTTGCGCCGGGTAGTCGAACAACCGCTCCAGCATCAGCGGCTGCAGCGCAATCGTGCCGAACAGGCCCATTGCAAAAACCGCCATCATGGCAGATGCAACGGCGAGATTGCGGTTGCGCAACAGCTGCAGCTGCAGCACGCTGCCTGGCCGCGACCAGCTGCGCGCGACAAAGGCAACAAGTCCCAGCACACTGGCCGCTGCCAGGGCAGCAATCATATGCGAGTGGAACCAGTTCTCCTGGTTGCCACGGTCGAGCAGCGTCTGCAGGCTGCCGATACCGAGCGCAAGCAGTAGTGCACCGGTCCAGTCAGCCTTCACGCGCTTCGCTGCTTCGGCTTTCACCACGCTGGCAACCATCAGCAGGTTGAGGATACCGATCGGGACGTTGATGTAGAAAACCCAGCGCCACTCGAGGTGCTGGGTGATGTAGCCGCCCAGCGTCGGCCCGAGGATTGGACCGAGCATAATGCCGACCCCCCATAGCGCCATCGCCTTGCCGCGTTCCTCGCCGGGATAGCTGTCGACCATGATCGACTGCGACAGGGGCACGACCGCGGCGCCGAAGGCGCCCTGCAACGACCGGAAGACCACCATTTCGGCGAGTGAATCGGCCTGCCCGCACAGCGCGGAAGCAACCACGAAGCCGCCGATGCTTATCAGCATCAGCTGGCGACGCCCAAGCCGCCTTGCCAGAAACCCGCTCATCGGAATGAATATGGCATCCATCACGATATAGGCGGTCAGTACCCAGGTAACCTGGTCGGCAGTCGCACCCAGCGATCCCATCATGTGCGGCAGCGCGACGTTGACGATAGTCATATCGAGAATGACCATCACCGTGGCAAGCATAACTGCAACGCTGAGCAGCCAGCGCGGCGCCTCGCTGGCAGGGCCGGACACGGACAGCGCCCTCGCCGGCCGGTTTGCAGCGCCGGGAACGCCAGCCACGCCCACCTCAGCGCGCCTCGGCAGGCGGGTTCACGGCGGGTTCGCCGGATGCGCTGGACTGCGTGGTGTCAATCGTCACCGAACTGCTCGCCCCGACACGCAGTGGTGGCAGTCCGTCAGCGTCAGCGCTGATGCGCACGCGTACCGGAAAACGCTGCGTGACCTTAACCCAGTTGCCCGTGGCGTTTTCCGGCGGCAGCAGGGAAAAGGCCACGCCGCTCGCCGGGCTGACCGACTCGACCACACCGTGGAAGGTCCTGCCCGGATACATATCTATGTGGATCGCCGCAGGCTGTCCCGGCTTGATGCGGCGCAGGTCGGTTTCCTTGTAGTTGGCGTTCACCCAGAAAACGCGGTCTTCGACCAGAGGAAGCAACTGCTGACCCGCCTGCACGATATCACCGGGGTGCACGGCGATCTCACCGAGCGTGCCCGGCGCCGGTGCGCTGATGCGTGTATAGGTGAGATTCAGACGCGCCCGGGCAAGCGCCGCCTGCGCGACCCGGATGCGCGCCGCTGACTCGCCCTGCTCCCGCACGGCGCGGCGCAGCGCGGCCCGGTCGGCCTTGAGACCGGCCTCGGCCTCGCGCAGTTTGTCGTGGTCTGTCTGGGTCTGTGCTTCGGACACCGCCTTGTGAGCCAGCATGCGGGTGTCGCGCGCATAGGTTCGTTTTGCATCATCGAGCTGTGCCTGTCGCTGGTCGATCATCGCGCTGGCAGCGATCGCCCCGGCATCGGCGGCCAGCTTCTGCTGCTGCGCGAGCGCCAGTTCGGCCTCCGCCTTCTGTACCGCGATCCGGTAAGGCCGGGCATCGATTTGCAACAACAACCGTCCCTGCGCCACATGCTGGTGATCCTTAACCGGGACGTCGGTGATCCGGCCACCCACCTGGGGTTCGAGACGCACCACGTGGGCGGTGACATAGGCATCCGACGTGCTCGGATAGCGCTCCGTGTGCTGCCAGTAACCGTAAATCCCCGCGGCAGCTGTTGCCAGCACCACCACGAGCAGTAACCATCGCGACATTGTCATAGCCAGAAACACTGCCTCCCGGTGCCGGCAGGCACCGTTATCTCTTGTTCGGCGTAGCTGCCCGCTGCCTCGCGCACGCAGCGCGGGGCGTGGGCGCCCTGTTTACTGCCTGCCTGTACGGACAGGTGCTGCGTCTGTCGTCCAAGCGGCTGTTGGCCCGCTGCACCGCTGGCAAAGCAGCCGTGGCTCGGGCCCACGACCAGGATCCTGGTCGCGGGATAACCGGTACAGCTCGCCACCCCGCGGGCCGACACGGCTGATTGCGGGCTTTACTGCGGAGCTGTTTCCTCATCCGTTGCAGCTTTGTGTGCCAGGCGCGAAATCAGGGTGTCGAGATCTTCATGCTGCAGCTCGGAAACGAAGGCCTGGCGATAGTTGAGCAGCAGGCTGACACCGTCGACCACGACGTCATAGACTTTCCAGCTGCCACCCGTGTGGTACATCCGGTAGTCGACCTGGGCCGCCTGTTGCGCCGGGCCTTCCAGCTGGCTCGACACGATCGCCCTGTGGCGGGCGGCATCCTCCCAGCGAACATCCAGCAGCTTGACGGTCTGTCCGCGGTAGCGCTTGAGGACAGCGGCATAGTCGGCAGTCAGCAGCTGGTGAAAAGCCTGCGTAAAACGGACGCGCTGGCGCGGGTCCGCGCGCCGCCAGCCGACACCAAGCGCCTCCTGCGACATGATGGTGAAATCCAGGTGCGGATCGACGATCTTCGCTATCTGCGCGGCCACCGCGGCCGGATCCTTGCGCAAGGTTTCCTGGTTGGTACGAAGGGCGGCCAGCACTTGCCCAGTGACGGTCTTGATGGTTGCCTGCGGCGTATCAGTTGCACCGCTGCCGGCCGCCAGCGGTGCGGTGACAAGCACCGCCAGCAACGCCAGCGTAGCCGCCACCCGGCGGGCCAGGCGGGAAAACTGCGGTCGGTGTCCCACGGACGCTACTCCCTGTCCTGTCGGCATTCGTTGCCGCTGCCGGAGAGCACCTCGTAATCAGACTCCGACAAGTCGAGCGTTCGCCCTGCTCGTCCTGGCGGCTGCCTGCCGGCGCGTCGCCGCAGCCACCACAAGCGCGCACCGAAGACCAGCGCAACGGCCGCCGCGCCCGCCAGCAACAGCGCGCCGAACACCGACGCCACGACGAAAAACACCAGCGTCAGCGCGGTGGCGAACAAGCCTCGGGCCAGGGTGGGAGCCCCTGCTGTCGATGTGCATCTGTAGCCGAATCTGTTCATATCCAAATGCCCCTCGCCCGTGCAGGGTGCGCCTGAGCAGCGTGTCGCCGCGACACTGAAGCCGCGGGCGCTGCCCGCGGGATCGCAACATTGCGCAGACAACATGCCGGACCTGAGGAACACGGGGCATTTGCCGTGCCATATTTGCAGGTCGCTGTATCAGTGGGATTAATCCGGATTTCCACGCCCCGGGGAGGACGCCGAATGGGCAATATTCACATGCCCGCGGGGACTGTCACCCACACCGGCGAGCGTAACGCTGCGGCGAATGTCCGCAGTCTCCGCTCAAGCAGGCGGGAAATCCCACGGTATCAGTACAAGGCAACACCGCCGGCGCTGCGATTTCGCCGGCGAGCTCATACGGGCATATAAAAGAACACAAACCGCCCGTCATCGAAATCGACTTTGAGCGTCGCGCCATGTGACAGCGCATAAGCCACGTAGCCGGGCACAGCGCTGTCGAAATGACACTCACTGGCACGCTGCGGAGACTCGAAATCGCGCTCGCGGTCATACCAGGCGAGCAGCATGTGCTCGCCAAGCCGCTTGCCGGCCTCGCCGCCGGCTGCCAGTTTCACCAGCGTGACCTGGGCCATATCGGGCCCAGCCGGCGTCTCGCAGGCCGTTGCCGTGACGGCGGCTGCGTCGCCTGCAAATTTATCCCCGGTCATGGCATGCGTTTCGCTCGTCTCAGAAGCGCGCAGTCAGGCCGATAATGCCCACAAAAATAAGATAGAACGCGACAATATAATTCAGCAGGCGGGGCACCAGCAGAATCGCCACACCGGAAATCAGCGCGATCACCGGTGAAAAAACCATCAGGTCGAAACCCATCATTAGATGTTTCTCCGTTGTTTGAAGACACCTGCCAAGCATAGCCCAGCCGTCATCGATTGCGCAGCAAACGGCGATAGCCGCCGGCGATGAGTGCGGCGATATCGAGCAGCAATCCCGGCAAGGCCGAGCGGGGCCGGTGGGACAGGTACATGGCGTGCCACTCCGGACTGAATTTCGCCTTGAAACTGCGCAGACCCTTGTAGCTGTAAAACCGGCTGCCGTGCTCGAACGCCAGTCGCGCGACCTTTTCCGATGCCCGCGCGTGGCGTGACGCACCGACACCGCTGAGCGGTGCAATCCCCAGGTCAAAGTAACGGTAACCGGTGTCGCGGGCAAGTTCGACAAGCCGCGCGAAAAGAAAATCCATGCTGCCTTTCGGTGCCGTGGGCAGGCTGCGCATCAGGTCGATGGCCAACTGCTCGTGGGCACCATAGCCGGGCATCAGCGAAGCAAAGGCCACCACCCGCTGCCCCTGCCTGACCAGTGCCAGCGGGCCGCGCTGCAGGTAGTCGCGATCGAAACGCCCGAGCGAGAATCCCTTTTCGGCCGCGTGCTTGCTGGCGAGCCAGGCATCGGACACCGCGCGCAGCTCGCGCCACAGCGTCTCATCGAGGGGGGGATCCAGCACCTCGAAGCGGACCCCGGCGCGTTCGGCCTGTTTCACGCTGTGTCGCAGGGACTCGCGGTTCTTGCCCGCAAGCGTAAAGGACGCTGTCGGTACCAGCGCGCGCTCGCCGAGTTTGAACAACTTGAAACCCAGGTCGTGATACAGGCCCAGATAGGTCTCCGAAACCTCATAGAACACCGGTTCCAGGTCATACTGGTCGGCAAGGTTGTAGAACGCCTCGACAGCGTCGCGGAATACAGCGGGGTCGCCGATCGGGTCACCCAGCGCCACCAGGCGATTGCGGATGTGCGCATAAGCAATCAATACCCGGTTGTCGGCCGCATACAGCAACTGTTTGTCCCCGGCCAGTATCAGGTGCGCAAACGCACCGCCACCGTAACGCTTGAGAAACGCGCCGGCCGCCGCGAGCGCGGCGCGATCCGGTGGGTCGTCGATGGGTCGCGGCAGGCGGAAAAACAACCACCCCTGGATACCCAGGGCAAACAGGGGCAACAACAGCAGTGAATGCAGGACACGCTGCGCGTGCGGCGTACTCGCGACCGTTCCGTATAGCGAGTGTGCATCGCGGACAGTCTCGTACGCCAGCTGCCCGATCGCGGCATACAGACCCAGCGACACCAGCATTGCCAGCAACCACCTGGCGGTCCGCAGGCTGAACACCGGGAAGGTTTTGCGGTAGAACCGCGCACGCTGCATGCGCAACAACACCGCCAGGGCGACAAGGAAGCTCGCCTGTACGTAGTGAAAGTCCCGAAGCAGTGCCAGCAGGGCACCCGCCAGCAGTACCGGTACCACCATGTGGTAGACACGCTCGACCTGGCGGACGATACCGCCCGCCAGAACAATTAAGGTCACACCGACGAACACGCTGCCCAGGTGCAGGCCCTCCAGCAGGGCCTGCGGCAGCGCCATATGCCAGTCGGCGAGTTGTTCGTCGAGCGGTCCGGGCAACGCGGTCGACACCAGCAGCACAACACCCCCCGCAAACGTCAGATAGGCCAGTGCCCTCACCGCAATAGCCGAAAACAGCACCAGTGGCAGACGTAGCACCGCGAGCAGCGGGCTGGCATGCCAGTGCCGCAGCAAGGGAGCCAACGGCGCGTCCTCACCCGAGGTCAGAACCGCCCCGCCGAGATAAATACCTATCAGCCAGGGAACCACGTAATAGACAACACGAAACATCACGATGCCGGCCACCAGTGCATCGCTGTCCGTACCCGGTGTATGCAGCAACAGGAATAGCGCACCGTCCAGCACACCGAGTCCGCCGGGCAGCATGCTCACAGCACCGGCCAGCGAGGCAGTCGCATAAGCGACCAGCACCTGTGTGGCGGAGACATCGACGCCCGCGACGATGATGCACAGCCAGACGATCAGCGTGGCGAACAGCCAGTCGAGAAAACTCACCGTGACCAGGCCCGCCTGCCGCAGGCGGGACAATGCCGGCAGGCTGCCGAGCACACGACGATGGAGTCGGCCATCCCCGGTCAGCAGCACAAACAGCGGCAGGTAGACAGCCGCCACCAGCAAGGCACTGCTGCTGAACCAGGTATCGATGAGCGCACCCGACAACCACAGCGGCCAGGCCAGCGCGGAAAGACCCACCGGGATGGTCAGCATGACCAGAGCGGCCTGGCTTGCCGCCTGTCGCTGCGACAGCGCGTCGCGGCCGGCCAGCAGGTACCTCAGCCCGGAACCCGTCAGCCCGGCCAGACCCACCATATTGTTGAAGGTATTCGCTATCCAGGCGTCGTGGACCCAGGCACGCCAGTCCCGCCGGATACCCAGCGCGGGCGCGATCAGCAGATCGTAGGGCGTCATCGCCAGGATGGACAACAGCGCCAGCAACTGTATGCCCAACACCGGCCCGAGCGGTACCAGGCGCAGTGTATCGCGCACCCGCAGCAGATCGATGGCCGCCACCTGGTGCCAGCCGGCGGCGATAACCGCGGCGAGAAACAGCGCCGGGACAACGACACGCAGCCTGCGGAAACGAAGTGACGCGCGCTCGGCACCGCCCGATTCTGCTGCTTGCGCCGCCCGCTTCGCGCGAGCGGCGGGATCTGATCGACTCATGACCGTAACTCTGACACCTGTTGAGCGCGACCTTCGCCGCCGGCGCAATACGCGGGTTCGCCCGGTTGGAAACACCTGCGCCCGGTTTGGGTGCAGGCAGACCGGGCCGTAGTCTAAGCCCTACAGCGGGCCGTTGCCATGCCCGGGGGCGCCCGATAGCGGGCCGCCTCGCGCCCTAATGCAGGTGCGCGCCGAGTGTGCGCAGAAAACTGCGATGGCGCGACGCGGTCCGGTCGAACCGGCGATAGACCGACACCTTGGCCGCGTCGGTGACCAGCGACCAGACGATTGAATAGCCCCACACCAGGCCGATCTCTTTCCAGCTGATAGACGTGACCAGGCCGAAACCGTAGAGACACAGCAAGGTGGCGGCCAGCTTGGTGGACAGCGCGGCCCAGATCATAACCGGGGCCGGCCAGGGACGCGCAAAGTACCAGCCGCGGCTGCGGGAAACAAACAGCGTCAAGTGGCCCGCCACCGCCATTTTCAAAAAGATATAAGTTTGTACCTTGGGAATACTCAGCTGCAGCCAGTCCACCGCGAGGTACAGCATCAGAAAACTGCCCAGCGTTCCTATCACGCCCATGACGGTCGACACGGTAATGACCCGGTGCATGTTCCAGCGCACCGGTCTGCGGTCCAGCCCGGTGTTATCGTAAGCGATGGCCATAATTGGCACGTCATTAAAGAACGCCAGCAGGATGATCATGATCGCGGTGATCGGATAGAAGTCGAACACAATCATGGCCAGCACCACGAAGATCATGATGCGGATGGTCTCGGTGATACGGTAAATGGCGTAGGAATTCATGCGTTCGAAGATGCGCCGAGCCTCCTCGACGGCGCTCACGATGGTGGACAAACCGGGCGCGGTGAGAATCAGGTCGGCGGCGGCGCGCGCCGCGTCGGTGGCGCCCGAAACGGCAATGCCGACGTCGGCCTGCTTGAGCGCCGGGGCGTCGTTAACACCGTCGCCGGTCATCGCCACCAGGTGGCCGCGCTCCTGCAGGGCCTTGACGATGGCGTACTTGTGCTCGGGAAACACCTGGGCAAATCCGTCCGCAGCTTCGATGCGTTCGGCCGCATCCGCCGGCGCACCACCATCCTCGCCGGTGAACAACGCAGTGGCCGGCTGGATGTTTTTCCCCAGGCCGAGCTTGGCAGCGATCTCGCGGGCGATAGCGGCATTATCACCGGTGACCATCTTCACCGTAATGCCGTAGCCCCCGGCCTTGCGGATAGTCTCCGCCGAGTCCTCGCGCGGTGGATCGAACAGCGGCAGGATACCGAGAAATTGCCAGTCGCCACCTGTATCCATGCGCGCCACGCCCAGGGTGCGGTAACCCTTCGCGGCGTGTTCATCGATGAGCGCGGCGGCGCGTTCGGCGGTAGCCTGATCGACCTTGCACAGCGCCAGGATGACCTGCGGTGCCCCCTTGGCGACTTTGAAAGACCGGCCGTCGCTGCCGGCGATCTCGCCCTCGGTGCGCTTGCCTACCGGATCAAACGGCACGAAGCGGGTCTGGGTGTAACCCTCCAACACCGCACGATCGCTCAAACCGCCGATCACGGCGAGGTCGATGGCGTCCTGGTCTTCAGCCCTGGAAGCCAGCGCCGCGGCCAGGATCAGCTCCTGTGCGTCGTGGGCTGCAAAGACCCCGGGTTCGCCCAGGGTAAGCTGGTTCCGGGTCAGGGTACCGGTCTTGTCCGAGCACAGGATATCGACACCGGCCATCTCCTCGATTGACTGCAGGCGCGAAACGATCGCCTTCATCTTCGACAGCGCCAGCGCCCCGACCGCCATGGTCACTGACAGCACGGCGGGCATGGCGACGGGAATGGAAGCGACGGTGAGGATCAGCGCGAACTGCACCAGATCAAGCAGCGGCGCGTGGCGGAACAGTTGCACCACCATCAGTATCGCCACCAGACCCAGACTCAGGTAGATCAGGTAGTCACCGATGGCCAGCACCGCTTTCTGGAAATGCGACACGGCGCCGGCGCTCTCCACCAGCCTCGCGGTGCGACCGAACAGGGTGTCGGCGCCGGTGGTGGTGACCACCGCGACCATCTCACCCTGGCGGGCCACCGAGCCGGAATACACCAGCTCGCCCGTCTGCCTGTTGACCGGCAGCGACTCGCCGGTCAGCGCCGACTGGTCCACGGCGAGGTAGTCGCCCTCGATCAGTACCGCGTCCGCGGGAATGATATCGCCCAGGCGCAGGCGGATGATGTCACCGGGCACCAGCTCGACGGCGTCGATCTGACCCCAGTGCCGGTCGCGCAGCACCCGCGCCCGGAGCGCGAGCTGTTGCTTCAGAGCTTCAAGGGCGTTGGCAGCCTTGTATTCCTGCCAGAAGCCGACCGCGGCGTTGAAAATCAACAGGGCAACAATAATGACGAAGTCGTCCCAATGCCGGACCAGCGCCGACAGAATCGCCGCGACCTCGATCATCCAGGCGATCGGCCCCCAGAAATAGCCCAGGAAACGCCTCAGGAGACTGTCTGTCTTCTCCTCCAGCGCATTGCGGCCATACTGCACCAGACGTGCCTCGGCATCGGCCGAGGAGAGCCCTGCCCGGGCGCTTTTCAGCTGTTCGAGGAGCGCGTCAACATCCTGCTTTTCAGGGCTCGGGCTGTCGCTGGTGCTGTCCATGGCGCGGCCCTCCCCGGGGGCGATCACTGCGTTGTCGATACAGGTCTCAGTTTAGCTGAAGGCGATACGCACACTCGGCACGCCGGGTCGTCGCTCCGGAGTACGCCCTCAGGCGGCATCCAGGGGCTGGCCGAGCCGCCTGATTCCCGCCGCTACGAAATCCCAGTTGACCAGTTTCCAGAAACCCTGCAGGTAGTCGGCACGCGCGTTGCGGTAGTCGATATAGTAGGCATGTTCCCAGACATCGCAGGTCAGCAGCGGTGTCTGCCCCACGGTCAGCGGTGTACCCGCGTTACTGGTGTTGACGATCTCCAGCTTACCTGCGGCGGTGCCGGCCAGCCAGGTCCAGCCGGAACCGAAATTGGCCAGAGCGGCCTGGGAAAACGCCTTCTGGAAGGCCTCCACTGAGCCAAACTGGCTGTTCAGCGCATGCGCGAGCTCGCCCCCCGGTACCGTCTTGTCGGGGGTCAGGCACTGCCAGTAGAAAGCGTGGTTCCAGGCCTGCGCCGCGTTGTTGAATACCGCGTCCGGTTTCCCGGACTCCTCGACGCTCGCGCGCACCAGCGCCTCGAGCGACAGGGACTCCAGGTCGGTTCCCTCGATCAGCCCGTTGAGTTTGCTCACGTAAGCCGCGTGATGCTTGCCATAGTGGTAATCGAGCGTCTCGCGCGAGATCCAGGGCTCCAGAGCGTCGTGAGGATAAGGCAGTTCAGGTAAAGTGTGCATGATCGTGGTTTCCTCCGTATTGCTGGTGCCGGCAAACACCGTCACCCGGTACCCGATCATTTAGCAGGAACGATGCCAGACCATACGCTACCGGTTTTGCGCCGACGCTTCAGCTAACACGCCTGGCAGGCGCCCCGCCGTTACGCAATATTCACCAATCGGTGTGGAATAATACGCAGCGCGGCCGCGGCAAGCACCGACGGGATCAGTCCGAGCGCTTGATATTGTATTTTTCGATCCGGTAACGAACCTTCTCGCGGGTTGTCTTGAGCACCCGCGAGATTTCAGCCACGTTGTTGCCGTGGCGTTCCAGCATGGTTTCGATAATCCGCCCCACCATATCATCGAGCCCAAGCGAACCGTCCATCGGCAGGCACAGGCAGTCGCCGCGCACAGCCTGAACCTGTGAACCTGCCGTCAACTCGGGAGAACCCAGCTGCAACCATTCGAGCGGAAAGCGGTGATCGGTTGCGAACAGCACGCAGCGTTCAACGACGTTGCGCAGTTCGCGCACGTTACCCGGCCAGCTGTGCGCCTGCAGGCGCTCCCATACAGGCCGTTCAACCTCGCGGACCTTCTTGCCGGCGAGTGCGTTGTACTCTGCGATGAACAGCGGCACCAGCTCTTTCAGATCGGCAATGCGTTCGCGCAACGGTGGCAGCTCCAGGCGAAACACGCTGAGCCGGTGATACAAGTCGGCGCGGAACTCGCCATTGTGGATCTGCTCGTCCAGATTCTGGTTGGTCGCCGCCAGAACCTGTACGTCGACCTGGGTCTCGCTGTCGCCGCCCAGACGCCGCACCGTCCGGTCCTCGATGACCTTGAGCAGCTTCGCCTGCAGGTCGACGGGCATCTCGGCGATCTCGTCGAGAAATACGGTGCCACCATGCGCCTGCTCGATGAGCCCGCGCCTGCGGCCTTTGGCCCCCGTGTAGGCGCCGGCCTCGTGACCGAAAAGCTCGGATTCCAGCAGCTCGCGCGGCAACGCGGCGCAGTTGACCTCGACCAGTGGCCCTTCGGCGCGCGGCCCGGCGTGGTGCAGAATGCGTGCCGCCAGCCCCTTGCCGGTACCCGTTTCGCCGGTAATCACCAATGCGCTGAACGGCACCTGGGTCAGTTTGCCGAGCAGCTCGCGCACCTGCTCTGCCACATCGCTCGAGCCGGAAAACGAAGCCGGCGTGTAGCGCCGCGAACGGTTCTCGCTTTCCTCCCTGATACGCCGCTGGGCGCGGGCGCTGCGCGCCGCGCCCTGCACAACGATATCCAGGCGCTCCTGGTCACAGGGCTTGGTCAGAAAATCGAAAGCCCCGAGGCGCATCGCCCGCACCGAATCGGGCACGTCACCGTAACCGGTAAGAAACACCCACTCGCCTCGCCCGCCCTTTTCCCGCACCTTGTCGAGAAGGTCCAGACCGCTGCCGTCCGGCAGATTGATATCCGAGAGCACCACCAGCGGCCCAAGCTCACGCACCAGCAGCGCTCGCTGCGCGTCGGCGATGGTCTTTGCCCAGGCCACCTCCCAGCCGGCGCGTCGGTAGTGGCGTACCAGTTCCGAACCGAGCAGCTGCTCGTCTTCAATGATCAGCAATGAGTCAGACATCGACCCGACCGCAAGGCAATTCGAGCGTCACGCAAGCTCCATGAGGTTCACGATTGGAAAGTTTCACTTCTCCTCCCTGGGCGCGGACGAACCGCTGCACCATGGAGAGTCCCAGGCCCATGCCGTCGGCCCGGCAACTGACAAAGGCGCGTATTCCGGCATCGAGCACATCGGCGGAAAATCCCGGGCCGTCGTCGCACACGGAAAGGTTGAGCATGCCTTGCCCGACACGCCCTTCCAGGGCGATAGTGCCGTCGCTTTCGCCGAGCGCGTGGCGGGCATTGAGTATCAGATTCAACAGCGCCTGGCGCAGCATGGCATCCGGCAGGCGGCAAACGAGTTCATCGGGTATATCCTGGCGCAGCACGATGCGCGCGGGAATCTGGTAGCGCACCAGCGTCAGCAGATCGGCGACCGCCCGCCCCACGTTGATATCGCGCAAGGGTTCGGGATTCTGGCGCGATTGATCCAGCAAGGCGTTAAGCACTGCAATGATACGATCCAGTTCTGCGGCGATAATGTTAACGCGCTCGGTGTACTCTTCCGACTGCGACTCCTGCGCCATTTCCCTGCGCAGATTGCCGAAGGCCATCTTGACGCCCGCGAGGGGATTGCGCAACTCGTGCGCGATGCGCGCCATCGTTTCGCCCACGGCAGCCAGGCGTTCGGTATCGGCAAGGCTGCGTTGTTGTTCGAGCAGGGTCTGCGTCGCGTTGCTCACCTGAGACTCAAGATGGCGCTCGCGCGAGGCGTGTTCGGCCTCCAGTTCGGCGAGCCTGGTCACCATGGCGTTGTAGTTTTCCGTCAAGGGGCGTAACAGCGGGTCGACCGATTCCACCGACGCCTTGGTGTAGTCACGGCGCCCGAGCAGCGTCATGAGAAAACTCAGGCGTTCCAGGGGCGCCAGGATACGCCGGCGCATCAGGTACAGCAGCAGGGCCGCACCCACCGGAAAAAGCACCAGCGTGATCGCACCGATGCGCAGCTCCAGGGCCGTACCGCGATCGATCTTGCTCACCAGCGCCTGGTGTGCACGCGCCTCGAGATCGACGGCTTTGCGTGTCTGCACCAGCGCCAGAATCAACGCCTGTTTCGGGCCCTTCGAGAGGTCGGTCAAGGCCTCGAGCGCCGCCGATACCAGCGCCCCTGTATCGTCCGACAGAAGCACATTGGCATCCAGGATCGCTTTCAGATCCGCGGCCATCTCGCCGCGCTCGGCGGCGGTAAAGTCACTCTCGGCGCGCAGATTTTCCACCAGTTCCCGCTGCAGCTCGATGTTGACGGCCTGCAGCTTCACCATCTGACCAATATGCCGGCTGATGGGCTGGAGGCGCTGGTGAGACTGCCAGGCCAGCACGAACTCGGTTCCCAGCGTCACCACCAGCAGACCGCCGAGCAGCGCCGTCGGCAGCCACAGAGAACCATACACCCATGTCCTGTAGCCGGCCGGATAGTTGTTCCATTCAGCCACGATCGCCCCTGCCCGGCGTGAGTCGCCGGTTAAGATAAAACACGCGAATCCTTCTGCTGCGCCGATGTTTCACCGTACTCGCAGATGACCTTCCCGCCCGACAAACGATAGTGATAACCGTTGTACACCAGCGTAAATACCGGCATACCGCCGGCGGCATCAGGTAAGGATACAGGCTGACGGCAAACCCCGCAAAAGGCAGCACACAGAGCACCAGCCTCGCGACGCAAGGCGCGCGATCGCGCGCGGCGGGCCGTTATGCCCGCAACACTCAAACCGGTCGCACGGCATTCCGGCGCGACATACGGGGCGCCACCAGGCGCCCCGCCCGGACGCTTACAACACACTGATCATATCGTCCAGCTGTTGTTCCAGCGCCGTATACAGCGAGGGTCCACCGCTGTCCGGCCGGGCACTCAGCGTGTCAACGCTGCCACGCAGTTTTTCTATCTTTTGCTGATAGTCACCCGTGGCGGCATCCCCGCCGGCGGCTTTTGCAGCCTGACCCAGCAGCTTGTCGGCTTTGCCGAGCTCTTTCCTGGCCATGTCGGTTTCCTGCCCGGTGAACAGATCGATCCGTGCATTCGTCAGGTGCAGCTTCGCTTCGATCAGGTCAGATTTGAACGGATGACCCTCGGCGCGATACCGCTCCCAGCCAGTGGTGAGATACTCGACACTGCGGTCGGTGTAGGCCTGCACCCGCTCCAACAGCCGGTGGAATCCGGCACTGACAGTAGTGCCGGATTCCAGATCCGCCATGAGTGGCTGCGCTTCCTGCAACAGTTGCCCCGCGGCCTCCCGGGTAGTGTCATCTCCGGACTGTTTGGCCGCCCGGAGAAAGTCGATGGCGTTCTGAAAATCGGCCTTCGCCAGATCGTCGTTCCCCGCGTCCATCGCAACCACCCCTTGATACAGGGCCGCCTTGGCGGAAAACAGCGGCTGCTGAATACCCACGGAGATAAACACCACGGCATCCTCGGCCGACTTCAGTGACTTGTCGGCGTCGTCAAACTTGTTGTTCCTGAGGTCGGCCTCGGCCTGCGCCACCAGGCGGCGCGTGGTACCGAGCGGCAGGTCGATCTCGGTATACTGCAGCGCGGCATCGGTTTCTTCCAGGGCCTTTTTTGCCTTGGCCTTGTCGCCTGCCTTGAGCCGGGCCCTGGCCTGGTCCAGGTGCTGCCTGGCGGCCTTTACCGGCATGATATCGGTTAGTTCATCCAGCGAGCTGTAGATGGGAATCAGGTCGGGCAACACCTCCTCGGTGTTTTCGTATTCCAGGTGCTTCTTGGCCACCCAGATGCGATCCTTGACCGAGGTTGTCGGCAACGCCTGGTGGATGATATCGAGCAGCTTGTCGGCCTGACCCAGTTCGGTTTGCGCCGCCTCGGCATCCTTTTTGTGAATCCCGGCGCGGGCCTGGGCTATGTGACGCAACACCTTCACACCGGCCGAGGAAATGACCGCCTCTTCGCTCGGGCTGATGGTCTTTTCCGGGCTCACCGACACCTTCTCGCGGATCGCATCGGCATACAGCGGCGTGGACAACAGGGCCGGGCCGGCACCTGCAAGCAGGACGGCCAAGACGACAGATTTCAGTTCGGGTTTTGACATGATCGTTACTCCTCTAGCGTGACATTGGGTAACACCCCTGCCAAGCCTTCAGCACTGACCGTGCCAACTGAATAGCATCATTCACATCAGCGAGTTACCAGCCGCTGCCGGCACAGGCGCGGGCAATATTCCCATCACTGGTTAGAATCACCCATTGTCCGGCAGCCGCCGCACCCATCGATCCGGCGCTTGCCGCGCTATACTGACCCACACAACACTGTCGCAGCCCCCGCAAACGAGGCCCAAAGGCATCCGTCACCGAATCTCGACACATGAACGGCGCAGCAGCCGACACAAAAGCAGGTAAGCCTTGCTGGAACATTTCCTCACACTCGCCAAACCGTGGTTCGACCAGTACGGACTGGGCGTGCTGTTCGCCTCGGTTTTCGTCGAAGGTTTCGGCATTCCAGCCCCCGGGCAGACGTTCATGATCGGCGGTGCGCTGCTCGCACAACAGGGCGAGTTACACCTTGGCGGCGTCGCCGCCGTGGCCTGGGTCGCCGCCGTGTCTGGCGACAACCTCGGCTATGTCATCGGCCGCCTGGGCGGTAACCGCCTGCTGCGCCGCCTGCACTTTCCACAGGCGCACCTGCAAAAGGTTGAACAGCAGTTTCGGCGTTACGGTATCTGGATGGTGGCGTCGGCGCGTTTCTTCGAGGTACTGCGCCAGCTCAACGGTGTCGTCGCCGGCAGTCTGGAGATGCCCTGGCTGCGCTTCCTGGTGTTCAATGCCATCGGCGCATCGCTGTGGGTGTCCCTGTGGGTGCTTGGGGTGTACTTTTTCAGCGGCCGGATCGCACACCTGCTGGACACTTTCGGCAAACTGCATGCAGCGGTCGCGTTTGCCAGTGGCCTGGCGGCTGTCGCTACACTGCTGTGGCTGGTTCGCCGCTGGCGCAGACAGTCAGCCGACGCTACCGACACATCCCCACACGATCACTGAAGGCTGTCGGCACGCGTGTTTTCGCTCACAGCGCCACCTGCAGGCCGATTTCCAGCACCCGTTCCTCCGGCAAACGATAGTAAGCAGTGGCCAGTCCGGCATTGCGCGCCAGCCAGCTGAACAGCACTTCCTGCCAGTACGGCAGGCCGGGCACATCACGTTTGGGTATCAGCGTTTCGCGTGCGATGATGTAGGTGATCGCGTCGGGGTCAATCGGGATGCCGACGTGCTCTCCGAGCTTGAGTGCCAGCGGAATGTTCGGTGGTTGAGAAAAACCATAGTGGGCGCGCATGCGCACAACGCCCTGGCCGAGTTTTTCGAAGTCCAGCCGTTCAGCGGCCGGCACATGCGGGCGATCTTCGGTGGCCACAGTCAACAGGATGACCCGCTCGTGCAGCACGTGGGTGCGCGCCATGTGATGCAGCAGCGCGGCCGGCACACACTGGTCGTAGTGGCCGGTAAGCACCACCGCGGTCCCCGGGACACGATACGGCGGATCGTCGTTAATCTGCTTTAGAAACTCATCCTGTCGCATCGCCCGCTGCCCGATGCGCGTGGCGAGCAATGCCCGGCCCGCGCGCCAGCTCGACATGATCACAAAGATCAGTCCAGCGATCATCAGCGCGTACCAGCCGCCGTCGGGAATCTTTGCCAGGTTGGCACCCAGAAAGGCGCTGTCGATCAACAGGAACACCGCGCCGGCCAGCAGCGCCACTTGCGGTCGCCAGTGGAAACGGCGCGCTACCGCGACGGCCAGTAGCGTGGTCACCACCATGTCCAGAGACACCGCCACCCCGTAGGCCGAGGCCAGCGCATCCGAGCTGCCGAAGCCGACCACCAGCGCCAGGCAGGCCGCCAGCAATAGCCAGTTGACCAGCGGCAGGTAGACCTGGCCGGCTTCTTCCGACTGGGTGAAGACCACCCGCATGCGCGGCAGCTGGCCCAGCTGGATCGCCTGCCGGGTCAGCGAGAAGGTGCCGCTGATCACGGCCTGCGAGGCGATCACCGTGGCCAGCGTGGCCAGTACAACCAGCGGCGCACCCGCCCAGCCAGGGGCGAGGTGAAAAAACGGGGCATCGATGGCTTCCGGCCTGTGCATCAGCAAGGCGGCCTGGCCCAGGTAATTGAGCACCAGCGCGGGGAATACAATCAGGAACCAGGCGCGGCGAATCGGTGCAATGCCGAAATGTCCGAGGTCCGCATACAGCGCCTCGCCACCGGTGACCACCAGAAACACCGCGCCCAGGGTCAGAAATCCCGTGATCCCGTTGGCGGCGAAGAAGCCGATGGCGTAAGCGGGATTAAAGGCCGCAAACACGCCCGGTTCCATGAGCACGCCGCGCAGCCCCAGCAGCGCCAGCACCAGGAACCACAGCAGCATGACCGGCCCGAACAGTCGCCCGATGTTGCCGCTGCCGCGCTTTTGCACGGCAAACAGCGCAACCAGAATAATCACCGTCACCGGCAGCACGAAGGCATCCAGAGACGGGGCCACGACCTGCAAACCCTCCACGGCGCTCAGCACCGAGATCGCCGGCGTGATAGTGCCGTCGCCATACAGCAGACAGGCGCCGAACAGCCCCATGAGCATCAACACATGGCGCGGCTCGCCGGGCCTGCACCGCCAGGGATTCAGCAGGGCCACCAGGGCAATAATTCCACCCTCCCCCTGGTTGTCCGCCCGCAGCACGAACAGCAGGTACTTGATCGATATCACCAGGATCAGGGCCCACAACACCAGCGACAACACGCCCAGCAGGTCCGCCGGGTTCAGCGCAGGCGCGCCGGCGCCGCCGAAACTTTCGCGCAGCGCATACAACGGGCTGGTGCCGATGTCGCCGAAAACCACGCCCAGTGCAGCCACCAGCGCACCAGGCTCTGTCGCCGCACCAGGCTCTGCCGCCCCGTTTCGGGCCGCTGCCGCTTGTGTCATAGTGATACTGCCGTCGTTGCTATTTCGTTGCCAGATGCAGGGGATGTCGGGATTGCCGTCGCTGGCGTACGGCATACCGCAGGATAATAAAAATCAGCTCAATTACAAACAATTGCCAAACCGATCGCGACACGGCGGCGCATACCCCGTGGCCTGTGTCAGGGCCTTAATTGACCTGAATCAGTAAGTTTTTCCAGCCGGGTGGTATACTTTTCTGCCAAACTGACAGTGTTTGATCGACAGAATGACAAGCAGTGCTCCATGCCCCATAGCCTCGCAAACCTGAGGTATGGGTTGCACAGGAAGTGTAACCTGGCGTGGTTTTTCAACCAGCAGCAGGTAGCAAAATGACGCCGAACAGTCTCGACCCGATACCCGGGGGCGCAGCATCTCATGCGAGTGGCAGCATGACCCCGAACGATCTCAACCCGCTCCGTGAGTACATCGCATCTCACGTTATCGGCCAGCAAAACCTGATCGATGGCATGCTTGTTTGCCTGTTGAGCGACGGCCACATGCTGGTGGAGGGCATGCCCGGGCTGGCCAAAACGACGGCTGTGAACACCCTCTCGCAAGGCATCGAGGGTGACTTCCATCGCATCCAGTTCACGCCGGACCTGTTGCCATCTGACCTGATCGGTACCGACATCTACCGTCACGAAAAAGCCGAGTTCGAGTTTCGCCCCGGCCCCCTCTTCCACAACGTCCTGCTGGCCGACGAGGTCAACCGCGCGCCGGCAAAGGTGCAGTCGGCCCTGCTGGAAGCCATGGGTGAACGTCAGATTACCGTAGGCCAGAAGACATATCCCCTGCCCAGGCTGTTCATGGTCCTCGCGACCCAGAACCCGGTGGAACAGGAAGGCACCTACCACTTGCCGGAAGCCCAGCTGGATCGTTTCCTGATGCAGGTGGTGGTCGACTACCCGAGTCACACAGAGGAATTGAAAATCCTCGCCCTGGACAATGACCGCCAGAGAGAGATCCCCAAACCACCCTCGGACCCGTTGCCCCAGGCCGACCTGTTCGCCATGCGGAGCAAGATTGCCGAACTGTTTATCAATCCCAACCTCAATCGCTACATTGTCGACCTGGTCCAGGCCACCCGTACGCCCCAGAAATACGACAAGGACCTGGCCCGCTGGTGTCGTTTCGGCGCCTCGCCGAGGGCCAGCCTGGCGCTGGCGCGTTGCGCCCGTGCGCGCGCCTGGCTGCACGGCGAGCCCTATGTTTCCCCGGAGCATATCCAGGAGATCGCCCCTGACATATTGCGCCATCGTCTGTTGCTGACGTTTGAAGCGGAAGCCGAGGGCATCACCAGCGATGATCTGATTCAGCGTCTGATCTCCCTGGTGGCCATTCCCTGAGACGCTCCATGAGTCTGCAGCCGCGCCTGGACGACCTGCTGGAGCTGAGACACCAGGCGCGTACGCTCGGCCTGGCTTCCCATCACCTGGTCAATTCCTCGTTCAGCGGTCTGTACGCCTCGGTGTTCCGTGGCCAGGGCCTCAACTTCGAGGAAGTCCGCGAGTACCGCGAGGGCGACGACATACGCAACATGGACTGGAAGGTCACGGCGCGTACCGGCGAGCCGCATCTCAAGGTATTCCGCGAGGAACGCGAACGCAGCGTCATGCTGTGCGTGGACAAGGGCCCGCACATGAATTTCGGCACGCGCAACACCTTCAAGTCCGTGCAGGCGGCCCGCGCCGCGGCACTTGTGGGCTGGGCCGCCAACAGCCTGCATGATCGGGTCGGCGGATTGCTGTTTGGCAGCGATCGGAGCGACAACAGCTATTTCCGCCCCACCAAGGACCGGCGCGCATTGTGGCAGTTGCTCAAAACCCTTACCGAGGCGACCAGCGGCACCGCGGAGTCACCACCCGAATTGCTCTCCGACATACTTCGTCAGGCCGCAAGGGGCATCGGCACGGGTGGGCTGGTATTTGTCATCGCCGACTTCAACCGCGAACACACAGGTCTGGTGAAAGGCCTGACGCAGCTTCGCCAGCACCATTCAGTGGTCCTGGTTCCCATAGACGACCCCGCCGACCGCGACATCCCGGACATGGGCGATGTGCTGTTCCGCGCCCCCGATGGTGAGCTGGTGACAGTGAACACCGCGGACGAAGCCGGCCGGCGCGCATACCGGGCCACCTGGCAGAAGCGGCGGGATGAGCTGATTCAGATCGCCCACGGTTCGGGATGCGCACTGATTCCCCTGGAAACCGGCGATGACGTGCACCCCGCACTGGTCCACGGGCTGGAACGCCGCCTGCGCATGAGGTCCTTTCTGTGAACCCCGAACTGGTCAGCCAGCTGCGCGATATACACGGCCTCGACAGCATTCCGTGGTGGCCGCTGGCGCCGGGCTGGTGGCTGCTCGCCGCGCTGGCCATCGCGGCGATCCTGCTATTGGTATCCCTGGTCCGTAATATGTTGCGCTACCCGGCCGGGTCGTGGCGCCGGCCTGCCTGGAAGCAGCTACGCAACCTGAAACAGCGGGCCGACCGCCTGCCGGCGCAGCAACTCGCCAGCGAACTGTCCGAACTGTTGCGCCGCATTGCCATTGCACGCCTGGGCCGCGAACACGCCGCCGGACTGACCGGCAAGCGCTGGCTCGCGTGGCTTCAGGAACATGACCCGGCAGGGTTCGACTGGTCGCACCAT
>JAJDOI010000090.1 GCA_022340245.1 Thiogranum sp.
ATCCGCAAGGAACAACGTATCGTTGTGCAACGTGGCGACTTCCGCGGAGAGTTCCCGGTCGGCCAGTTGAATGAGGGTCTCTTCCCGCGCACGGGTCAGGTCGACCCTGGCATTTTTCTCGGCCTGATAGAGCACCCAGAAGATGGCCGCCAACGTCAGGACAAACACGAGCCAGCATTGAACGATCCCCTTGAAGAATTGGCGCGACCAGATATTGATATCAGAAAACACTAATATAGCCGTCCCTGAGCGTTACTCGGAGCAGTATCGTCCGGAGTTTGCTCTTTTGCTAGTCCGCGCGGGGCGGACCGCACGCTCGCTGTGCCCAGCCCGGTGCACGGTGGTGCCCGCACTGACTGTGCGCCGGTGCAGCTGCCTGGCCCTGCTCGCCATCGATTTTCATCACGGCAACGGAACGCGGGACCTCTTCTATCAGAGCAAAGCGCCTTTTGGATCGCGGCGATTGATTGGCACGCGGAAATACCCTACCGTTGCAGTCCGGAGGCGGTTGCTGCCGGGATGGAAAGTACATCGGTACTTATTTGGGCAATGGTGTTCGGGGCTATCGGTCTCGGGTTCTTTGTCTATGGGAAGCGGCAGAGGGCGGCTGTGCCGTTTGCGGTCGGTGTCGCGTTGTTTGTGTTTCCGTATTTTGTATCGAACGTATATCTTATGGTGGCTGTCGGCGCGGTTTTGGTGGCGCTGCCGTATTTCGTGCGACTATGAGATCCGTCAAGGTCGCGCCAGGCGCACCCGGGTTCAACAGACGGGAACAGGAGAAGTGACATGACGGGTTCCATGGTGACTGAAAAGCTGTTGGCTGCGAAAAAGAAAAAGGGTTTGAGTTTTGCGGATCTGGAAAAGGTTATTGACCACGACGAGGTTTGGATCGCGGCCCTGTTTTATCGCCAGGCAAGTGCTTCCCCGGAGGAGGCCGACAAGATCGTGTCCACGCTTGATCTCGGGCCGGATGTTGCCGAGGCGCTCACCGAGTGTCCAACCAAGGGGCTGGGGCCGGTTGTGCCTACCGACCCGCTGGTTTACCGGTTCTACGAAATCATGCAGGTTTACGGCATGCCGCTGAAAGCTGTGATCCATGAGAAGTTCGGCGACGGGATTATGAGCGCGATTGACTTTACCCTGGACGTGGACAGAGAGGAGGACCCGAAGGGCGATCGGGTCCGGGTTACCATGTCGGGAAAGTTCCTGCCGTATAAGACGTGGTAGAGTACCCGGTTTGCGTAAACAGTGCCCAGTACCGGCTTCAGGCGCGACTGGCGTCTGGCCCGACGCGGTGAAGCCGCCCGCTTAAGCTGAGGGTCGGGCGGTAAAAGCCCCGGGAGTCGTGCATGCCAAATAAAAAGCCAATCAACGGCTACTCGCATAGTCGCCTGGTGTTCCTCCAGGAGGCCCTGAAGCACCCCTTTCAGATCGGTTCGATCATCCCGAGCTCCCGCTTCCTGGAGCGGCGCGTGGTCGCGGCCGCCGGTATCGCTGCGGCCGACGTGGTCGTGGAACTGGGGCCGGGAACCGGGGGCACCACGCGCGCCCTGCTGCGGGCGCTGCCGCCACACGCCAGACTGCTCTGCATTGAAGTCAACCCGCACTTTCACCGGCTGCTGCAACGCATCGGCGACGAGCGCCTCATCCCGCACCTGGGTAGCGCGTGCGACCTGCAGGAAATCCTTGCCGACTATGGCCTGGTCGCCCCCAATGCAGTCATTTCCGGTATCCCGTTCTCTACCATGAGCCGCGGCGTGGGTGGGCAGATTATCCAGGTGGTTGCCTCGGCGCTCGCGCCCCGGGGACGTTTCGTGGCGTACCAGTTGAGCAAAAGGGTCATGACGCTGGGCGAGATGTTCCTGGGGGAGGGGCAGTCGGCGACAGAGCTGCTCAACATTCCGCCGATGCGTGTTTTCCAGTGGGAGAAGGCCGGCGCCTGAGACGGGCGATCCGGCGCGGCACGCGGCATGCGCCGCGGTTGGGCTACATGCGCGCGACCCGGCTATACTCAATTCATGAAACGCGACAACACCCGGATGCACGCACGGCAGCGCGTGGCGATGGCGCAGCGCCGCTGCGCGGCCTTGTACAAGCACTTATTGCATAGGGGCCGCTCTTTCAGGCAATTGAATATACTGGCGCCGGCCGGCGCTATCGACACGGGAGGCAGAGAGTCTGATGACAGTTATCAAGCGGGTGATACGTCGCCATACTGTAGTGATAGTGGCCGCGCTGCTGGGGATATCCGGGTCTGCGGCCGCCGAGCAGTTCGACCGCGGCCAGGCCCTGTACGAGAATCATTGCCAGGCCTGTCACGAAGACTGGGCGCACAAGCGCGAGCAGGCGCGTGCGGTCGGCTCGCTGGATGCCTTGCGCGCACGGGTGTCGGGCTGGAGTGTGCACTCGGGCCTGGACTGGAGTGCCGAAGAGATCGACGACGTTACCAGCTACCTGAACCGGCGCTTCTACAAGCTCACGAAGTAGCCTGGCCGTGCTGCATGTCGGGGGCGGACGGGCAAGGTGTGAAACGCCGGTGTTGGAAACAGCCATAGTGTCGCCCGCCTGCCGTTGCAAGACCCGAGTGATGTAGGGATATAGGTTGCCTGGCGGCGGCCGCGTGTGCTTAAAATGATGCCGCCAGGCGGCTTACGCCGCCCGCATTGCAGTGACTAACTGATTTGCACAGGACTCTCAGTATGCTGGAAAAGAACCAGGCAGCGCCGGATTTCAGTTCCCCGAACCAGGATGACGTTATGGTCAACCTGTCCGACTACAAGGGCAGGAAACATGTCGTGCTGTACTTCTACCCCAAGGACGACACTCCCGGTTGTACCGTCGAAGCCAACCAGTTCACCGCGCTGGCCGCGGAGTTTGCCGAGTGCGATACCGTGGTGATCGGTGTGAGCAGGGATTCCTGCGCCAGCCACCAGGCCTTTATCGACAAGTACGGGCTCAAGCTCGACCTGCTTGCCGACACCGGCGGCGAGCTCTGCGAGGCCTACGGAGTCTGGCAGGAGAAGGAAAAGAACGGCAAGAAATCCATGGGCATTGTGCGTTCCACCTTTCTCATCAACAAGGACGGTATCCTGGAAGAGGCGCTGTACGGGGTGACCGCCGACGGCCATGCCCAGGCCATGCTGGAAAAAGTCCGCGGATCGTAAGCCGGGTTATGCCGCACGATCACAGCCATCACGGCCATGAGGTGGCCAACTACAGCCGCGCGTTTGCTATCGGTATCGCGCTGAATGTGGTGTTTGTCCTGATCGAGGTCGGCTACGGCGTCATGGCACAGTCGCTGGCGCTGATCGCCGACGCGGGGCATAACCTCAGCGACGTCGCCAGCCTGTTGCTCGCCTGGGGTGCAAGCGCCCTGGCCGCGCGTACCGCGACCGACAAGCGCACCTATGGTTTCCGCAAGGCCACCATCATGGCATCGCTCAGCGGTGCCGTGCTGCTGCTGGTGGCGCTGGGTGGCATTACCTGGGAGGCGATCGGCCGGTTCATGAACCCGCATCCGGTCGCGGGCCCCGTGGTCATCGCGGTTGCCGCCATCGGTGTGGTCATCAATACCGTCACCGCGCTGCTGTTCGTGTCCGGCCAGAAACACGATCTGAATATCCGCAGTGCATTCCTGCACATGGCGGCCGACGCCGGTGTGTCGCTGGGGGTGGTGGCCGCGGGCGTGATCATCATGCTGAAGGGCTGGCTGTGGATCGACCCGGCCATCAGCCTCGCCATCGTTGTCGTCATCCTCATTGGTACCTGGAGCCTGTTCCGCGATTCGGTCGACCTCGCCATGGACGCCGTCCCCGAAGGTATCGACATTGTCGCGGTCAGGAATTACCTGACCGGCCTCGACAACGTTTGCGCCATCCACGACCTGCACGTATGGGCGCTGAGCACCACCGAGAGCGCTCTGACCGTTCACCTGGTGGTGAACGACGCTGTGCTCAGCAACAAGTTCCTGCGCCGGGTCCAGCAACACCTGCACGATCAGTTCGGTATAGAACATGCCACCATCCAGGTGGAAAATGAGGACGCCGAACACAGCTGCATGCTCGACAGGCGCAGCTGTCTTTGAACGGGCGGCGTGCGGGCTAGGGCGGCGCGGCCGATGTTTCCTGCCACGAAATCCCGGGCCCGAGGGCTCATGGTCCGAATGCCCCGGCGGCAGCCGTGCAGCTGAAGACAATCCTGAGAACAACGCGGCCTGCGTTTCTGGTGCTGGCACCGGTGTGCGTGTTATTGGGGCTGGCCTGTGCGCTGACGGCGCAATCAACTGTCAGCGTTTCGCTGCTGGTCGTGATCCTGCTTGGTGCGCTCCTGGCGCACGTCAGCGTCAACACGCTGAACGAATACCACGACTTCACCAGCGGGCTGGATTTAAAAACCCGGAAAACCGCCTTCAGCGGCGGCAGCGGGGCGTTACCCGGGCATCCGCACGTGGTCCGCGCGGTGCTGTTCGTCGGCCTGCTGTCGCTGGCCCTGACCGCGGGCATCGGCCTTTACCTCCTCTCGCAGCGCACGCCGCAGCTGCTGCCGCTCGGTCTCACCGGCCTTGTTCTGATCGCGACCTATACGCGGTGGCTCAATCGCTGGCCGCTGGTGTGCCTGGTTGCGCCCGGCCTGGGTTTCGGTGTGCTGATGGTGGTCGGTACCCAGGTGGTGTTGACGGGTACGTATGCGCCACTGAGCTGGCTGGTGTCGCTGGTGCCGTTTTTTCTGGTTAACAACCTGCTGTTGCTGAACCAGTATCCCGACATCGAGGCCGACGCCAGTGTCGGACGCAGGCATTTTCCCATCGTCTTCGGGGTGCGGGCGAGCAACATCGTCTATGCTGTGTTTGCGCTCGCGGCGTATGCCGTGGTCCTGTACCTGGCCGTCGACGGCTATATCTCCAGGCTCGGGCTTATTGCGCTGATTCCGCTGGTGTTCTCGCTGTTCACCCTGACCGGGGCCGTAAAACACATGTCAAGGATTGGCGAACACGCGCAGTACCTTGCGGCCAACGTCGCCGCGGCAATATTGACGCCAATGTTGCTGGCGTTGGCGATGTTATATGGTTAAATAATTGTTGCGTGTGAAAAGGAGGAGTTCGGTGAACAAGAAATCCCCGTATCCGCATCTTGTCGCGCTGTCTGCCTGTTGCCGGTCTCGGCCTTCGCACCCCCGGCAGCGACCGCGCGGAAGTGGCCGTGGCGGTGGCCGATGACTGGCAGGGCAAAGGCGTGGGCGGCCGGCCGCTGCGGCGCTTGCAGGATATCGCCGGCCAGAACGGGGTGGGGCATTTCGAGGCCACGGTGTTGCCGCACAACCGACGCACGCTGGTGCTCGCCAGGGAGCTGGGTTTCACGCGGTTAACGGGGCAGCATGATGTCCGGGACCGTAGAGTTGGGCAAGGACGTCGAAGACGCCAACGGCGAGTAAGCCGACTGTGTGCCAAAGGAATAGCTTTAGTCGTAATTCCAGAGTACAGCCAGGAAAAAACTAAAGTACCGGGTTCGATCCACTCCCGCCGTTCAGCTCGTCGAGCGCCGTCCGGGCGAGTTCCTCCGTATATTGAGGTGCCCGGTCAACGTGATACAGCACAGCAATAAGCACCAGCGTCGCCGCCAACATGAAAAGCGGCCCGAACAGCCAGAACACCAGCGGCACGGAATAGTAATAAGCGCGCATGCCCAGACTGTAGTAGTAGCCTGCGCGGTTGAGATGGATCGCAACATTTTTCGGGTTGATAGCCGGCGGGCGATCCTTTGCGGGCACGTTAATCTGATAACCCACATGATTGTAAAGCCGCACGGACATCGCGAAGCTGAAAAACGCCATAAAGAAGTTGGACAGCAGGAACAGCAACTTGGCGGTCCACAGGCCGGGGTGAAGCGAGCCGAGCGCGTTCAGCGACTGCCAGGTATTTACCAGCTTGTCCGTCTGTTCGCTCAGAGTGAGCGTGCCGATAATGAGCAGCACCGCGGTCGATGCCAAAAACGTTGCCGCCATGGTCGAATTGCGCAGTGTCTGCACACCGAGAACGCTCCTGGATTCATCCTGCATGATCCCTTTCACCCAGGCGCTTCGGGCAGCGCGGTTGACGGCCTGGATACTGTAATAGGGATTGCGGTGCACCTTTATCCGCAGATAGAGATGGTAACCTGCGAGCAAAACGATACTCGCGGCGACACACGCAATGTCATTGATGGTTTCAATCATGAGTTGCGAATTATACATGGAACGTTCGAGGCCCGCTGAGGGAGCAAAATCCTGTACCGTTGTGTTGCGCCAACCGGCCGGGCGGGGCGGTCTTGCCCCAATCGGCTGGAAATGTGGTCATGACACGATCCAGGACGCGCAGGAACCCCGCGTCAGCGGGTGTGACTGGCGCCGTTCACGGCCGGGCAGGAGGAGCGCTGGCGTGCCGGGAAATACAGGCCATGCAGCGCGTCGGCACCTAGGCGTTATGTGCCGGGTCAGTTTCCTTGTTGCGCTCGATAAGGGCGTAGGCCGAGTGGTTGTGTATGGACTCGAAATTTTCTGATTCCACCACGTAGGCGCTGATGCGATCGTCGGCGTTCAGGGCGGCTGCGATGTCGCGCACCATGTCCTCGACAAACTTGGGATTGTCGTAGGCTCTTTCGGTGACGTACTTTTCGTCCGGGCGCTTGAGCAGGCCGTAGAGTTCACTGGAGGCCTGGGCCTCGACCATTTCGATCAGCTCCTCGATCCAGATGAAGTCGCGGGTGGTCGCGGTGACCGTTACGTGCGAACGCTGGTTGTGCGCGCCACGCTCGGAGATCTTCTTCGAGCAGGGGCACAGGCTGGTCACCGGCACCACGACCTTGATCTTCATCTGCGGCTCGCTGTCGCGGATCTCGCCGATGAAGGAAACTTCGTAGTCCAGCAGGCTCTGCACGCCGGAAACCGGTGCGGTCTTGTTGACGAAGTAAGGGAAGCTCATCTCGATGTGACCGGCCTCGGCTTCGAGGCGCTCGGTCATTTCGCCGAGCATAACCTTGAAGGATTCGACGCTGATTTCGCGCTCGTGCAGGTTGAGGATTTCCACGAAACGCGACATATGCGTGCCTTTGAAGTTGTGCGGCAGGTTCACGTACATGTTGAAGTTTGCAACGGTGTGCTGTTCGCCTTCCGAGCGGTCCTTGACCCGCACCGGGTGGCGGATGTCCTTGATGCCCACCTTGTCGATAGCAATGCGGCGGGTATCGGCGCTGCTTTGCACATCGGCGATGCTGGTTGCTACCGACGCGGATGCCGTGGCTCGTTGTTTGCTCATGACTCGTCCTCAGCGTAACGCACACAGGCGCGTTCGGTCTCCCAGAGTGTGACAGCGTGCACCCTGATGTGTTCGCTGTTCAACTGCGCCGAGAGTTCTTTGTAGAACCAGGCGGCAATGTTCTCCGCCGTCGGGTTGATTTCGGTAAAAGGTTCCAGTTCGTTCAGGTAGCGGTGGTCCAGCCGCCCGGCAATGTCCCTTGCCGCCTGCTTGATCACTTTAAAATCCACGCCCATGCCGACCTTGTCGAGCCGGGTCGCGACCACTTCCGCTTCGACCTTCCAGTTGTGACCGTGCAGGCGTGCGCAGGCTCCCGGATAGTCGCGCAGGGTATGCGCGGAGGCAAAATCCGTAAGAATTTTCAGGTTGTAACGCGCGACCACTTTGATTCCTGACTAAAACAGTCAAATATTAATCGACCGCACGCAGCGTTGCAATTCCCGCCGCCATTTCCCTGCGAACGCGCTGGTATATGCCTTCGGCGTCGAGGCCGCATTCCGCGAGCTGCTGTTCGCGGCTGGCGTGTTCGATAAAGCGGTCGGGAATGCCCAGCATCGTCAGGCTGGTGGTGACGCCGTGGGCGGCCAGCGCCTCGGCCACGGCACTGCCGGCACCACCGGCCACGGCGTTGTCCTCGATGCTGATGAGGAGCCGGTGGCGGGCCGCCATGTCGAGCAGGCAGGCTTCGTCCAGGGGTTTGACAAAACGCATGTTGACCACGGTGGCGTCGAGGCGTTCGGCGGCCTGCAAGGTGTTCGGCAGCGGGCTGCCGAACACCAGCAGTGCGACGTCGCGGCCTTCGCGGCAGACCTCGGCCTTGCCCACCGGCAGGGCTTCCAACTCGTCGCTGATCATGGCGCCGGGGCCGGTGCCGCGCGGATAGCGCACCGCCGCCGGGCCGCCAAGCCCGAACCCGGTCGACAGCATCTGCCGGCATTCGTTTTCGTCGGCGGGCGTCATGACGGTCATGTTGGGTATGCAGCGCAGATAGCTCAGGTCGAAATTGCCGGAATGCGTGGGCCCGTCGTTGCCCACCAGGCCGCCGCGGTCGATGGCGAACAGCACCGGCAGATTTTGCAGCGCGACGTCGTGGATCAGCTGGTCGTAGGCGCGTTGCAGGAACGTCGAGTAGATCGCCACTACGGGCTTCAGTCCGTCACAGGCCATGCCCGCGGCCAGCGTCACGCTGTGTTGTTCGGCAATGCCGACGTCGAAATAACGCCCGGGGAAACGCTCCGAAAATTCGACCAGGCCGGAGCCTTCGCGCATCGCCGGGGTGATGGCGACCAGCTGCTTGTCGGCCTCGCCCATGTCGCACACCCAGTCGCTGAATACCTGCGTATAGGTCTTTGATGGCGCTCCGCCCGGCGCACCCTGCCCGGTATCGGGGTCAAACTGGCCGACGCCGTGGAATTTGCACGGGTTGTCCTCCGCCGGCTGATAGCCCTTGCCCTTGCGGGTCACCACGTGCAGCAGCTGCGGCCCGCTGAGCGCACGCAGGTTGCTCAGCGTTTTGACCAGGCTGTCGGTATCGTGGCCGTCGATGGGGCCAATGTAATTGAAGCCCAGTTCCTCGAACAGGGTGCCGGGTATCACCATGCCTTTCATGTGTTCTTCGGCGCGGCGCGCCAGTTCCCAGACTGTGGGCATGCCGGCGAGCACTTTTTTACTGCCCTCGCGTACCGTCGAGTAGGTGCGCCCGGAGAGCACCCGCGCCAGGTAATTGGACAGCCCGCCGACGTTCGGCGAGATCGACATGTCATTGTCGTTGAGCACGACCAGCAGGTTGGCGTCCAGAGTGCCGGCGTGGTTGAGCGCCTCGAAGGCCTGCCCCGCGGTCATGGCGCCGTCGCCGATCACCGCAACCACGCGGCGTTCGCTGCCGCTCCTGGCCGCGGCAATGGCCATGCCCAGGGCCGCGCTGACGGAGGTGCTGGAGTGGCCGACGCCAAAACTGTCGTAGGGGCTTTCCTCGCGCTTGGGAAAACCGGCCAGCCCGCCTTTCTGCCTCAGGCTGCCCATCTGCTCGCGGCGACCGGTGATGATCTTGTGCAGGTAGCTCTGGTGACCGACGTCCCACACCAGCCGGTCTTCGGGGGTGTCGAACACGTAGTGCAGCGCGAGCGTCAACTCGACGGTGCCGAGGTTCGCGGCCAGGTGTCCGCCGGTGGTGGCCACGGTCTCGATCAGGAAGCGGCGCGCTTCTTCGGCCAGCCGCGGCAGTTCCGACGCCTTGAGCGCGCGCAGGTCTGCGGGCGAATCAATACGGCTTAGCAGGGGCTGGTCGGGGCTTGTGGTCATTGGGCGCTACTGCTGCGGGAAGAGCCAAATTATCCTTGCTGGACGCCTGTCTGGCAAGCGAATGGCGTCCCGGGGGCGTCGGGCGCCGCCACCGCTCAGCTGGAGCGGGCGACGATATAGGCCGACAGCCAGCGCAGCGGGTCGGCTTCGGGGCCGAACCAGGCCAGGCTATCGGTGGCGGCCTGGTGCAGCTCGCGGGCACGATCGCGGGCGCCTTCGAGCCCCAGCAGGGCGGGGTAGGTGGGTTTTTCGCGGGCGCCGTCGGCGCCGGCCTGTTTGCCGAGCTGTTCGGTGCTGCCGGTGACATCGAGGATATCGTCCTGCACCTGGAACGCCAGGCCGATGCACTTGCCGTAGTGGTCCAGCGCCTGGCGCCGGTCTTCGTCCAGATCGTCGGCGCACAGGGCACCGAGCAGCACGGCGGCGCGGATCAGGGCGCCGGTTTTGTGAATGTGCATGTCTTCCAGCTCGGCCATGCCCAGCTGCTTGCCCACCGCGGCGAGATCGATGGCCTGACCGCCGACCATGCCGCGTGAGCCTGCGGCCAGCGCCAGGATTTCGATCATCTCCAGGCGGGTCTGCGCGTCAACCCCCGGCATATCGGCATGCGCCAGCAGATAGAACGCCTGGGCCTGCAGGGCGTCGCCGGCGAGGATCGCCGCGGCTTCGCCGAAGGCGCGGTGGCAGGTGGGTCTGCCGCGGCGCAGGTCGTCGTTGTCCATGGCGGGCAGATCGTCGTGCACCAGGGAGTAGGCGTGGATGCACTCGACGGCGCCGGCGACGACATCCAGCGCCTGCGGATTGGCGTCCAGCGCCTGCCCCGCCGCGTAGACCAGCAATGGCCGCACCCGCTTGCCACCTTCCAGCGCGGCGTAGCGCATGGCTTCGTGCAGGCCCTGCGGCAGCAGATCCCCGGTGGGCAGGAAACGGTCCAGCGCGGCTTCCACGCGCACCTTGCAGGTGCCGGCGAAGTCCGCCAGTTCAGGTGGGTTCATCGTTTTCGAAGGGCTCGAGCGAGGCCTGTCCGTCCTTTTCCAGCAGGACCTGGACTTTCTGTTCGGCGTCTTTCAGTGCCTGCTGACAGGAACGCGTCA
>JAJDOI010000209.1 GCA_022340245.1 Thiogranum sp.
CCAACACCTCGCGCGACGGACTGTTTGCATGCGCTGACAACGGCACGATCTTCCTCGATGAAATTGGTGAGCTGCCCTGGCCGATGCAGGCCAATCTGTTGCGCGTCCTGGAGGAGCGCTGCGTGCGTCCGGTCGGGGGTAATCAGGAGCGCGCGGTAACCTGTCGGGTCATCGCGGCCTGCAATGTACCCCTGGAAGAAAAGGTTAAGGCCGGCGTATTCCGCGAGGATCTGCACTTTCGCTTGAACGTACTGCCCATCCAGGTGCCGCCGTTGCGCGAGCGTGTCGACGACATTCCGCTGCTGATCGCCCATTTCATGCGCCTGCTCAGCCCCGAACTCGGGGCGCCATCGCTGCCGGTCTCCTCCCCGGAACTGCAACGCCTGCAGGCCTATCACTGGCCCGGCAATGTGCGCGAGCTGCGCAATCTCGTGGAGCGCGCCCTGCTGCTGGGCAGGCCGCTGCTGGAATGCTGCGACTGGAACGCGCAAAGCGGCGGGTCGCTGCAGCGTGGGTCCTCGCGGCAGCCGTTTCCGCAGACCTGGAGTCTCTCGGAAGTCAGCAAGCAGCATGTGCTCAGCGTGTTGGAAAGTGTTGGCGGCAACAAGTCGGAGGCGGCCCGGCGCCTGCATATCTCCCGCAAGACCCTGGAGCGCAAGATTCATGTCTGGAACAGTGAGCAGTGAGGAGCATCGGCAATGGACGAGGACGTACTCAATCAACAGGTCCGCAAATTCCTGAAGAAAGTCGGCATCCATTCACAACGCGAGATCGAGCGTGCCGTCCGTGAGGCCGTCGCTGCAGGGGCCTGGTCGTCCGCTGATCCCCTAAACGCGCGCATGCAGTTGTCCATCCCGGATCTCGGGGTCGAGCTCGTCATCACTGAGCAGATCGCGCTGGAGTGACGCGCGCCGCAATCCCCTCGCGATCGCTGCCTTATCCCGCGGCCCTGTATCGTGCTGTCCGACCAGTGGGACATTCTGTCTCAACCGGTGTGCAGTAGCTTCGCATAACTCCATGATTCGTCACTGCATTGACGCTGGTACGCCTCTTGCGAAAGAGAAGCTGTCCTGACGGATGACGGAGAACCCTGTGCAACCCCATGCCCGTTTTCCCGTGTCGGCGGTAATGGAAGTGACCGAGGCGCAGCGCGGCCCCTGGCGCACGCCTGTATGGCGGCTCGTCGGCTTTGTTGCCGGTCAGGCCGTGGCGGGCGGCAGCCCGCAGCGGTCGCCCGTGCACCGCGACGCGGGGCAGGAACAATGGCTTTGGACAGGTTTGAGCGTTGCCCTCTACCGCGACAGTGCGGAGAGCTACTGGTACAACCTGGTCGGGCGCCAACCTTCCCTGTTCCTGATCTGTCGTGACAATGCCGCCGGCGAGCTGGTGCCCTTCAGCGTGACCGCAGACTATGACGAGGCCGGTGCACACATGGAAGCCGACGACCAGGTGTTTTCGGCAGCGCTGCCGCCGGAATTGCACGTCCAGCTGGAGGCGTTCGTGATGCAGCACTACCGACCGCAGGTGCCCGGAAAGCGCAAACGCGCCAGGTGGACGGAGACCGAAGCCGATGTCTGGAAGCCATCGCCACGGCTCGCCCGGCGCTGACGCCCCTGCGCCCGGCCTTCTCGCGCGCTGGAGTGAGCGCAAGCGCGCCCGCGCGGAGGATGCACAGAGCCGCGCGGAGGGAGAAGGGCGTGAACCGGTTGTGGTGACCTCGCCCTCGCCACCGGAGCCATCGCCACCCGAGAGCCCACAGAAGGTACTCACCGATCAGGACATGCCGCCTTTGGAGACGCTGAATGACGAAAGTGACTACAGCGGCTTTCTGTCACCGGGGGTGAGCGATGCGCTGCACCGTATGGCGTTGCGCAAACTGTTCGGCGCTGCCAAGTTCCAGAGCCGCGATGGCCTGGACGACTACGATACCGACTACAACCTGCTGGTGCCCTTGCGCCGGGCGGTGGCCGAGGTGACGCAGCACATGCAGCGCCAGATTCAGCACGAGCTTGAGCAGACACCGGCTGCAGCCGCGTCGCCCGCTGCCGGTGTTCCGCAGCCGCCCGCGACGTCGCAGCTGTCGCGGGTGGAGGCCGCGCCGCAACTGCTGGCAAGCGGAGCAGAGGCGGGCGCCACCAACCCCGGTATCGCCGACCCCGCTGGCGAGCCCCCTGACCCGCAATGGTTCCGCAAGGTTGCCGCGGCAGCGCCCGCCGCCAGCGAGGGGGCCGGTTCGGCAGAGTCGTCAGCCGCCGCCCGTACCACCGCCCGTGAGCGCTAGGCGATGAGCACACCCGCCGCCGTCCGCGTGGAACTCCCAGGCCTGACTCCCAACGGCCGGGCCCGCGCCGCGGCGCTGCAGGCGCACATGCCCGACAACGCGGGTGTTGGCACCATCGCTTTCAGCTCGCAGGGCAATCTGCTGATCATCGGCGCGCTGCCGGAGGCCGTGTCCTGTGCCCAGGCCCTGCGGCCGGTGCTGCGCTGTGTGCTGCTGTGCCCACCGGGCAGCCGTGGTGACGGGTCTGTTCCCCAGGGCATCTCCCTGGTTGAAGGCCGGCTGACGCACCTGCAGGGGCATCTCGGACGATTCTCTGTCAACGTCGATTGTGGTGGCCGTGTCCTGAATCCGGCACAGCTGTTCGGTGCGCAGATCGACTGTGTCGACCTGATACTGGACCTCGCCGACCCGCCGAGCCTGGGGCACGATCTGCCACCGCTTGGCTACTATGCGCCGCGCGATCAACAGGCGATTGAACGCGCGCTAAACGAGTTGCGGGAGCTGGTCGGCGCGTTCGAGAAGCCACAATTTTTCGCCTACGATCCCGGTATCTGCGCCCATGGCCGCAGCGGTCTCGCCGGATGCCGACGCTGCATAGACGCCTGCCCCACGCTGGCCATCCGCTCGCTGGGCGAGATGATTGAAGTCGATCCGTATCTTTGTCAGGGCGCGGGCAGTTGTGCAAGCGCCTGTCCGAGCGGTGCCATCCGTTATGCCTATCCCGGCGTCGGCACGCTGTTGACCGCGGTGCGCGATGCCATGCAGCGTTACCGGACAGCCGGTGGATCCGAGCCCCAGGTGCTGTTTTTCGACAGCGCCACCGGCCCCGGCACCCTGGGAATGCTGGCCGAACGACTTCCGGAATCGGTGCTCCCCTTCCAGGTCGAGGAACTCGGCTCGGTAGGCATGGATACCTGGCTGGCCACGCTGGCCTACGGCGCGCGGCGTATTGTGTTGTTCACCACCCAGGCCATCCCGCGGTCTGTGCTGCGCGAAATATCCCTGCAGATCAGCTATGCGCAGGCGATTCTCGGCGGTATGGGTTACCGGCGCGACTGTCTGAAACTGGTGTTGAACGGGGATCGGGATGACGCCCTGTCCGCGACGCTGGGCTGCGCGTTGCCGCAGCCCGCGATTGTCCCGGGCGGCTTCATGCCCTTCGACGAAAAGCGCACGACCCTGGGCCTGGCCATCGACCATCTGTACGCGCAGGCGCCCGACCCCCGGCCAATGGCCGATCTGCCCGATGACGCCCCGTTCGGCGCCATCGAGATCAACGCCAGTCTGTGCACCCTGTGCATGGCGTGCGTTTCCGTCTGTCCTGCCAGGGCGCTGTACGCGGGCAACGAGCGACCGGCGTTGCAGTTCATTGAAAGCAACTGTGTGCAGTGCGGGCTGTGCCACGCCGCCTGTCCCGAGGACGCCATAAGACTGCTGCCGCGCATCGACTATGATCGGGAGCGCCGCCGCGAATTGCGTACCCTGCACGAGGAGCAACCGTTTCGTTGCATTCGCTGCGGAAAACCGTTTGCCACCAACGCCGTGGTCCAGCGTATGACGGAACGCCTCGCGGACCACTGGATGTTCCGTGATGAGCAGGCACGCCGGCGGATCCAGATGTGTCAGGACTGCAAGGTGCTGGACATGTTCGAGCAGGAGGGAAATCCCAATGTCTACGACAAACCGGTGGCTGATGCCTGAGGCGGCTGCGTTGACAGCCACTGCCCCGGTTGTACCCAGAGTGGGACATTTTGTCCGCCGCAGCGCGCGAAGTGCGACGGGTCTGCCTGCGACAAAAGGTAGTCCGGCCCTTCTGCTTGACTCTGTTCCGGTGCAACCGGGCACAGGTGTTGCAGGCCATGCATGAGCCGGTACAGCACCCGGGCGGGACCCTGTCTATGCAGATGCCGATGACACCACAGGCGAATGTTACCGCGATGATGATGCCGCAAGATGAGCATGACGGCCTTCGCGCCGGTATGTATGGCCTGTTGAGCGGTCTGCTCGCAGCACCGCCCTCGGCACAGCTGTTGGGCGTGCTCGAAGCGATTAAGGATGCCGCCCCGGTTGCGGACGACCTGGCGACAGCCTGGAGGCTGCTCAAGGTGGCCGCACGTGACAGCAACGCAGAGGCCCTCGGCGACGAGTACCACAACCTGTTTATCGGCATCGGACGCGGCGAACTGGTGCCCTATGCGTCGTGGTATCTGACGGGTTTCCTCACGGACCGTCCGCTCGCCTATCTGCGCCGCGACCTGGCGCTGCTCGGTATCGAGCGGCAGCCCGGCAGCAGCGACCCGGAAGATCACGCCGCGACGCTGTGTGAAAGCATGCGCGTGATCATCACCGCCGAGGACATTGGCTTTTCCCGCCAGCGGCATTTTTTCCTCGACCATATAGTCACCTGGATGCCGGTGTTTTTCCAGGATCTGCAGCAGGCGCAGGCGGCCTGTCTGTATGCCGCGGTGGGCGGACTGGGTGAGGCGTTTCTGCGCTTCGAGGGCCGCTATTTCGAGCTCGAAGAGTGACGGGACGCTGGACGGTGGTTTGAGTCGTTTGAAAGGTGGCATGCGGAGGAGCGCGACATGCAGACACGAGATGAGAGTTTCCCGGGACGGCGGCAGTTTCTGCAACAGGCGGTGGCAATGGGCGGGACCGGTGTGCTGGTGGTATTCGCTGCAGGGCAGGGTGACGCACAGCACGCGCAGCCTGACCCGGCAGTCAGCGCCGATGACCGCACCCACCAGGGTTACCGCTTGACCGAGCATATCCGGACTTACTACGACACGGCCCGGTCATGAGCCGGCCGGCCATGCGGTGGTAGCGCGGGCAGCGCCGCAGCGGCGGCGGCTTCCCGGCGGAGGAACACAGGAGAGCAGGCAATGAAACTCACGCGTAAGCAGGATCAGACGGGCGGGGTGGCTCGACAGGGTACCGGGTTCGACGTGATTGGACAGACCCTCGACCGGCGGACCTTCCTGCGCCGTTCGGGCCTGGCACTGGGCGGCGCCGCGCTGGCAGGCTCGCTACCGCTGACGCTGGTTCGCAAGGTGCGCGCTGCCGAGGAGTACAGCCCGAAGCAAGGTATTCCGACCGAGATCCGCCGCGGCATCTGCACCCATTGTTCGGTGGGTTGCGGCGTACTCGCCGAAATTCAGAACGGCGTCTGGGTCGGCCAGGAACCCGATTTCGACTCGCCCATCAATCTCGGCGCGCATTGCGCCAAGGGCGCGTCGGTGCGTGAACACGGTGTCGGTGAGAAACGCCTGAAGTATCCCATGCAGCTGGTCGACGGCAAATGGAAGCGCATCAGCTGGGACGACGCCATCGAGGCCATCGGCAACAAGCTGCTGGAGATTCGCGACAAGGCGGGCCCCGATTCGCTGTTCTTTTGCGGTTCCTCAAAGGCGAGCAACGAAGGGTCCTATCTGCAGCGCAAGTTCGCCGCGTTCTGGGGCAGTAACAACGTGGATCATCAGGCGCGCATCTGTCATTCGACCACCGTCGCCGGTGTCGCCAACACCTGGGGCTATGGCGCGATGACCAACTCGTACAACGATATGCACAACTGCAAGGCGATGCTGGTGTGCGGTTCCAACGCCGCCGAGGCGCACCCGGTCGCCATGCAGCATATCCTGCGGGGCAAGGAGAATGGTGCCAGGATTATCGTCGTCGATCCGCGTTTCACCCGCACCGCCGCGCACGCCCATCAGTACATTCGCCTGCGTCCCGGCACGGACACGGCGTTCGTCTGGGGCATGCTGTGGCACATCTTCGAAAACGGCTGGGAGGACAAAGAGTACATTCGCACGCGCGTCTATGGCATGGACGAGGTGCGCGAGGAAGTCAAGAAGTGGGACCCGAAGACCACCGAGGACGTGACCGGCGTGCCCGAACAGGAGCTGTATCAGTGCGCCAAGACCATGGCCGAAAACCGTCCCGGCACCATCGTCTGGTGCATGGGGCATACCCAGCACCACACGGGCAACAACAACACCCGCGCGGACTGCGTCCTGCAACTGGCGCTGGGCAATATCGGCGTGTCCGGTGGCGGTGCCAATATCTTCCGCGGTCACGACAACGTCCAGGGCGCGACCGATGTCGGTCCCAATTGTCACACCCTGCCTGGATACTATGGCCTCGCGGAGGGTGCCTGGAAACACTGGGCGCGCGTCTGGGACGTCGATTACGAATGGCTGAAAAACCGCTTCGATATGTCCCAGCAGTACGATGACGGCACCGGGAACATGGCCTACACCATGAACATCGAAGGCATGCCGGTGTCGCGCTGGATCGACGGTATCCTCGAGGACAAAGCGAACCTGTCGCAGCGGGACAACTACCATGCAATCATCTTCCAGGGCCATGCGGTCAACAGCCAGACCCGCGGCGTAGAGATGAAGCAGGCGCTCGAGAGCGACCGCCTGGAACTGGTGGTGATCTCCGATCCCTATCCGACCCACCTGGCCGTGATGAGTGAGCGCAAGAACGGCGTGTATCTGTTGCCGACCTGTACCCAGTTCGAGACTTACGGCTCGGTGACCGCATCCAACCGTTCGCTGCAGTGGCGCGAGAAAGTCATCGAGCCGCTGTTCGAGTCCAAGACCGATCAGGAGATTCTCTATCTGCTGGCGAAGAAGCTGGGTTTCGAGAAAGAGATGTTCAAGCACATCGAGGTACGCAACAACGAGCCGGTGATTGAGGATGTGCTGGGCGAGATCAACCGCGGTACCTGGACCATCGGCTATACCGGCCAGAGCCCGGAACGGCTCAAGGAGCACGCCAAATACCGCCGCACCTTCAACACGACGACGCTGCGCGCCGAAGGCGGCCCGCTGGACGGCGAATACTACGGACTGCCGTGGCCCTGCTGGGGCACCGCCGAGATGAAACATCCGGGCACGCCGATTCTCTACGATCCGAGCAAGCCGGTCGCCGAGGGCGGACTGGTGTTCCGCGCACGCTTTGGTGTCGAGCGTAACGGTGTCAGCCTGCTTGCCGAAGATGCCTACAGCGTCGGTTCAGAAATCAAGGATGGCTATCCGGAATTCACGGCGGACATGCTCAAACAGCTGGGGTGGTGGGACGATCTGAGCGAACAGGAAAAGGCCGCGGCTGAGGGCAGCAACTGGAAGACGGATCTTTCCGGTGGCATTCAGCGTGTCGCCATCAAGCATGGCTGCGCGCCGTTCGGCAATGCCAAGGCGCGCTGCGTCGTCTGGCAGTTTCCGGATCCGGTGCCGGTGCATCGCGAACCGCTGTATACGCCGCGTTACGATCTGGTCGAGAAATACCCGACCTATGAAGACCGCAAGTCCTACTGGAGACTGCCGACCTTGTACGCTTCGGTGCAGGCCAGGGACTATTCGCAGGACTTTCCCCTGGTGTTCATCAGCGGCCGTCTCACCGAATACGAAGGCGGTGGCGCCGAGACCCGTTCCAATGTCTGGCTGGCGGAACTGCAGCAGCACATGTTCGTCGAGATCAATCCGGGGGACGCCAACGACCGCGGTGTCAAGGACGGCGACTGGGTATGGCTGGAAGGTCCCGGGCGCGAGACGCCGCATCCTGGACCGACGCGCGGCGGCCGTATCAAGGTGCAGGCGATGGTCACTGACCGCGTGGGCCGCGGTGTGGTATGGACACCGTTCCACTTTGGCGGCTGGTACGAGGGTGAAGATCTCGAGTCCCGTTATCCGCAAGGCACGGCGCCGATTGTGCGCGGCGAGGCGTGCAACACGGCCACCACCTACGGCTACGACTCTGTGACCCAGATGCAGGAAACCAAGGCCACCCTGTGTCAGATCCGGCGGGCATAATGTAAGGAGTGATCAGACATGGCGAGAATGAAATTTCTGTGCGATGCCGAGCGCTGCATCGAGTGCAATGCCTGCGTCGTCGCCTGCAAGAACGAGAACGACGTCCCCTGGGGCGTGAACCGCCGCCGGGTGATCACCTTGCGTGACGGCGAGCCGGGCGAGAAATCCATCTCGGTGGCCTGCATGCACTGCACGGACGCGCCCTGTGCCGCGGTGTGCCCGGTGGACTGCTTTTACACCACCGCCGACGGCATCGTGCTCTGGTCGAAGGAGCTGTGCATCGGCTGCGGGTATTGCTTCTATGCCTGTCCCTTCGGTGCACCGCAGTTTCCGCAGCAGGAGGCCTTCGGCGTGCGCGGCAAGATGGACAAGTGCACCTTCTGTGCCGGCGGACCGTTGCCGGACAACTCGGATGAAGAATACGCGGAGTATGGTCGCAACCGCATCGCGGAGGGCAAGTTGCCGCTGTGCGCCGAGATGTGCGCGACCAAGGCGCTGCTCGGCGG
>JAJDOI010000233.1 GCA_022340245.1 Thiogranum sp.
ACCTGAATAAAACTCTACTTGCCTGTGTGATTGCCGGCGCCGCCGCGTTGCCCATGAGCAGCGCGCAGGCCTGGTGGGGCGGCGGCCCGTGGGGCGGTGGTGGTCCCTGGAACAACGGCTGGGGCAACAACGGCTGGGGCGACGGCCTGGGCGACATGTTCGGCGACGGTGACTTCAACATGAGCTTCAGTGGTCATGGATCCGGTCGTGGTTATGGTCGTGGTTATGGCTATAACCGCTATTATGGTTATGGCGGTTACGGTCCCTATGGCTGGGGCGGTTATCCTGGCTATGGCTGGGGCGGTTACCCCGGCTACGGCTACGGTGGTTATCCCGGTTACGGCTGGGGCGCTCCGTATGGGGTACCATATGCGGCACCCGCGGCGCCGCAGCAGGGCAGCGCCCAGTCCAGCGACAAGTAAGAAAAACCGACCGGTAGTGGCGCGTTCCCGGCGTCATCTGATCCACGGATGACGCCGGGGCCGCCGCTGTCGAACCATCCATCATCACCGGGTAATCATCCCGGGGGGTTGCCTGAGCGCTTCTCTGGCGCCGGCGGGACGCCATATGAACATGGACACAGGCAACAACTACCGCCTGGTATCCGCGTTGTTTCTGCGCCTGCTTGGCGTGATCTACCTCATCGCGTTTTTTTCCATCGCCACCCAGATTCTGGGACTGGCGGGCAGTCAGGGCATCCTGCCGTTTGCGCAGAAACTGGCCAGCGTCAATGCGCCCGGCGTTTCCGACTATCTGCGTTTACCAACGCTGTTCTGGCTGAACAGCAGCGATGCCGCACTCAGCGGCGCCGCGTGGTCCGGGTGCGCTGCGGCTGTGCTGATCATCCTCGGGCGCCGGCAACGCGCGGCCCTGGTAGTGGCCTATGTGCTGTACCTGTCGATTTACCATGCCTGCCAGCCGTTTATGAACTTTCAGTGGGACGGTCTCCTGCTGGAGAGCGGCTTTCTGGCGATTTTCCTCACGCCACGTTCCCGCGTGCTGGTGCTGTTGTTCCGCTGGCTGCTGTTTCGGCTGCGCTTCATGTCCGGGCTTTCCAAGCTCACCAGCGGCGACCCCACCTGGTCGGGACTCACGGCGCTGAATTACTACTTCCAGGTACAGCCACTGCCGACACCTCTGGCGTGGTACGCCAACCAGCTACCGGAGTGGCTATTGAAGACCGGTACCGCGGGGACGCTGTTTGTCGAACTGGTGGTCCCCTTCATGATGTTCCTGCCACGGCGCTGGCGCTTCGCCGCCGCCTGGCTGACCATACTCTGGCAAGTGCTGATCATCCTGACCAGCAACCACAACTGGATCAACTTCCTGACCATCGCCCTGTGCCTGTTCCTGTTCGATGACCAGGCGCTGGAGAAAAAGACCCCGTCCTGGCTGAAGGCAAAGCTTGCGACTGAGCGGGTACCGTCCGGCTCTGCGCCAGCCGCCATCCGTGTAGCGACCGGCGCACTCGCAGCGACCATCCTGTTGGCGAGCGCGGGGCATTTCTGGGAACTCATTAAGATGCAACCCGTAACCGGCCCAATGGGCAAGGTGCTCGACTATGCCGAGGCCTACCGGGTGGTAAGCAGCTATCATGTTTTCCCCACTATGAAAACGCAGCGCATCGAGCTCGAACTGGTTGGTTCGATCGACGGTAAGGACTGGCGGCGCTACGAATTCAAATATAAACCCGGAGACCTTACGAGGCGCCCGCCCGTCGTCATTCCGTTTCAGCCGCGACTGGACTGGCAGATGTGGTTTGTGACGCTCGGACCGGTACACCTGCCGTGGTTTTACGAATTTCTACAGGGTCTGTTGAGGAATTCGCCAGCGGTGACCGCACTACTCAAGAACAACCCATTCCCCGATGAAGCGCCGCGCTACATCCGCGTCTACGCCTACCGTTACGAGTTTACCGACGCCGAAGAACGCGCCCGCACCGGACAATGGTGGAAAAGGCAATCGCTGGGCAGCTTTTCTCCGTTGCCGTGGGTGGAACGTTGAGCGGTGAAGCGTTGCCGTCGCCGCAACACACGGATTCCGGGCAGCAGCTCCGGTCATTCAGCCTCGGCGATGGTGACGGGAAGCGGGCAGCAGCTCGCACGCCGCAAAACGGCCGCGTCAACCCAGGTGTAAACCTCCGTCGCTGCCTGGGCACATTTCGTGCAGCTGCTACCGCACGAAGCCGTCGCCGTCTGTTTGTGCACTTTCCCCTTGCGAATCCACACCTGCAGCATCCCGCGGGCCGCGTCAGGGTCAGTATCGCAATGCAAAGCGATATCGGCGAGGCTTGCCTGCCCGCGCTGTTCGAGGTACCGGCGTATATCGGAGAGCATCAGGCTTCGACCTGCGCCGGCTGAGTCGCCGGTTCGCGGCGGCGCTGTCCCCAGTGGCGCAATCCCACCACCAACAGTGCAAAACCACCCCACAACACCGACAAAACGAAAGCGGACGCCGCCGGGTGCGCCGCATACGTTGCTATCTGGTAGAAACTGGCTGCCGTTACATAAGCGACCAGGGTTGTCCAGGTCGCCACAAAGGCGGCCCAGGTCCTGCCCGCCTCCCGCCGGATGGCTCCGATGGTCGCCACGCAAGGGAAATAAAGCAGTACGAACAACAGATAGGCAAACGCGCCCGCCTGACCGTCAAAGCGGCTGACCATGGCGCCGAACACGCCTTCATTGACACCCTGCTGCGCAGCAGCCGCATGGGCATCGCTGACATCGCCGATTTCCACGCCCATGGGATCAAGCAATTTATCGCCCACGGCGGCGAGGTTCGCCGGCACGGTCGCCACCGCATCCGCAAGTTGCCGCCAGATACTCGTTTCGCCGGCTTTGCTCCCCGTGTCGTCGCTGGCCAGGCTGGCGTAGAGGTTGTCGAGAGTCCCCACCACGACCTCCTTGGCGAGGATACCGGAAAATACACCGACCACGGCCGGCCAATTGTCTTCCTTAATACCCATCGGCGCAAACACCGGTGTCATCACGCGGCTCGCGGCGCTGAGTACCGAGCTTTCACTGTCCTCGTTGCCGAAAGAGCCGTCGGTCCCGATTGAGTTGAGCAGGTTCAGGGCAAGCACCATGACGATAATCACCTGGCCGGCTTCCTTGAGAAACAGCTTTACACGGTCCCAGGCACGCAGCAGGATGCCCTTGAGCGTGGGCAGATGATAGGGCGGCAGTTCCATCATGAAGCCGCTGCTGCTACCGGGCAACAGGGTGCGCTTCATCAGCAGCCCGGTGGCGATGGCAACCGCTATCCCCGTCAGGTACAGGGCGAACACCACGTTCTGCCCGGATGCGGGGAAGAACGCAGCGGCAAACAGCGCGTAAACCGGCAGGCGCGCACCGCAGGACATGAACGGGTTCATCAGGATGGTCAGTTTGCGTTCGCGCTCGTTTTCCAGTGTGCGCGTCGCCATGATCGCCGGGACGTTGCAGCCGAAGCCGACGATCAACGGTACGAAAGCCTTGCCCGGCAAGCCGATGGCACGCATGGAGCGATCCATAACGAAAGCCGCGCGCGCCATATAGCCACTGTCCTCCAGTATCGAGAGGAACACATAGAGGGCAGCGATAATGGGAATAAATGTGGCGACAATCTGCATGCCCCCACCGACGCCGTCGGCGAGGAATACGCGCACCCAGTCGGGCAGACCGGCGTTGTGCAGTAGCTGGCCGAAGCCCGAGACAAACAGCGCGTTGGCGGCGCCGTCGAAGAAATCGACAAAGGCGCCGCCTATATCGATGGTGAACAGGAACATCAAGTACATAATGGCAAGGAACAACGGGATACCCGTCCACTTGCCCAGTACCACGCGGTCTATCCGGTCGCTGAGTGTGCGCGCAACCCTGCCACGATTGTGCGAAACCGCCTGTGCCAGCGCATGCGCGTGACTGTAGCGTGTATCGGCGATGAGAATGTCCGCGTCCTCACCGGCCCGATCCATGACCTGGCGGCGCCAGTCAGCGGCTTTGTCTGCCAAGGCGGGCGACAGCGCCGTATCACCCTCATCGTTTTCCAGCAGTTTGATTGCCAGCCAGCGTCGATTGGCTTCCGGCTGCACATCGAACCCGGTTGCAATGTCGCACACCGCCTGCTCGACGACTTCGTCCAGTGCCAGCGAAAAACCGCCCCGCTCGCGCCCGTCAGCAACCGCAAGCATGCGCGCCTTCAGTTCCGTGATGCCCTCGCGAGTGACGGCCACTACCGGCACCACCGGGCAGCCCAGCTTTTCCGCAAGCAGGCCGGTGTCGATCTGGATACCGCGCTTGCGCGCCACATCCATCATATTCAGCGCCAGTACAACGGGCACACCCATTTCCAGCAGTTGCACCGTGAGGTAGAGATTGCGTTCCAGATTGGCCGCATCAACCACATTGACGATGAGGTCCGCATCCCGCGACAGCAGGTAGTCGCGGGTCACTTTTTCATCGAGAGAACTGGCGTCCAGAGAATAGATGCCGGGCAGGTCAATGGCAGCGACTTCGCGCCCGTCCAGCTCGAAACGCCCTTCCTTGCGCTCCACCGTCACACCAGGCCAGTTGCCGGTCTTCTGTCGAATGCCCGTGAAGGTATTGAACAGGGCTGACTTGCCGCAATTCGGGTTGCCCGCCAGCGCAATGGTCAATGCGGCTCTGGCTTTCGCGGCGCCGCTACCGGACTCGCAGCAGCCGCCCATCAGTCAGGCACCTCGGTGTAGACCTTTTCGGCAATGCCTTTGCCCAAGGCGACCCGATTGCCCTGCCTGGCGACAACTACACCGCTGCCACGCTGGTGCAGTATCTCGATCTCCGCGCCGACTGACAGGCCCAGGGACAGCAAGCGACGCACCAGCTGGCGACCACCGTCGATGGCCACCAGGCGCACCTTGCGCCCTACCGGGGTGTCACTGAGGATGTGACGAGACATGTTCACCAGCCAGTTAAACGAGAATGGTTATCATTATAGCCAGCGAACCGGGTATTAGTAAATGCTTAATTTCGGCCCCGGCAACACGGTGTCAACGCCCCGAAAAGCGCGCGCAGAAGCGGCTTGGTGCGCCGCCACGCCAGCAGTCACCCCACCCCTGGATCCGTCGCGGCGACGGAATGTTACCAGTAGTACCTCGCTGTATTTAAACAACTAATACGCTGCTGACCCGTAGCGGGGCGTCTTCCCCTGTCAGGCAGGCGACTCCAGCAGCGCAGCGTGTGCCGCGGCGAGGCGGGCTATGGGGACGCGTGGACCGGAGCAGGACACATAGCTCAGACCGATGCTGTGACAGAACTGGATGGACGCCGGGTGCCCCCCGTGTTCGCCGCAAATGCCGACTTTCATGTCTGGCCGGGTTTCCCTGCCCCAGCCGACCGCCAGCTCCATCAGCTTGCCCACGCCCTTGGTGTCGAGCACCTCGAAGGGATTGTCCTGCAGTACGCCTCGTTCGTTATACATGGGCAGGAACTTGTTCTCGGCATCCTCGCGTGAAAACGAGAATGTGGCCTGGGTGAGGTCGTTGGTGCCGAAGGAAAAGAACTCGGCTTCCTCCGCGAGGCTGCCGGCACGCATGCAGGAGCGTACCACCTCCATCATGGAGCCAAACTTGAAATTTACCTGAATACCGTACTTGTGTTCGACCACGCTGTACACGGCGTCGACGTAGCTCTTGACGCGTTTCAGCTCCTGAGCGGTACACACCTGCGGCACCATGATTTCAGGATGCACATCGAAGCCTTCCCGGATGCATTCGGCCGCGGCCTCGAGTACAGCGCTGATCTGCATCGAGTAGATTTCCGGGAACGTCAGTCCGAGACGGACGCCGCGATGGCCGAGCATCGGATTCACTTCATACAGTGCGCGCACTTTCTTCAGCATGGTTTCTTTCTTTTCTATGGCCTCATCGACCAGGCGCGGGTCGGTCAGACATTCGACCCGGGGCCCGTCGTTCCCCCTGTACATGAAACGCACGGCCTCGGCGAGAACGTTCATACCCATCACCGTTTCCTTCAGGTGGCGCAGTTGCTCCAGTTCGTCGACCAGCTGCTGCTCGGAGGGCAGAAACTCGTGGATCGGCGGGTCCAGCAGCCGGATGGTGACCGGCCGCGGGGCCATGGTCTTGAACAGGCCCTTGAAATCATCGCGCTGAATGGGCAGCAACTTGTCCAGCGCCTTCTGTCGCGCGTCGGTGGTCTCCGCGACAATCATTTCGACAACGATCGGCAGTCTGTCGCCAGCGTTGAACATACGCTCCGTCCGGCAAAGTCCGATGCCCATGGCACCGTACTTGAGCGCCTGCTCGGCATCGTGGGGCGTATCGGCATTGGCCATGACCTTGAGACGGGCGGATTCGTCTGCCCATTGCAGCAGCGTTTTCAGTTCGGAAGAGAACTCGGCCTCGATCATCGCAACCTCGCCCAGGTAAACGTCACCGGTGGTGCCATCGAGGGTGATGAGGTCACCCTCGCTGATGGTGTGATCGCCAACAAACGCCTTGCGCATAGCGACATCCACGCGAATACCTTCGGCGCCGGCGACGCAGGGCTTACCCATGCCTCGCGCCACCACCGCCGCATGCGATGTTTTTCCGCCGCGGGCTGTCAGAATACCCTGTGAAGCGAAGAAGCCATGGATATCCTCCGGCTTGGTTTCCTCGCGCACCAGGATGACCCGCTGACCTCCCCTGCCCTGCTGCTCGGCACGGTCGGCATCAAAAACGGCCAGACCAACCGCAGCCCCTGGTGAGGCCGGGAGCCCGCGAGCGACCGGAGCAACCCGGCTGGAAGGATCCAGGCGCGGAAACAACAGCTGCTCCAGAAGTTGTGGTTGAATACGCAGCAGTGCGTCGGCTTTGCTGATCAGGCCTTCGCGCATCATTTCCACCGACGTACGCACCAGCGCTATGGCGTTCATCTTGCCATTGCGCGTCTGCAGACAATACAGGCGGCCCCTCTCGATGGTGAACTCGAAATCCTGCACTTCCTTGTAATGGGACTCCAGCCGGTCGCGCAGCTCCTGCAGCTCACGGTACATCTCGGGCATCTCTTCCTGCAGGGCATCGATGGATTTGGGCGTGCGAATGCCGGCCACCACGTCTTCACCCTGTGCATTCACCAGGTATTCGCCGAACATGCGGTTTTCACCGGTGTCGGGGTAACGGGTGAACCCCACGCCGGTGGCGCAATCGTCACCGAGATTGCCAAATACCATGGTGACCACGTTGACGGCGGTACCATTGGCCATCTGCGGCGTGATATTGAATTCGCGACGGTAATCCACGGCACGTTTACCCATCCAGGAGTTGAACACCGCCTTGATAGCGATCTCCAGCTGCTGCATCGGGTCATCCGGAAACCGATGGCCGGTGACGCGCTCTACCACGGCAAGGAATCGGTCCGAGATCTCGTGCAGGTCGCGCGCGCTGAGTGCTATATCCTGCTTGACGCCCGCTTTTTGCTTTACAGCTTCAAACTCGGCATCGAATTCTTCATCGCGTATGCCCAGCGCCACCTTGCCGAACAGCTGGATGAAACGCCGGTATGCGTCCCAGCCAAAGCGTTCATTGCCGGTCTGTGCAATCAGACCCTTGAGCGTGTCGTTGTTCAGCCCGAGGTTGAGGATGGTATCCATCATGCCCGGCATCGACATGGCCGAACCGGAACGCACCGACACCAGCAGCGGATGGCTGGCACCGCCGAACACCTTGCTGGTCTTTTCTTCGAGCACCCGCATCTGCGCGCGCACCGATTCCATCAATCCTTCGGGAAGATCATGCTGCTTGCTGTCAAGGTAGTAGAGGCAGCTCTCGGTGGATATCACAAACCCGGGAGGCACGTTGAGCCCGATCTGGGTCATTTCGCAAAGATTCGCACCCTTGCCGCCCAGCAGCATCTTGTTCTTGCCATCGCCCTCTTCGAACGCGAAAACATACTTCCCGGAACCGCTCATAAACCTTCTCCTGACTACAGATATGCCTGGTGATAAAGCGAAGCACCCGCACGCACAAAATCGTCGACGAGTATGCTGCCGCCCGCTGCCGACACAATATAGTAGCGAGCGGCAACGAGCCACCTATTGACTTGGCTCAGGAAAAACCGATTGAAACACGAGCCGCGGGGCCCGGCCGCGTCGCACTGTCTTGAAGCGGGCGAACCGGCCTAGTGCATCCCCCGCTGCACACCGGTGGCGCGCTCGTCCGCACTTCCCGGATACGGGCCCTCGGGAAGATCCTGTGACCCGGCTGATGCCTTGAGCACCACATCCATTGGCCCGACCTTCCAGATATCCTTGCAGTATTCGCCAATCGCGCGGTCCGACGAGAATTTTCCCATGCGCGCCACATTCAATATCGACATGCGGGTCCAGTGCTCGGGATCGAGGTAGGCCATGCCCGCTTCGTTCTGGGCGTCCACATAAGACTGGTAATCGGCCAGAACCATATATGGATCTTCGTCCAGTAATGAATCCACCAGGGGCCGGAACAGCTGCGGGTCGCCATGCGAAAAGAATCCGTTGGCGACAAGATCAAGGGCTTCCTTGAGACGCGGATTCCGCTCGTAGAACTCACGTGGGCGATAACCCTCGGCACAGCACTCCTGCACCTGCCTGGCAGTGAGACCGAAAAGGAAGAAATTCTCGTCACCCACCTGTTCGCGGATCTCCACATTGGCGCCGTCCAGGGTACCGATCGTCAGAGCGCCGTTCAGTGAGAACTTCATATTGCCGGTACCCGATGCCTCCTTGCCAGCCGTCGAGATCTGTTCGGAGAGATCCGCCGCCGGATAAATCCACTGCGAGTTCTTTACGTTGAAATTCGGAACGTAGACCACCTTGAGCCGCTCGCGCACCGCGGGGTCCCGGCTGATAACGTCGCCAACGGCGTTTATGAACCTGATCATCAGTTTCGCCATCCTGTAGCCGGGGGCAGCCTTTCCGCCGAAGACGAAAGTGCGCGGCGCCATCTCCAGTTCCGGATGCTGCTTCAGGCGATTGTATAGGGTAATGATGTGCAGCACGTTGAGATGTTGACGTTTGTACTCGTGGATGCGTTTGACCTGCACGTCGAACATGGATTCAGGGTCGACCGCGATCCCCGTATGCTCGATAATGTGATCGGCGAGAGCAGCCTTGTTAGCCTGTTTGCAGGCGCGCCACTGGTGATGGAATTCCGGGTCACCGGCGAATCGCTCGAGTTGCCGCAACTGGTCCAGGTCCGTGATCCAGCCGTCGCCGATTCTGCTTGAGATCAACGTGCTGAGTTGCGGGTTGCTCAGTGCCATGAATCGCCTGGGTGTTACCCCGTTGGTCTTATTGGAAAACTTCTCCGGCCACAATTCATAGAAATCCCGCAAGACCGAATTCCTTAGCAGATCGGTATGCATTTCCGCGACCCCGTTTATCGCGCTGCTGCCCACACAGGCAAGGTTGGCCATGCGCACGCACCTGGGTTTTCCCTCTTCAATCAACGACATACGCATGATTCGTTCATTGTCCCAGGGATACTTGAGCCGCAGCTCGTCCAGGAAGCGCTGATTGATTTCGTAAATAATCTCGAGCAGGCGCGGCAACAGCGACTCCAGCAGATCGACGGGCCATTTTTCCAACGCTTCGGGTAAAAGCGTGTGGTTGGTATAGGCAAAGGTGTTGCGGGTGACTTCCCAGGCGGCATCCCATTTCATGGCGTGTTCATCGACGAGCAGACGCATCAATTCCGCCACCGCAATCGAGGGGTGCGTATCATTGAGTTGGACCGCAAACTTCTCGTGAAAGCGATCGAGGCCGTTGCCGCTGGCCGTCTTGTGGATACGGATCATGTCCTGCAACGAGCAGGAAACAAAGAAATACTGTTGTTCAAGACGCAGCTGCTTGCCGACGGCAGGCTCGTCGTTCGGATACAGTACCTTGGTCAGGGTTTCGGACACGACCTTCTGGTACACGGCACAATAATAGTCACCTTCGTTGAACAGCTTGAAGTTGAACGACTCGGGCGCCTCGGCTTTCCACAGGCGCAGCAGGTTGGCATTGTTGACACGATAGCCGAGGATCGGTGTGTCGTAAGCCACGCCATTGACGACCCTGTCCGGCAGCCACACAGTGTAGCCACGGCCGGCATCGTCGCGGCGGCGCTCGGTATGACCCCCGAGCTTGACCTGAAAGGTCAGCTTCGGCCGCCGCAATTCCCAGGGGTTACCCGCATGCAGCCAGTTGTCGGACACCTCCACCTGCTCTCCGTCGACAATTTCCTGGTCAAAGATACCGAACTCATAGCGGATCCCGTAACCGATAGCCGGAATCTTTGCAGTAGCCAGAGAATCCAGATAACAGGCCGCCAGCCGCCCCAGGCCACCGTGGCCGAGCCCGGGTTCGTCTTCTTTTTCGAGTAACTGATCGAGGTCAAGTCCGAGTTCTTCAACGGCCTGGCGAACATTTTGCTCGATCCCCATGTTGAGGATATTGTTCCCCAGGTGCGGCCCCAGCAGAAATTCCGCGGAAAAGTAGCAGACGGTACGCGCGCCCGAATACTTGGCGGTTTTTGCCGTGTGGATCATGCAGTGCAGGATACGATCGCGAACGGTGTAAGACAGTGCCTGGTAGTAATCGCCAAGCGTGGCAACATCCTGAAATCTGCCTTGCACATAGAACAGATTGTCGAGCAGCGCGCGCTTGAGCGACTCGACACTCATTCCGGTGCGGACATGCTCGCGATCGTTGTCCGGCATGCCCGGCAGTTGCCGACAGTCCGACTCCATACTGTTTCCTCCGACTACAGATCTGCAGTCTGCATAGCTAAACCGGGTTTCCGGACGGGGATGCAGCAATCGCCCACTTCCCCTTCCTGGTGCCTTATCCGCCCGGCGACCACCTGATCGTTAGTATAGCAACGAATTGAACTGAGCCACTCGGGGACTTTCCGTCTTGTTGCGACTCTCCCAGCGCTCCTCCGAGTCGCTGGCCAGAGACTGCGCCCGCTGTGGCCACACCGGCGCCGCCTTCGCAGATTTCACCGAGATAAAATTGCGCCTCGGCCTGCCCCTGCATGGCCGACTGAAAAAATTCACTGGGGCGCAGACGAAATCCGACCGGTTATAGGTGCGCAACCCCGCCTCGAGATCCGCATTGGCCGGCACAAAGCATGACGGACACGACTAGCTCGATCCAAGGTCCCGGGCGTGACAGCATGAACACCTCCTGATCCCGACGTTTGGTGTCAAACGTGCCGCACTATTATTCACCAGCGAGCGTCCACCGGGCAAGGTGACCGGCGAACCGGGCCTGCCGCACTCACTTTGCCAGGGCGGGCAGCACCGGCGGAAGGGGGGGTTCCTGCATGCCGCGGCGCTCCGACAACCAGGACTGCAACTGCTCCGGAGGGAGCGGTCTGCACAGATGGTATCCCTGGATGAGGTCGCACCCCTGAGCACGAAGTTTGTGCATGATTTCCTCGTTTTCGACACCTTCTGCAACGACGCGCAGGCCGAGATTGTGGGCCAGGTCAATGGTCGAATGTACGATCATTGCGTCACTTTCATCGCGGTTCATGTTGCTCACGAAGGACCGGTCGATCTTCAGCTCCCGCACCGGCAAGCTCTTGAGATAGGACAATGATGAAAAGCCCGTACCGAAATCATCGATAGCTATTCCGACACCCATCCGCTTTATCTGCGACAGCAGAACAGTTGCACGCGCCAGGTCGCGCATCATGGCGCTTTCGGTTATCTCGAGGGTCAATTTTTCAGGCGCAGTACCGGTGGCTGTGAGCAAGCGACCGACCATGTCGGGCAGAGAGGAATCCTGCAGATCATGGGTGGAAAGATTAACCGCAACGCCGACGTCGATACCCGCACAGCGCCAGCTCGCCAGTTGCTCCAGCGCCCTGCGCAACACCCATTGGGTCAGTTTTTGAAT
>JAJDOI010000030.1 GCA_022340245.1 Thiogranum sp.
CAGAAAGGAGCAGCCTTGTACTGTCTATACGCCGCGGTGAACAGAAACCGGAACACCGATTGTCAGCCCCGTTTTCCCGTCTGTCGCTCTCCGCTGACTCCAGTCCCCGCCCAAGGGGTTGATCTGTATCAAGGCCGCTGACCCCGCGTCTGTCTAGTATGTGCCCGCAGCCCAAGATGAATGGCAGACCATGGAGTATAGCGAAGACAGAATCAGCGGCCGGATAAGCGCGCCCGAAGTTGTGGAACGGCCCTGCGGTCTGTATCCCGCGCTTCACACGTTTTCGCGCGACTATGGTGCGGACGATTACCGTGACTGGGTGGAGCAGAGCAATGGAGATCCGGTGCCCGCGCCGTTGGCGGTGTATGTTCAGAACGAAGCGTCCGGTGCGCCGGTGTCGTCAGGCGTATCGCGTGCTCACCTGAACGAGTCCCGTGTGATCGAACATGAGCTGCGGCTGCAGGGGAGGCTGTTCGACGCTGACAGGCCCTTGAGACAGCTGATTTTGGCCGGTTCGATCGCCAACCAGTGGAGCGAGGATCAGCTCTACCGGCTGGTGTCGACAATCCAGTCTTCGTTCTTTGTCAACCCGGACAGCTTCAATAGCTGGTGCGCCTGCGTTGGCGACGCGCTTCCTTCGCTGCAAAGACTTCGTCTGTTACGTGCGTTGGGGATCAACCATATCCGCTACGCGCCCGCGGCCCGGCCCGGCAAGGTGAACGACTTCGATCGGCTGAGCGAAGCCGTGCAGTATGCGCAACAGCTTGGTTTCAGTAAAACGATTGTCGACTTGCGGCATTTGCGCAAAGATCGGCCCGATAGTGCACAGACCGTAGAGGCCCTGTTGTCTGGCGTGCAACCGGATCGCATCCGCGTGTTTGTGCCCGAGGGCGAAGACCGCAGCGCCTTCGACGCACATATGACGGCGTTCGGCTACAGGAATATCGGACTGGACTGGTACTTGCGCGACGCCGACAGCTGGTGGCGGTCCAGGGCCAGTGACAGCCTTTACTGGACCTTGCTGGGTTACAGCGAACTGAAGCATCCGGACGTGATCGGGGTCGGTCCGGGGGCGATGTCGGCAGTGTGCGAGTTTTACGGGATCAACGCGGCGTCGTTGCCAAGCTACTCGGCCTGCCTGGATGACGGAGTCCTGCCTGTGGTCCAGGGTACGGAACTTGAAGACGGCGATGTCTTGAGGCGCGAAATCATCGCCATGACGCTGGCGTCCTTCTGTATCCGGGTCTCGGCTATCGAAAACAAATGGGGCATCCGCTTCGAGCATTTTTTCGCCCGCGAGGCCGAATTGTTAGACGCGTTTGAGCGCAACAACTGGATTTGCCGGCAGGACGACAAAATAGAGATCCTGCCCCGTGGTTGCCGGGAGCTGGCGCAGATCTGCCGGGTTTTCGACGGACGGGCAAGTGATCGGCCGGGGCTGGTGTCTGCGGCGGCGCCGGATGAGCGATCCCTGCAGCCGGGCCGTTCCCCGGTTTCAGCGCAAAACACGCCGTTTCATGAATAGCAAAGGGGAGGCAGTCGGCTGGTGCGACGGACGCGTGCTTGCGGGTTGAGTTGGTTGGTCGCCGGTATCGCTAACCGTACATCTTTTCCACATAGTCGTTTACCAGTCGCTGGAACTCTTCGGCAATGTGCTCGCCTTTCAGGGTCACTGTTTTTTCCCCGTCGACGTATACCGGTGCCACCGGACGCTCGCCGGTGCCGGGCAGGCTGATGCCGATATTGGCGTGTTTGCTTTCGCCCGGGCCGTTGACCACGCAACCCATCACGGCCACGGTCATGTTCTCGACGCCCGGATAACGCGAGTGCCATGCCGGCATCTGGTCGCGCAGGTAGTCCTGGATGTCGCGCGCGAGTTTCTGGAAGTAGTCGCTGGAAGTGCGCCCGCAGCCCGGACACGCAACCACGCTGGGGGTAAAGGAGCGCAGTCCCATGGATTGCAGGATCTCCTGGGCCACAATAACTTCCTGACTGCGGCTGCCACCGGGCTCCGGTGTCAGCGATATACGAATGGTGTCGCCGATGCCCTGCTGCAGCAAAACTGCCAGTGCCGCGGTCGATGCCACGATGCCTTTTGCGCCCATACCCGCTTCGGTAAGACCGAGGTGCAGGGCATACTCGCAGCGCTCGGCAATGCTGCGATAGACGGCGATGAGGTCCTGCACGCCACTCATTTTCACCGACAGAATGATCTTGTCCTTGCCGAGACCCAGTTCTTCGGCGCGCTCTGCGTTCTCCAGTGCCGAGGCTACCATGGCCTGGTGAATAATCTCGTGCGTATCTCCGGGTTCGGCGCGTTGGGTATTCTCGTCCATCAGCCGCACTACCAGCTCCTGGTCCAGGCTGCCCCAGTTGACGCCGATACGCACCGGCTTGTCGTAGCGGCAGGCGGTATCGATCATGGTGGCGAACTGTTCGTCTCTTTTTTTTCCGCGCCCTACGTTGCCGGGGTTGATGCGGTATTTTGCCAGCGCCTCGGCGCAGGCGGGGTATCTGGCCAGTAATTTATGGCCGTTGAAATGAAAGTCGCCAATCAGGGGGACATCGACGCCCTGTGCGTCCAGCTGGTCGCGGATACGTGGAACCGCGGCGGCGGCTTCCTCGCTGTTCACCGTAATGCGTACCAGCTCGGACCCGGCCTGGGCGAGCTGCGTAACCTGGCGGGCCGTGGCTTCGACATCGGCCGTGTCCGTGTTGGTCATGGATTGTACGACGATGGGGGCGTCGCCACCGACCACAATCGAACCGACCGTGACGGCCCGGGTGTGGTGACGGCGAATGGGATGGCTGCTGGCTGTCATGCAAATATCGTCGGATGCTGGGGAGGCGACAATAATAATCGCCCTTGCGCGGTTAGGATACCCGCCGGGAGGCAGTGGGTCGACGGCCATCCCGGGGAGCACGCCAATAGGGCAGTGTGCCTCTAGGGGTTTTATTAGTAGTGAGGCATATTTTATATAAAATCATATAGTTGCCTATGCCCGCCGGGCGGAGCCTTTTGGCGCGAGACACACTGCCCCGGGCTGTGGCCGCCTGTCCTGGCAGGCGCGACTATGCCGGACTCCGGGTCAGACGATTGTTGTACTATCTTTACCGTATGGGGCTGCTTTACGGCAGAGAATAAGTGGAAATAGTCGAGGGATCGGCATACGAGTTGTTAGATAGCCTATGTACGAGACCTTTTACCATCTGAGCGCCACGCCCTTCAGGCTGACCCCGGATCCCAGATTCTGCTTCAACCATTCAGGCTACGAGCAGGCTCGTGCTTATCTGCAATACGCCTTTGATCTGGGGGAGGGTTTTATCATCGTGACGGGGCGCGCGGGGGCGGGCAAGACGACCCTTGTCGAGGGCTTCCTCAAGGAACTCGAAACCGGCAACGTCGTGGCGGCGAAGATCGCGGCCGCCAACATTAAAGCAACCGATCTGCTGCGTTCGGTTGCTTACGTCTACGGCGTCGAAGCCGAGAATCTCGACAAGGCAACCCTGCTAAGACGGATAGCGCAGCATCTCTCCACACTGATGCACCGCCGACAGCGGGTGTTGCTGGTCATTGACGAGGCCCAGAGTCTTTCGCACAGCGCGCTCGAGGAACTGCGTCTGCTGGCGGATCTGGCCGAAGGTGCGCGTCCCTTGCTGCAGATATTCCTGGTCGGACAGGAGAAACTGCGCAGCGTTATGCGTGAGCCCAACATGGAGCAATTGCAGCAACGGGTGATCGGAGCCTGTCGACTCGAACCGATGGGGCTTGCCGAGACCAAAGATTATATACACCACCGTCTCTGCCGGGCCGGCTGGTCGGGCGATCCCGAACTGACGGGGGCGGCCGTTCTCGCCATTTTCCAGTACAGCGGCGGCACGCCGCGTCACATCAACAAGATCTGCACCCGGCTCATGTTGCAGGGATTTATGGAAAACAAGCATACCCTGGACAGGGATGATGTGGTTGGTATAGCGGACGAGTTGGACGAGGAACAGCTCGCCCCCGTAGCCAGGGGAAATAACGCGCTGGATGACATGGCCGCAGACCCGGCGCTGGCAGCGGCGTTGCGCCATGATCGGGCGGCCTTGTCCGGGTTGGCGGTTCGCGCGCCCAAGCCCGCGCGCGAGCGCCGCGAGCTGACGGTGGTTTCGAGCGTGGAAAAAGGCTCGACCGCTTCTGCGCAACGCGGACACTGGCCCCCGGAGGGCCGTGACATGGCAGTTGGACAAATACGCGACTGGCGCCAATTCGACGAACCCCATAGAGCCCAGTCGGCGCATCCCGTCTGGAACAGGGCGCGCCGCGGAGGCGGTCGGCTTTTGGCCCCGGTGGTGCGCGAACTGCTCAAACTGCAGGAAACGCCGGCGGCGTTGTTCGCTGTGGTGGCAGCGGTTACGGTGTCGGTTGCAGCTATAACGTCATATATGGAGCAGCGCGACGCTCGGCAGCAGAGTTTGTTTGTTGTGAATTCGCAGCCCTTGCAACCCGGACTGTCCACCCAGGGCCATGCCAGCAGCGAGTCGGTCGATCCCCGGGATGGGCGGCCGCTGTTGCGGCAGGAAGATGTTGCCATTGCTGTATCTGCACAGGTGCGGGGTCAGGCGCGGGACGGCGCCGTGGCGCATGAGCAACCCAGCGGCGATGCGAGCAGTGAGGTGTCGCGACAACTTGGACCGGTATCGGCAGCGGCTGTCGAGGCCTCAGCGGCGGCGGTGGCCGATGCGGCTGCCGGCGAGGGAGGTGTCACAGCGTTTGCCGGTGCCTTGTCGGAAAGCGCCCCTGTAGCGCCGTCAGACAGTTCTCGACCAGGGAGGGGGACGCCGGCTACGCAATCCCCGGTTGTGCCGGATAGTGTAAATCCCGATACCGACAACCCGGTGGACGATGTACCCGGCCAGGTGGCACTCGCCGAGTCGCCCGTCGCGGCCGATCCGGCGCAGCCGCTGTCGGTTCGACAGGAACCGGTGCCGGTGGCTGTTTCGCTCAGCAAGAAAACCGGCGATCTGATCGCGCTGGCAGAAGCGGCCCTGGGTGAAGACCGGTTGATGATTCCGAAACAGAACAACGCCTACAGTTATTACCAGCAGGTGCTGGCACTGGAGCCCGGCAATGCGGACGCGCTCAGTGGACTGGACAAGATTGTGGGGCGTTATATCGAACTCGCCAGGTATGCGATTCAGCGCCAGGATAAAGTCAGGGCGAAACGCTATGTTGAGCGCGGTTTGCGTGTCCGGCCCCGCGACGAGCGGCTGCTGGCGTTGCAGGACATCGTGGACATGGTGTCGGTCACGGTGAGGCCCGAATACCGGCGGCCGACGTCAGTCAGCGTGTACCAGCCGCCGGCGTTATCGCCGGAGCGGCAGTCGAGGACTATTTTGCAGCGACTGAAGGGCTTTTTTTCAGGAAAGCCATCTGTTCCGCGGGAAGAATAGCGCCGGTAGCCCGACGCTAAAGGGTGAAGGTCGGCCAGGAGCGCCGTTTTCCAATTACCGTAGAGCGACGCCAAATATGAGATTCCAGGTTGCTCGAATGCAGGCCCTTAGAAAACATTGCGCCACGGTAAATGAGATTGGGCGTCAGATAAAATGAGATTTTCTGATAAATACGACAGATAAAGTTAGATTGCGTGGTGTTTCGTGTTAACGCGGGAAGGTCTTAAAACGGCGGCGGGTTCAACCGGTGAGCGGACATTCCCAGAAACAGAAAACCGCGCTGAGGCGGGGTTCTTGTTCTTCCTGGTTCGTCCAAAAGAAGATATTGCCGGCAATTCTTTGGCTGTCTTGTTTGCCGCAGAACAGGACATTAATGCGATAAGCTGCGGGCGCCCGTCTGCTTCATCGCCGCTTGTTAGCTGGCCTCGTTCAGTCAACCAACTCGACCTCGCTCGGTCGCCACTGCTTGTCGAAGAACGACTCGAGCGGACTGTACAGGCGTAGCGCCGGAATAAAGCTCTTGCCCGGGATGGTCTGGATCCAGTTTCCGCGCGGCACACCGGCCGGTTGGGTCGGTGCGAAGTATATCGTCGTCGAGCCATCGGCCGCCGCCTGGGCTGCCGGTGATGGATAGCTCTGGCTGCCGGCGCGCGGATAGCGCTGCGGCGTGTCGCGCATCGATCGGGTCATCGTGCCGTACAGCGTGAAAGACCAGAATTTCTCGGCGGGAATGTTCTTTGGCAGTGTGACCTTGTAGGTCTTGGAGCCATCGAAGTAGTTATTCTGGGCATCCACCACGGTCCACAGATAGGTAGAGCCGATGCCCGTCAGCCGCATTGCCATCGCTGGCGTGATTCCCGTGACACCATAGAAGAAGGCCTGGCGCGCATCCAGCTGTCGATAGCCCGTTGTCGGAAAGGGCTTGACTCCCTCCTTCGTGATCATCGGAATGGGCGTCTCAAATTCGTAGCCGGTGGCGAACAGCATGTTCTGCCAGTTGGCATCGCTGTAGTAGTACCAGGAACGATCTCATGGACTCATGAACAGAGTGCGCGAAGTGGCGTTGGCCACCTCCAGCGCCTCCGTGAGAATCTTCTTCATGCGTGCATCGGGCGCGAATGGCTTGCCCTTGAAGATCCCGATGGCGGCGATGGGCCCCATCTTGTCCGGCGTTACGATGGACGGCGGGACGGGGTCCTTTGACTGGGCGTCAGCGAGACCGGGCCCTGTCAGGAAGATGCAACCCGTAAGGAAGGCCAGAGGCTTTATGTTGATGCGCATAGGATCACCATCTTTACACTCGATTAAGGGAAGTAAATTGAAACGCTATTCTAGGACCCCGCAATGACGACTCAAGATGTCGCAGGGGTTGGGCTAGCTAACAGGTATCAGGCTGACCCAGCGGTCAGCCTTAGCAGACATAAGATTTTTCTAATCATCGTCAGATTCATTTCCTGATTCAGCATGTTATGAAAAACCCGTCCGTATAGCATGCGGATTGATATACGGACGGAGAGTTAGAAGTGTTTTGACGCGGAATCTAGGCAGGCAAAGCGCCGAACGATGACCTTATGTACGGCAGCGCACAGACACAATCGCAGGCTGAACTTATGTTTGATTGAGCGTTTAGCTCGACCTTGTGAGGAAAAATTATGGAAGCCCTGCTCTCTGCCGGTGTCCTTAGCTTGCCGTGGTGGGCTTATGTGCTAATCACGCTGGTGTTGACGCATATTACCATTATCGCGGTTACGGTATTTTTGCACCGCTGCCAGGCGCACCGCGCCCTCGCTCTGCATCCGTTGGTAAGCCACTTCTTCCGGCTGTGGCTGTGGCTGACCACTGGCATGGTGACGAAAGAATGGGTTGCCATTCATCGCAAACATCACGCCAAATGCGACACCCCGGAAGATCCGCATAGCCCGCAGATATGGGGTATCAATCGGGTGCTTTGGGGGGGAGTGTTTTTATATGTCAGAGAGTCCCGTAATCCGGCTACCCTCGAATGCTACGGTCACGCGACTCCGGACGACTGGATCGAGCGTACGGTTTACTCGCGCTTCGCCAAGCTCGGGGTGGTACTGCTCGGCGTGATCGACCTCTGCTTATTCGGTATCGTTCCAGGAGGGCTCATATTCGTAACTCAAATCGTGTGGATTCCCTTCTGGGCAGCGGGTGTGATCAACGGTATCGGCCACTACTGGGGCTATCGTAACTGGCCTACACCGGATGCCAGCACTAATATCGTACCGCTCGGCATCCTGATCGGCGGCGAAGAGCTGCACAACAACCATCATACCTTTCCATCATCGGCGAAACTGTCTTGCCGCTGGTACGAGCTCGATATCGGCTGGCTTTATATTCGAATTCTCGAAGCGCTGGGACTGGCGCGCGTGAAACGGATAGCCCCGACGCCACGCTTCGCCGAGACCAAACCGGTAGTGGATGTCGAGACGTTACAGGCGGTACTGAGTAATCACTACGATGTCCTGGTGCGATATGCCCGATCACTCAGGCGCACCTATCGCGCGGAGCTGGTTGAGCTGCGCCGCCGGGCACCCGAGCAGGCGCGGGTACTGAAAACCCTGAAGGACTATTTATATCGCGACGAAAGCAGGCTCTCTGAATCCGAGCGCGCGCGGGTCGAGCAGACCTTAGCGCAGCTGCCGGCACTACAGACTGCCTATCGGATGCGCCGCGAACTGATCGCCTTGTGGGCACGCTCCATGGCTTCCCGGGAGCAGCTTGTTAGACAGCTCCAGGAGTGGTGCCAGCGCGCCGAGGCCAGCAACATCGGGCCGCTGGTGGAGTTCTCGCAGCGTTTGCGGCGTTACGCCTGAATGCTAGCCGAATGACCATCAGCGGCTGTGTCTATGTCATGCCCGTCCAGGATGACCACTACAACCGGCCACGCTAGGAAGGATAAACGCCCTCTTTGCTCGGATCCATCGGTAATTCGCCATCCATTGCCTGCTGCTTCGCCGTCTTTGCGCAGAGTTCGGTGCGAAAACACCATGAAAACGGGTTAGATTGACGCGGGGCTTCGGTACCAGAGCGGCCAACCGGGCGATAAAATCCAGGGGTTCGAAGATGACATGCGTGGTGCCATGCCCAAAGCACTCGCTACGCTCGCGGGGCAAGCTTTCACGGTACGGGGTCTTGAGCTGGTAACGCACATTTCCATACGGCGTCAGCGATAGCCGCTTTTCAGAAACCGCTGGCCTGGCAATATAGCGCGACACAGCCGCTCCAGGAAACGGCCGACGCGCCGCGCGAGGGTATGGGTCAGGTGAGTGAGTTCAGCACTCGTCGGCGCCACCACCGCCGGTGACTCGTAGCTCAGCCTGTCCCCTTTATTCCGGTTTCCCACGAAATCTCATTTTATCTGGCGCACGATCTCACTTTATATGGCGCGAATCTCATTTTTTGTGTCGCTCTACGCTTGCATCCATCGAACACCTGTATATAATCACAGTACACTGGATAAATAACCAGCAGGTGACTCAATGGACGATCTGACGCCGCGCCAGGCGGAAATCCTGGCCCTGATACAGGAATATATCTACGACGAAGGTTATCCGCCCACGCGCATGGAAATTGCCGAGGCCTTCGGTTTTCGTTCGCCCAATGCCGCCGAGGAACACCTGCGTGCCCTGGAGCGCAAGGGTTATATCGAGTTACTGCAAGGTTCCTCGCGCGGTATCCGCGTGCTTGAGGGTGAGGGGGAACCGGAAGGTATCCCGGTGATCGGCCGGGTGGCGGCGGGTGAACCTATCCTTGCCCAGGAACATGTCGAGGATCATTACCCCGTCGACCCCGCGCTGTTTCACCCGCGTGCCCACTACCTGCTGCGGGTGCGCGGCATGAGTATGAAGGATATCGGTATCATGGACGGTGACCTGCTGGCCGTGCACCGTACCCGCACAGCGCAAAACGGCCAGATCGTGGTCGCCCGCCTGGATGACGAAGTCACCGTCAAGCGCTTCCGTCGCCGGGGTTCCATCGTGTATCTGCTGCCAGAAAACGAGGACTTCGAACCCATCCGTGTCGACCTGCGCCAGCAGTCGCTGGATATCGAAGGCCTGGGTGTCGGCATCCTGCGTAACCAGTCATTATGAGTCTCGACCATCTCTTACAGCGCGCCGATGTCTGGCGCGGTGGCCGATTGACCGCCGCTGCCAGCGCTGTGCCCAGCGGTTACAGCGAGCTCGATACTTTGCTGCCCGGGGGCGGCTGGCCGCAGGGTGCGCTGACCGAGATTCTCATGCCGCGCCAGGGCATCGGTGCCCTGCGCCTGCTGATGCCGGCGCTGGCGCAGCTCAGCCACGACGACCGCTGGATCTGCTGGGTGGCGCCGCCGCACATTCCCTATGCGCCTGCGCTGGTGTCAGCCGGTGTTGATTTGTCCCGCGTGTTGCTGGTTCACCCCGGGGCCCGGCAGGATGGTCTGTGGGCTGTCGAACAAAGTCTGCGTTCCGGTAATTGCAGTGCGGTACTGGCATGGCCGACGCTGGATGATGCCGGCGTGATGCGGCGCCTGCAGCTGGCCGCCGAGGCCGGCGATGCGCTGGGGTTCCTGTTCCGCGCCGAGCGCTTTGCTAAACGGCCGTCGCCCGCCGCCCTGCGCATTCAGCTGGACACGCATACCGATGGCAACCTGTCGGTATCCATCCTCAAACGCCGGGGTGGCTGGGCCGCCGGACCGGTACACCTCGACACTTCTCTGCAGTATGGCGCACTGGCTCTGCATTCGCGTGCCACAACTGCCGCTGGATGTTTTCAGCCGCGGCAGCAGTGAACCGCAGCCACTGGCAGTCAGCCACAGCGGACGACGCTCCAGTGTGCTGTTGTGTAATCCGGCTGCCCACGCACGCGGTATACAGCCCGGCATCAGTGTGGCCGCTGCGCGTGCCCTGGCGCACGATTTAATCATCCAGCCGCGTGATCTCAACGCCGAGCGGGCCGCCCTGCATGCGCTTGCTGCCTGGAGCTATCAATTCAGCTCCCAGGTCAGTCTCTATCCGCCCGATGCGCTGTTGCTCGAGGTGCAGGGCAGCTTCACGCTGTTTGGCGGATGGCCGGCCTTGCTGGACAAGGTGCGTTGCGGTCTGGCCGGCCTCGGTTACCTGACGCGTCTTGCCGGTGCGCCGACACCGCTGGCCGCCCTGAGCCTGGCGCGTTGCAACAGCGAACAACATATCGAGGCCCATCAGCAGCTGGCCGCCGCACTGTCTCCGCTGCCGGTATCGGTGCTCGACTGGGAGCAGGTACTGATAGATCGCCTTGATGGCATGGGAGTGCGCCAGCTTGGTGACCTGCTGCGTCTGCCCCGCGACGGGCTGGCGCGCCGCTTTGGTCAGCAAAGCCTGTTGTACCTGGATCGGATGCTTGGCCGTTGCCCGCATCCACAGGAGCTGTACCAGCCGCCGCAAACCTTCAGGCGCCGCCTGCAATTACCGGCCGAAGTCGGCCAGGCGCAGGCGCTGCTGTTTGCCCTGCAACGTCTGTTGCTGGAACTGTGTGGCTGGTTAGGGGGGCAGGGCGCCGGCGTACAGCGAGTCGATGTGTGTCTGCAACACCGCGAACAACGAGTCACCCGCGTTAGCCTGGAAACGCGCAAACCCGGCCGTGACAGCGAACAACTCACCAGCCTGTTTCGTGAGCGCCTGGAGCGCCTTGAACTTCCCCTGCCGGTCATCGAAGTCGAACTGTGCGCCGATGAGGTGCTTGCTCTCGATGCCGACTCGCCGGACCTGTTCGGCAGCAGCGGCAAACCGGAACGGCTCAATCTGCTCGATCATCTGCGTGCCCGGCTCGGCGATGGCGCCGTCACCGGTATCAGCGCTGTTGCCGAACACCGCCCTGAATACGCCTGGCGTTATACCGATCCCGGCGACAGCCGGACCGACAACAACGGCCGGCAAAGGCCGCTGTGGCTGTTGTCCGTTGCGCGGCCGCTCAAAACCCGCAATGGCCGTCCGCAACTGCATGGCGAGCTGCAACTGGAAACCGGCCGCGAGCGCATCGAATCCGGTTGGTGGGACGGAAAGGACGTGGCGCGCGATTACTACATTGCCACCAACCCGGCCGGTTCAAGTTACTGGGTCTACCGCGAACTCACAGGGGAGCAGGGCTGGTATCTGCAAGGTGTGTTTGAATAATCCGTGCCGCCGCCGTCGACCGGAAGGCTGTGTCTGCTAGTCCGCCAGTCCCTCGCGGACCGCGGTCTTATAGGCGCGGTAATGCCTGCTCATGGTTTTCCAGACCTCCCCCGGTCGGCCGTCACCGACACTGCGTCCGTTCAATTGGGTAACCGGCACGATTTCACGCGTTGAACTGGTTATCCACACTTCGTCGGCCTGCGCCAGCATGATCTCATCGACATCGGTCTCACGATGGGGCAACTGGTGCTTATCGGCAAGTTCCAGAACCAGATCACGGGTGATTCCCGGCAGCATGCGCTCGCTTTTCGGCGGCGTTATGATGGTGTCGTTGACGACCGCGAAAATATTGCTGGAGGAGCCCTCGATCACCTGTCCGTCGCGGACCAGGATGGCTTCCGCCGCGCCCTGCTCGACGGCCTGCTGGCGCAGCAGCACGTTCGCCAGTAAGGTGATGGCCTTGATGTCGCAGCGCTGCCAGCGGATATCGTTCAGCGTAATGGCCGCTACACCGTTGTGCTCGATGGTCGGGTCCAGGGGCGGGATGGGGCTACTGGCGGCGTAGATCGTCGGTGTGATAGTTGCCGGAAAGCTGTGATCGCGTCTTGCGGCACTGCCGCGTGTCACCTGCAGGTACACGCCCTGGTCGTTATCCGTTCCACCCTGATCACGGTTGTGTGTCAGGAGCGTATTGAGCACGTCTTCCCATTCGCCGGCCGACAGCGGGTTTTCCAGGCGAATGCCGTCGAGGCTGTTTTGCAGGCGCTGCAGGTGGTGCGGCAGGCGGAACAGACGGCCGCCATAGGCAGGAATGACCTCGTAGACACCGTCCCCGAACAGAAAGCCGCGGTCGGTGACCGGGATGCAGGCCTCTTCCTGAGACAGGAAGGCCCCGTTCAGGTAGACCGTTGGCACGCTATTCGAAGTACAGCAGCGCTTCGTCGACGATGCGCTGCCAGAAACTGCCTTCCGCGACCGGTTGCAGTGCAACCAGGTTCTTGTCGGCGACCGTCTGATCGCCCAGACGGATGACCACGTCGCCCAGCGCCTGGCCGTTGCTGACCGGGGCGATGATTTTTTCGTGCAGCTGCATACTGGCGTCGAGGTGCTTGTATTCGCCACGCGGAATCGTGACATACAGCGTATCGCGCAGCCCCAGATCGACGTTCTCCGTCGCGCCTTTCCACACGCGCGAGCTTGTCAGTTTCTTGCCGGCATCGTACAACTTGTGCGTTTCAAAAAAACGGAACCCGTAGTTGAGCAGCGACTGGCTGGCATCCGCGCGCGCCTCTTCGCTCTTGGTGCCAAGCACCACGCTGATCAGGCGCATGCCGTCGCGCTCTGCGGAGGTGACAAGGCAATAGCCGGCCGACTCGGTGTGGCCGGTCTTCATGCCGTCGACCGACTCGTCGCGCCACAACAGCTTGTTGCGGTTGTACTGGGTTATGTCGTTGTAGGTGAATTTTTTCTCCGAGTACCAGCGGTAATACTCCGGAAATTCCTTGATAAGTGCACGGGCGACGCGGACGATATCGCGTGCTGTTGTGTAGTGTTCCTTGTCGGGCAGACCGGTGCTGTTGACGAAGTGGGTGTGCGTCATGCCCAGGCGCTGCGCGTGCTGGTTCATGAGCGCGGCGAAACTGTCTTCACTACCGGCAACCTGTTCGGCGAGTGCGACGGTCGCGTCGTTACCCGACTCGACGATCATGCCCTTGATCAGATCCGCGACGGTTACCTGGGAGTTGACCTCGACGAACATGCGCGAACCGGGCGTGCGCCAGGCCTTTTCGCTGATACGCACCTTGTCCGACAGCGACAGGGAGCCGTCACGGATTTCCGTAAAAACCACATAGGCGCTCATCAGCTTGGTGATACTGGCGGGTTCGAGCGGCTCGTCGGCGTTCTTCGCGGCGATGGCCTGGCCGCTGAGAAAATCTTCCACCAGGTAGCCCTTGGCGCCCACCTCTGGTGGCTTGGGGATCGGGGTCGCGGCCTGGACGGCAGCGGTAAAAATAAAGCTGAAAAGGCCTAACAGGACAGTGAAATGTCGGAATGTCTGCATGAGTCCTACTGTTTGCTGGATTGGCCGCCTATTGTCGGCGCTTGCGGCAGGTTTTTCAATTGTGGCATTGGCCATCTGCGGGGGACGGGATAATGTGGCAGAATCTCGAACACCGCAGGCGTCGCCTAGTCGATGACCACCCGCGGGGAGCGAATACCATGATCGGCCAGCAACTGGGTCAACTGGTCGGCGGTTTCGACGCTGGCCAACGGTCCGATACGGACCCGGTAGACGCGCTGATTGTCGGTGGTGCTTTCGCTGATTGTCAGCCCTGCGGGCAAGTCGACCCGGCTGAGCTGTGACTGCAGCCGCTCGGCATTGCTGCGGTTGTGAAAAGCGCCCACCTGCAGGTACAGCGTCGGCTCGTGCAACAGCGGCTGGTCGGTTGCCTGCGCCGCCGTTGCGGCGTGGGCGACTTTCGGCTGGCTCGCCGCAATACGAGGCTTCGCAGGGACTTTGTGGTAGGTGGCCGGATTGATGGCGGCGACTTCGACCAGCCCGGTGCCCTTGCCCAGTATCCCCAGGCGCGCGGCGGCGGCGTAAGACAGGTCGATCAGGCGGTTTTCGTGGAATGGTCCGCGGTCATTGATCTTTACAACGACCGACTTGCCGTTCTGCAGATTGGTGACCCGTGCGTAGGTCGGCAGCGGCAGGGTTTTGTGGGCGGCAGACATCCCGTACATGTCGTAGGTGTCGCCACTGGATGTGCGATGGCCGTGAAACTTGGTGCCGTACCACGAGGCAATGCCGCGCTCGGTGTAGCCCTTGCTGTTGCTCAGGGTGCGGTAGCGCGTGCCCCGAACGACGTACGACCGCGGATTCCCATAGCGGCTGAGCGGCTCGGCCCGGGGCACCGCGTCCTGGACATCCGCAAGGTTGACATGCCGCTGTGGTGCGCTGTCGTGGGCCTGCGCATAGCGGCCTGCCTGGGGGTCGCTGGCGCATCCGTTCACCAGCAGGGCCAGGCCGATCAGCGCGGGCCCGTAAGCGCTGTGCGCCCTGTCAGTGAGCTTCTTTCCGGTAAGCATCGCGTATCGCTTCACTTAGCTGATAGGCAGCCATCGCATACAGCGGGCTGCGGTTGTAGCGCGTGATTACATAGAAATTTTTGCCGGTCAGCCAGAATTCGGGGCCATCGGCCTGTTCGAGTTCCAGCAGGGCGACCGGCAGATCGGCGGGCAGCTTCGGGCTGGTCACGGCCCCCTTGGCGAAAAAGTCGCCGGCCGTGGTCTCGCCTGGTTTCAGGTCGTCGGAGACCTTGACGCCGTCGACCGGCAGTCCGCTGGTGACCCGCGCGGCCACCGGCGCACCGGCTGTCCAGCCGTGGCGGTGAAAATAGTTGGCCACGCTGCCGATGATGTCGTCCAGGTCGTTCCACAGGTTGCGTTTGCCGTCGCCGCTGAAGTCGACCGCATAGTTCCGGTAGCTGGAGGGAATGAACTGGCCGTAGCCCATGGCACCGGCATAGGAGCCTTTTACCGTCGTGGCATCGACATCTTCCTCGCGCGTCAGGATCAGGAATTGTTCGAGCTCGGAACGAAAGAACTTGCTGCGCGGCGGGTAGTCGAACGCCAGTGTCGACAGCGCATCGATCACCCGGTAGGAACCGGTGTGCCTGCCATAGCGGGTTTCCACGCCGATAATGGCGACAATGACGGCCGGATCGACCTCGAAATGCTTCCCGGCCCGCTCCAGTCTGGCGGCATTGTCTTTCCAGAATTCGACACCGCCCTGGATGCGCTCCGGTGTGACGAAAATCTTGCGGTATTCGTACCAGGGCTTGGTTTTCTCCGCCGGACGCGCGATGGCCTCGAGGATGTCATCACGTTTCCTGGCCTGGTCAAACAGTACCACCAGCTGTTCGCGTTCAAAACCGTGACGTTTGACCATATCGTCGATAAACGTCCTGACCTGGGCGTTGTCCTGAAAATCGCCCGCGCAACCCGGGGTTGCGATCAGCAGGCCTGCCACCAGGCTTAACCATGTAATTGTGCTTCGCTTTATTGACACCGCGCTTCCCTATGTAGGTAGCAGTTTCCTGTGTGTATGGATGGACATGAGCATACCGAAACCGGCCATCAGCGTCACCATCGACGTGCCACCGTAACTTACCATGGGCAGCGGCAGGCCTACGACGGGCAGCAGCCCGGTCACCATGCCGGTATTGACAATGATATAGATAAAAAACGTCATTGCCAGGCTGCCACCGAGCAGCCGGCTGTAGGTATCCTGCGCCTGGGTGGCGATGTAAATGCAGCGGACGATGATGAAACTGTACATAACCAGCAACACGCCAATGCCGAACAGGCCGAATTCTTCGCCCAGTACGGCGAAAATGAAGTCGGTGGACCGCTCCGGCAGAAACTCAAGGTGCGCCTGGGTGCCGTTCAGCCAGCCTTTGCCGAACAGTCCGCCCGAGCCGATGGCGATTTTCGACTGGATGATGTGATAACCTGCGCCGAGCGGGTCCTGTTCGGGATTGAGGAAGGTGATAACCCGCTGCCGCTGGTAGTCGCGCATGAAATGCCACAATACCGGCGCGCCGGCGCCGGCCAGCAGCGTCAGGCCGCCCAGGAGCTTCCAGGACAGGCCGGCGAGGAACAGCACGAAGAAGCCCGCACTGGCGATCAGCAAAGAGGTGCCGAGATCGGGTTGTTTGGCGATGAGCAATACCGGCACGACGATCAGCGCCCCGGCGATCGACAGCCGGCCCGGTGAGGGTGGCAGACGCTTGTCTGACAGGTACCAGGCGACCATCATGGGTACGGCGAGTTTCATCATTTCGGAGGGCTGGAAGCGCACAAAGCCGAGATCCAGCCAGCGCTGGGCGCCCTTGCCGACATCGCCTACCGCCAGTACCGCGAGCAGTAACAGCAGGCCCACGCTGTAGAGCCAGGGTGTCCAGCGTTGTACCCACTGAGTGCGCAGCTGGGCGACGATAGCCATGGCGCTAAAGGCGATGCCGAGGCGGATACACTGGCGCAATACCAGCTGATCGTCGCCGCCCGCCGAGCTGTACAGCACGAACAGGCCGAGCGTCGACAGCGCAACCAGGCTGAACAACAGCATGGCGTCGAGGTGCAGGATATGCTGCCAGTCCCGCCGGCTGGCGTCTTCACGGTGGCTGTCCAGGAGTGTACTCATGGTGTTGTGTCCGATTTGATCAGGTAGGCATCCATGATGGTGCGCGCGATCGGGGCGGCGACGGCGCTGCCGCTACCGCCGTTCTCGACGATGACCGCCACAGCGATTTTCGGGTCATCGACAGGGGCGAAAGCAATGAACAGGGAGTGATCGCGCAGTTTTTCCTCCAGCTTGGCGGCGTCATATTTCTCCTCCTGCTTCAGGCCGAAAACCTGCGCCGTCCCGGTTTTGCCCGCAAAGGCATAGGGTGCGTCGCGGCCGACCTTGCGCGCCGTTCCGTGTGGTCCCTGCACAACCTGGTGCATGGCGTCGATCACGGCGTGCCAGTGCTCGCGGTCCTCGATGGGAATATACATTAACGGATCGTTCATCACCGGCGCCAGTTCAGGATCGTCGCTTATCTGCGTTGACGCGACAATGTGTGGTTTCATGCGCCGGCCGTATTCCGACAGCGTCGCCGTGGCGCTGGCCAGTTGCAGCGGCGTCGCCAGCAGAAAACCCTGGCCGATGCCGGTGATCAGGGTTTCTCCCGGGAACCAGGGCTGGTTGCGCATGGCGCGCTTCCATTCACGAGACGGCAGCAGACCGGGCAATTCGCCGCTGATGTCGACGCCCGTGCGTTTGCCGAAGCCGAACTGCGCCAGGTAGTCGTGCAGGCGATCTATGCCCATCGACAGCGCCAGGTCGTAAAAATACACGTCGCAGGACTGGGCGATGGCGCTGCGCAGTTCGACGGTGCCGTGGCCGCCGCGCTTCCAGTCGCGGTATTTGCGGGCCTTGCCCGGCAGCTGGTAGTAACCGGGGCAGTAGGTATGCGCGGTTTCGCTGGTAATTCCCGTTTCCAGGCCGCCCAGGCCGACGAAGGGCTTGAGTGTCGAGCCCGGCGGGTACTGGCCGCGCAGGCCGCGGTTGAAAAGCGGCTGGTTGTCGTCGTCCTGCAATGCCTGGTAGGTATCGGTGTCGATGCCGTTGACGAACAGATTGGGGTCATAGGTCGGTTCGCTGACAAATGCCAGGATCGCGCCGCTGTCGGGGTCGATGGCGATAGCCGCGCCGGTGCGCTCGCCGAATGCCTGTTCGGCCACGTGCTGCAACTCGGCGTCCAGCGTGAGGTAGAGGTTTTTCCCCGGGACAGGCGGCGTGCGTACCAGCGTGCGCAGCACGCGTCCTTCGGCGTTGGTTTCCACCTGCCGGTAGCCGACTGTGCCATGCAGCGTGTTTTCGTAGGTCCTTTCCACGCCGACTTTGCCGATATGGGTGGTGCCGCTGTAGTTGGAGGCGTCAATCTGTTGCAGATCGCGTTCATCCACGCGTCCCACATAGCCCACCGCGTGAGCCGCGAGCGGACCGTGAGGGTAGTGGCGCGACAAGCCGGCGACAATGTCCACGCCGGGAAAGCGGTGGCGGTCAATGGCGAACCGGGCAACTTCCTCGTCACTGAGGTGAAAACGCAGCGGAATGGGTTTGAAGGCCGGCGTGCGGGCGAGCAGTCTGTCGAAACGCTTGCGGTCGACATCGCGGATCTCGATAAGCTTGGCCAGCTCATCCAGTGTCGCCGGCATATCGTGAATCTGCTCGGGGGTGATTTCCAGACGGTAGGAGGGCAGGTTGTCGGCGAGAATGATGCCGTTGCGATCGAAAATAAGGCCGCGATTGGGCGGCAACGGCAGGATCTTTATGCGGTTGTCGTCGGATAGCGTGATGTAGTGCTCGTGGGCGACGACCTGCAGGTATACCAGACGGCCGACCAGGATGGCGATCAGCAGCCCGGCGAACACCAGCGCCTGCACCGAGCGCTGCATGAACAGGTGGCTTTCAAACAGGTAGTCCTTGATCGTGACCCGCAACGAAAAGCCTCACTGAACCGAAAAATTGATACGCAGCGACGTGAGCAGCTGAAAAACGAAAGGCCAGAGGGCGGCCCCCACCAGGGATGGCAGCCAGTAGCCCAGCGAGGGCATGGGGCGGCCGATGACGCTGTCGATCCACAAGGTAAGCAGCTGGTGCAGGACGAGAAAGACCATGACCGTTAGCGCCTGCTGCCACATGGGATAGACCCGGATACGCTGGTGCAGGCGCACACACAGGTAGGCGATGATGCTGAGTGACAACGCGTGCTCTCCGAGCAGCGTGCCGCTCAGCACGTCCAGCAGCAGGCCGGCGAGGAAGCCGGAGCCGACGCTGACCCGGTATGGCAGTACCAGACACCAGAAGATCAGCGTCAATGCCATCCAGTCAGGACGCAGGGTACGCAGGCTGTCGGGCAGCGGTATGATGGTTAACAGCATGGCGGCTGCAAAACTCAGCAGGATGATGAGGCCGCCGTGGTGCCGGGTGAGCGTCATGGTGCCTTGTCACCGCTGGTGTCGCCTTCGGTGGCTTTATCCGGCGTGGCAGCGGCGCTCGCAGGTCCCGCCGCCGGTTCCAGCAGCTTGGGCGGCCACACCAGCAGGACTTCGCGGCTGCGGTCGAGATTGGCGCGCGGACGCGCCTCCACGGTCGAAAAGGTGTTGCCCGGGTCCTGTTCGACCGAGGTCACTTCGGCCACCGGGTAACCGGGCGGGAAACGACCGCCCAGTCCGGAGCTGACCAGCAGGTCCCCGACACGGACGTCCGCGTTGGTGGGAATGTGCGGTAGATCCAGCCGGTCGATACTGCCGGTGCCCAGGGCGATGGTACGCAGTCCGGTGCGATTGATCTGCACCGGGATGGCGTGGCTGGGATCAGTGATCAGCATGGCGGTTGCGGTGAACGGGCCGACATGAATCAGTTGTCCCATGATGCCCTGGCTGTCGAGCAGTGGCTGGCCGTTATAGAGGTGGTCAAGGCTGCCCTTGTTGATTTCGATCTGGTGGCGGTAGGGGTCCATGTCGACCGAAAGCAGTTCGGCGATGAGCATGGGGCGCTTGCCGACCTGAAAGGACGAATCCAGCAGGGCGCGCAGGCGCATGTTTTCGGCTTCCAGTGATTCGAGTTTCTGCAACTGGGTATTGAGCACCAGCTGCTGGGTGCGAAGGCTGGCGTTTTCTTCCTGGAGGCCGCGTCGGGTGGACAGGGATTCGCGGAACCATTCGCTGGTTGTGCCGGGCAGGTCCACCAGCAACTGCAGCGGATAGACCAGTACCGAGAGCGCCGCGCGCACATCGTCCAGATGATGCTGACGGTGATCGACTGTCATCAGGACAAGAGAGAGTGAGGCCAGAACCAGCAAGCGGGCGAACAGGGGGGGACCGGCTGTAAAAATCTGTTTAATAGTGGACCTCTTCCTCGAACTGGATCACTGCGGGCGTGTCCCGATGACACAGCCCGGCCACTGCCGTCTGTGTGCCGGCAAGGCCCGGCTGGTCAGCGTTTTCCGGGGCGTTTTGCGATAGCACCTGTGTCGCCCGGCCGGCAGTGTGCGCGGCCGCGGGATGCCTATTCCACCGCGAACACGTCTCCACCACGCTCATCGAGCAGTTCCAGGGCGCGACCGCCACCGCGGGCCACGCAGGTCAGCGGGTCGTCGGCAACCACCACCGGCAGCCCGGTTTCTTCCATCAGCAGCCGGTCCAGATCACGCAGCAGCGCACCGCCGCCAGTGAGCACGATGCCGCGTTCGGCAACGTCTGCGCCGAGTTCCGGCGGCGTCTGTTCCAGCGCGGTTTTCACTGCACCGACGATGCCGGCCAGCGGCTCCTGAAGCGCCTCCAGGATCTCGTTGCTGTTCAGGGTGAAGCTGCGCGGCACGCCCTGGGCCAGGTTGCGGCCTTTGACCTCCAGCTCTTTCATTTCCGCGCCGGGGTAGGCGGAGCCGATCTGTTGCTTGATGTGTTCGGCGGTGGCTTCACCGATCAGCGTGCCGTAGTTACGGCGTACGTAGTTGACAATGGCGTCGTCGAAACGGTCTCCGCCGATGCGCACCGACGATGAGTAGACAATGCCATTCAGCGAGATCACGGCGACTTCGGAGGTGCCGCCACCGATATCCAGCACCATGGAGCCGCGGGCTTCGTTCACCGGCATGCCGGCGCCGATAGCGGCTGCCATGGGTTCTTCAATCAAATAGACTTCGCGCGCACCCGCGCCGGCGGCCGATTCCTTGATGGCGCGCCGTTCGACCTGTGTCGAACCACAGGGCACGCAGATAAGCACGCGCGGGCTGGGACGGAAGAAGCGTGCTTCGTGCACCTTGTGGATAAAGTGCTGGAGCATTTTTTCGGTAACCGTGAAATCGGCGATCACGCCCTCCTTGAGCGGGCGGATGGCGGTGATATTGCCCGGCGTGCGGCCCAGCATGGCTTTGGCTTCGGCGCCCACTGCGGCAATGCTTTTCGGTCCGCCGGGTCCACGGTCCTGGCGAATGGCGACCACCGAGGGCTCGTCGAGCACCACGCCCTGGCCGCGTACGTAGATCAGGGTATTGGCAGTACCCAGATCAATGGATAGATCATTGGAGAACATCCCCATCAGACTTCTGAACATGGAGGGCTGAATCCCTAGCGGTATAAAAGCCTGTAATCTAACACAACCCGGGTGCAAACGGGCAAGCAGATTGCGTCTTTATTCGAGGGGTATGCGCCACCCGCATACCCACGGCTCGCCCAAGTATGCTACCTTTTGCGTTTTCCCGAAGCCGTCACACGAGATTACCCGCATGTCTTTGGATAAAGAGGCCGTCAGCAGGATCGCGCAACTGGCACGCCTGCGCGTGGATGAATCGGAATACGAACTCTACGCGCGCAACTTGTCCGATATCCTGTCGTTCGTCGAACAGCTGAACGCGGTCGACACGACCGGCGTCGAGCCCATGGCGCACCCCGTCGAGGCCAGTCAGCGCCTGCGTCCGGACGAGGTTTCGGAAACCGACCAGCGGGCGCAATTCCAGGGTATCGCCCCGCGTGTCGAGGCAGGACTGTACCTGGTTCCCAAGGTTATCGAATAACACGGGTAAGCTATGTTTCAAAAGACTATTTCCGAGCTGGCCAAGGGCCTGCGGGCGGGCGAATTTTCCAGCGTGGAGCTGGCGCAAAGCTTTCTGGCACGCATCCAGGCCCACGATCCGCAATTGAACAGCGTGGTGACAGTGACCGCCGAGGCCGCGCTGGCGGCAGCCGGGGCGGCCGATGAGCGGTTGAGCAACGGCGATGCCGTCCTGCTGACCGGCATCCCTTACCTGCACAAGGATATTTTCTGTACCGAGGGTGTCCGCACCGCTTGCGGCTCGCGCATGCTGGACAGTTTCGAGGCGCCGTATGACGCGACGGTCACGCTAAAACTCAAGGAAGCGGGCGCCGTTATGCTGGGCAAGACCAACATGGACGAGTTTGCCATGGGGTCGTCAAACGAGACGAGTTTTTACGGCCCGGTGAAAAACCCCTGGGATCTGGAGCGAGTGCCGGGCGGCTCTTCCGGTGGCTCGGCGGCCGCGGTTGCGGCGCGGCTCGCACCACTGGCGACCGGCACGGATACCGGCGGCTCCATCCGGCAGCCTGCCGCGCTGTGTGGTATTACCGGCATCAAACCGACTTACGGGCGTGTTTCCCGCTACGGCATGATCGCCTTTGCCTCCAGCCTTGACCAGGGCGGCGCCTTTGCCGCCAGTGCCGCGGACGCAGCGCTGCTGCTTGAGGCCATGTGTGGTTTCGACGAACGCGACTCTACCAGCCTCGACCGGCCGGTCGAGGCGTATTCTGAGCGTCTGGACGACGGGATCGACGGCCTCAGGATCGGTCTGCCGAAAGAATATTTCGGTGAAGGACTGGACCCGGGCGTGGCCGCGGCGATCGACACCGCGGTTGGCGAGTTCGAGAAACTCGGTGCCGTGGTCCGGGACATCAGCCTGCCCAACAGCTCGCTGGCGGTCCCCGCCTATTATGTCGTGGCGCCCGCAGAGTGCTCGTCCAACCTGTCGCGCATGGACGGCGTGCGCTTCGGTTACCGCTGCGAGGACCCCAGGGACCTTGAAGATCTGTACATGCGTTCGCGCGGTGAAGGCTTTGGCGCCGAGGTGAAGCGCCGCATCATGGTGGGCACCTATGCGCTGTCGGCGGGCTACTATGACGCCTACTATCTCAAGGCCCAGCAGGTACGCCGCCTGATTCGCGAAGACTTCGCGCAGGCATTTGCCGAGGTCGACATCATCCTGGGGCCAACCACGCCGACCACGGCGTTCAAGCTGGGCGAAAAAGCCGATGACCCGGTTACCATGTACCTGTCGGACATTTACACCATAGCGGTGAACCTGGCGGGCCTTCCGGGCATGTCCATACCTGCGGGGTTCGCGGGCGGGCTGCCGGTCGGTCTGCACCTGGTCGGTGATTATTTCGCCGAAAGCCGCTTGTTGAATGTCGCACACCGCTATCAACAGGCTACTGACTGGCATACGCGCGTGCCCGCCGCGTTCGGCGCCTGAAGGACTTTTTTGTCGCGCCGACGGACAGGCGGCCGCGACGTTGTTCGACGGCTGACGCAGTCCTGGATGGTGCGAACCCAGGGGGATGCAACGCCTGATTGCGAGTGTGCGCGACTTGGCGGTTGTAAGGATTTCTCAATAGCGAGTGCAACAAAATGAAATGGGAAGTTGTCATCGGGCTGGAAATTCACGCCCAGCTGGCCACCAGAAGCAAGATCTTTTCCGGCGCGTCGACCGCCTATGGCGCGGCGCCAAACACCCAGGCCTGCGCCGTCGATCTCGGCCTGCCCGGCGTGCTCCCGGTACTCAATGCCGAGGTTGTGCGCATGGCCGCGAAGTTCGGTCTGGCCACCCATTCAACCGTCGCGAAGCGCTCGGTGTTCGCGCGGAAAAACTACTTTTATCCCGATCTGCCAAAGGGTTACCAGATAAGTCAATACGAGCTGCCGATTGTCCACGGCGGTCATCTGGACATTGACCTGGAGGATGGCGGCAGCAAACGCGTCGGCATTACCCGTGCGCATCTGGAGGAGGACGCCGGCAAGTCCCTGCACGAGGATTTTCACGGCGAAACCGGCATCGATCTCAACCGTGCCGGTACACCGTTGCTGGAGATCGTCTCGGAACCCGACATGCGTTCGGCCGGAGAGGCCGTCGCTTACATGAAAAAAATCCATTCCCTGGTGCGCTACCTGGATATCTGCGACGGCAATATGCAAGAGGGTTCGTTTCGCTGTGATGCCAATGTTTCGGTGCGCCCCGCGGGTCAGGAAGCGTTCGGTACGCGTGCCGAGATCAAGAACATCAACTCGTTCCGTTTCGTCGAGCGCGCCATCAACTTCGAAATCGAGCGCCAGATCGATATTATCGAGAGCGGCGGCAAGGTGGTGCAGGAAACCCGGCTGTATGACGCCGACAAAAACGAAACCCGCCCGATGCGCAGCAAGGAAGAAGCCAACGATTACCGTTACTTCCCCGATCCCGACCTGTTGCCGGTGGAAATGGATCAGGCCTTTATCGACGCGGTGGCCGCCACCTTGCCGGAGTTGCCCGACGCCCGGCGCGAACGCTTCATCAGCGAATACGGCCTGTCGCACTATGACGCCGGGGTGCTGACCGCCAGCCGCGAAATGGCCGAATTCTTCGAGGAAACCGTGGC
>JAJDOI010000060.1 GCA_022340245.1 Thiogranum sp.
GGGCGGCAGGCTGCGCGGCAGCGCGCCGCGTCAAGCGCGCAGCGCCGCGACCAGCTGGCGCACGGCCTGGCCACGGTGACTGAGGCGGTTTTTGACCTCCGGCGCCAGCTGGGCCGAAGAACATTCCTGTTCGGGGACGTAGAACACCGGGTCATAGCCGAAGCCGTTGTCGCCCTGCGGTGCGTGCAGAATGCGCCCTTCCCAGGTGCCCTGGAATATCCGTGGCGTGGGGTCCCCGGCGTGGCGCAGGTAGACCATCAGGCACTGAAAGCGGGCGGCGCGCCGGGTGTCCGGAACATCCTTGATATCTGCCAGCAGCTTTTCCAGATTCTGCCGGTCGCTGGCACCGGCACCGGCGTAACGCGCCGAGTAGATGCCCGGTGCGCCCTGCAGGGCGTCGACTTCCAGACCGGAGTCATCGGCGATCGCCGCCAGGCCCGTGTGGGCGGCGGCGTTGCGGGCCTTGAGAATGGCGTTTTCCACAAATGTCAGCGCGGTTTCCTCGATTTCTTCAACCGCAAACTCGGACTGCGGCACGACTTCGAATTCGGTGCCCGCTAACAGCTGGTTGAATTCGCGGACCTTGCCAGCGTTGTTGCTGGCGAGGACGATGCGCCGATTCATCGGGCGGACGCTTCCAGCACGGCTTTCTGCCGGTCGCACAGTTCCGTGATGCCTTTGCGGGCCAGGCCCAGCATCTGCTGCATTTCGTCCTCGCTGAAGGGATGACCTTCCGCGGTACCCTGCACTTCGATGAACAGGCCGCTGTCGGTCATGACCACGTTCATATCGGTTTCGGCATTCGAATCCTCAGCGTAGTCCAGATCGAGTATTGGCGCGCCCTTATAGATGCCAACGGACACCGAGGCTACCGAGCCGGTCAGCGGATCTTGTTTGATAAGCCCGTCGGACCTGAGCTTCTGAACGGCCTGGGCCAGTGCCACAAAACCGCCGGTGATACTCGCGGTGCGGGTGCCGCCGTCGGCCTGGATGACGTCGCAGTCGATGGTGATGGTGCGTTCGCCCAGTTTCCGCATATCGACCACGGCGCGCAGCGAACGGCCGATGAGGCGCTGGATCTCCATGGTGCGTCCACCCTGTCGGCCGCGCGCGGCTTCGCGTCCCATGCGTTCGCTGGTGGAGCGCGGCAGCATGCCGTATTCGGCGGTTACCCAGCCCTGGCCCTTGCCGCGCAGAAATCCCGGTACCCGCTCCTCGACACTGGCGTTGCAAAGCACCCTGGTGTTGCCGAACTCGACCAGCACCGAGCCCTCGGCGTGCATGGTGTAGTTCGGGGTCAGGTTGGCGGGACGCATCTGGTCCGGTGCTCGGTTACTGGGGCGCATGAGATTTCCTCGCTCGGCGGGTTCGTCGGGCCGGCATTATAGCGGTTCGGGCGCCGCAGAGGAGCGCCGGATGGTGGGGGAAGGTGTTGTGGCCCCGCGCCCGGGCTATTTTTTCATTTCGCCGCCGTACTCGAGCATCGCGCGATGAATTTCCTCGATGGCCTGCTGAACCGGATCGTCGCTATCCGCTGGCGGCTCGGGGTCGGGATGTTCGGGCGTGGGCGGCGGCTCGGGCGCTGTGGCCGCCGTGTCGGCCGCGGCGAGCCAGCGCAGCGCGACCAGGGTGATGTTGTCGCTCTGCGGATAGGTGGCGACGTCGGCTTCATCGGCCAGCTGGTTGACGCGTTGATCCAGCCGGGCGCCGTCCTCGGGCAGATCGCAGAGGCGGTCCTCCGACACGGCGGACCACAGGCCATCGGAGCACAGCAGCAGCGTGTCGCCGGCCTCCAGACAGGCCTGGCCCAGCGTGATTTTCGGCAGTGCCGGGGACCCGCCCAGGCAGCGGCTGACGGTGTTGCGCATGGGGTGGGTACGGATAGCATCCTCTTCGATCGTGCCCTGTTGCACCAGCTCTTCGACCGGCGTGTGGTCGCGGGTACGGGTAAAGACGCCGCCATCGCGTATCAGGTACAGGCGGCTGTCACCGAGGTGCGCCCACCAGGCCTGAGCACCTTGCAGCAGGCAGACGACGCAGGTGGTCCGCGGGACCACCGGCGGCTGCTGGGCATGGCCGGCATCGACCACGGCGAGGTGCGCGTGATTGAGCGCCTGTAGCAGAAACGCCTCCGGGTCGCCGATGGGTCCGGGGCAGCTGAGGAAGCTGCGATGGAGACTCTCGACCGCGGTCTGTGCCGCCAGATCACCGCGCGCATGGCCTCCCATGCCGTCGGCGACCACCAGCAGCGCGCGTTCCGGCTGCAGCAGCGTCAGGCAGCGGTCCTGATTGTTGTTGCGGTTGCCGAGGCGGTTGGTCGAGGCACTGACGGCTTTCATGCCCAGCTCCTCCCGAACAACATGTCAGCGAGGCGGCCAAACGCGGAACGTTCCCGTTCCGGTTCGGGCGTCGTCTCCGCGGTCAGCGCCGCACGGAATTCGGCCACGCTCTGTGGGCGTAACAGCGGGTCGACTTCCATGGCCCAGTCGATGGCGCGCAGCAGGTTGTCGCTATAGCGCCCACGGTACAGAAATTGCGTTGGTTTGAGGGTGTCGTAGTCGTGGCGAAGTCGGGCATTCAGCGGCGGTTTGCCTTCGATACAGGCGCGCATGGTGGCCCCGATGGCGTAAAGGTCGGTCCAGGGTCCGACGTAGCCGCGGCTGTCGTATTGCTCGATGGGCGAGAATCCGGGGCTGATCACCTGGCCCGGCTGCTCCTGGCGGCTTTGCGGGAAGCCATGAACCGCGCCAAAGTCCAGTAGCAACGGCTGACCACCGCGCTGGATGTGAATGTTGCCGGGCTTGATATCGAGGTGCAGCAGGTCGCTGGCGTGGATCAGTTCGAGTCCGTCGAGCAGCGGCGGGAACACGGTGCGCAGAAATTTTTCACTCAGGCCACTGCGATAGCGCTGAACGTAGCACTGCAGGTTTTCACCGTCCTGGTATTCCATGACCATGTACACCGTACCGTTGGCCTGGAAGAAGTTGAACACATCCACAATATTGGTGTGTTTCAGGGTGGCCAGGGTACTGGCTTCCTGGAAGAAGAGTTTACGCCCGCGGTTGAAGCGTCCCTCGGTTTCTTCGCTGCGGGCGCAGACCTGCCCGTTGCGATCGCGTTTGGCGAGTTTGCCGGGTATGTACTCCTTTATCACCACGCGCCGGTCGTTGTTGATCTGGCGGGCACGATAGACCACGCTGAAGCCGCCGCCGCCCAGCGTCTTTTCCAGCAGGTAGCCGTCCAGCTGGGTACCGGCTTTCAAACTGTCTAGCTTTTTGCTCATGATCCTCTAGACTGTCGTTCCTTGGATACGCTTGGTCGACCGGCGAAATATCATACAAAAACAGGTTGTTGCGATATGGGTATAACGGCAGGGCAGGAGGCTGACTTGAGATGATCCGCAGTATGACGGCATTCGCGCGTGCCGGTGGCGAGCAGGCCGGTGCCGACTTGACCTGGGAGTTGCGTTCCGTGAACCACCGCTACCTGGAGGCGTTTGTGCGCCTGCCGGATGAGTTGCGGGCCATGGAACCGCTGGTGCGCGAACGGGTCAACGCGCGCCTCGGGCGCGGGAAACTCGAATGTGTGCTGCGCTGCCGCTGGGCGCCCCGACAGCTCGCGGCACTGGAACTTGACCACGAGCGCATCACGGCGCTGCTCGACGCCTGCCGGGAGATCGAGAACCGGTCGGCGGAGGCGACCTCGCCGGGAGTGGTGGATCTGCTGCGCTGGCCCGGCGTGGTGCGCGAACCGGAGCCCGACACCGGGGCGGTGCAGGAACAGGCACTGGCGCTGCTTGAACAGGCGCTGGTTGAGCTGGTGGCTACCCGCGAGCGCGAGGGCGAGCAGATCAAGGCACTCCTGGTGGCGCGGCTGGACGGGGTCGAGCAGCAGGTGGCCAGGGCCCGCGAGCGCCTGCCGGAAGTACGGCAGAAGGTCCGCGAGAAGCTGCAGGCCAGGGTCGCCGAGTTGCTGGACAAGGTCGATAATGACCGGCTGGAGCTGGAGTTGGTGCTGCTGGCGCAGAAGATGGACGTGGACGAAGAACTGGACCGCCTGGGCGGACATGTTGCCGAAACGCGGCGGGTGCTGGAGCGCGACGAGCCGGTGGGTCGGCGGCTGGATTTTCTGATGCAGGAGTTCAACCGCGAGGCCAATACGCTGGGGTCCAAGTCCGCGGACAGCGAGACCACGGCGGTGTCGGTGGAACTGAAGGTGCTGATCGAGCAGATGCGGGAGCAGGTACAGAATGTCGAGTAGGGGTTGCGGTGACTGAGACAACGGGCGCTGTGGCGCCGGGTACCTTATATATCGTTTCCGCGCCGTCCGGGGCCGGTAAAACCAGCCTGGTCAAGGCATTGCTGGAGCGCGTCGACGGCATCACGGTGTCGGTATCGCATACCACCCGGTCGCCGCGCCCCGGGGAGCTGAACGGTAGCGACTATCATTTTGTCGACCGGACGGAATTCGAGCGCCTGGTGGCCGGCGGCGAATTTCTCGAACACGCGCAGGTGTTCGGCAATTATTACGGCACCTGCCGTGCCACCCTCCTGGAGCGCCTTCAGGCGGGCGAAGACGTCATACTGGAAATCGACTGGCAGGGCGCGCGGCAGGTGTTCGAGGCTTTCCCGCAGGCCGTCAAGGTATTTATCCTCCCGCCGAGCCGCGAGGCGCTGCATCAACGGCTGACCGGCCGTGGCCAGGACAGCGAGGCTGTCATTCAGCGGCGCATGACGGACGCGGTCAGCGAAATAAGCCACTTCGACGAGTACCACTACCTTATATTCAATGATGATTTTCCAACGGCGCTGGGCGAGCTCGAGGCCCTGTTCCGCGCGCAGCGCCTGCGCAGCGACGCCCAACGCGTGCGCTATGCCGCTGAATTGAATGGCTTGCTGGAACCGGCCGTCTGATTCGAGTACACTGGCGCGCCCCGGTAACCCACTAACAGCGGATCAGATATGGCACGTGTCACCGTAGAAGATTGTCTCGGCAAAGTTGATAACCGTTTCCAGCTGGTGCTGGTGGCCACCAAGCGCGCGCGCCAGTTAGCCAGGGGCGCGGAACCCTTTGTGGAGTGGGAAAACGACAAGCCCACGGTGGTGGCGCTGCGCGAAATCGCCGAAGATTTCGTCAAGCCGTCGATTCTGGACGAAACGCCGGAAGATGATTTCGTCGAAGAGCTGCGGGCGTTGCCCGATAGTGCCGAGGCCGCCATGCACGCGATGCCCGGGCCCGCCGAGAGCTGATCCATCGCTTATCCGCCGGAGAGCACCAGAAGAGCCGTTTCGGGCCTTGCCGGAAACGGCTTTTTTGTTTGCGGTCAAGTCATTTTCGCCTATGATTTGAACGCAGGCACTCATTGAAGTATGAACCCCATGGCCAACCCTGCCCCCGTGTCCACCGATGACGCTCCGCGTTATCTGATCAGTGATCTGATGGACCTGCTGGAGTCCTACCTGGAGCCCGGGCAGGTGCGGGAAATCTATCGTGCCTACCTGTTCGGCGCGGAGGCTCACGAAGGCCAGCACCGCGTCTCCGGCGAGCCCTATATCTATCATCCCATCGAGGTGGCGCGCATCCTGGCCGGCATGCACATGGATGCGCCGAGCATCATTGCCGGGATTCTGCACGACGTTATCGAGGACACCGGCACACCCAAGGAATTGGTGGTCAGCGAATTCAACGAGGAAATCGCCGAACTGGTCGACGGCGTCAGCAAGCTCACCCAGATCAAGTTCGAAAGCCAGGCCGAGGCACAGGCTGAGAACTTCCGCAAGATGATGCTGGCGATGGTCAAGGACATTCGCGTGATCCTGGTGAAGCTCGCCGACCGCCTGCACAACATGCGCACGCTTGGTGTGATGCGCGCCGACAAACGCCGCCGCATCGCCCGCGAAACCCTGGAGATCTACGCCCCGATAGCCAACCGCCTGGGTATGAACCAGATTCGCCTGGAACTCGAAGACCTGGGTTTCGCCGCGATGTACCCGATGCGCTACCGGGTGCTGTCGGAAGCGGTGCGGCGCGCGCGTGGCAACCGCAAGGAAATTCTCAACAAGATCGAGTCCGCCATCGGCCAGCGCCTTGACGAGGAGGATCTGCAATACCGGTTGCTCAGCCGGGAAAAGCATATCTACAGTCTTTACAAGAAAATCCGCGACCGGGTCGGTTCGTTCGCCGAGGTGTTCGATGTCTATGCGTTCCGCATCGTCGTTGACGCGGTGGATACCTGTTACCGCGTGCTGGGCATGATGCACAACCTGTACAAGCCGGTGCCCGGTAAGTTCAAGGACTATATCGCCATTCCCAAGGCCAACGGCTACCAGTCACTGCACACCGTACTCTTCGGCCCGTACGGCGTGCCTATCGAGGCGCAGATCCGCACCGACGACATGGACCGCGTGGCCGAATCCGGCATTGCCGCACACTGGTTGTACAAGAGCAGCAGCGACAAGACGGGCGGTGGCAACAACGCGCAGACGCGCGCCCGCGAGTGGTTGCGGGAACTGCTGGAGATGCAGCGCAACGCCGGCAATTCGCTGGAGTTTCTCGAGAACGTCAAGATCGACCTGTTTCCCGACGAGGTTTACGTGTTCACCCCGGCGGGCGATATACTCGAACTGCCGCGCGGTGCGACCGCCGTCGATTTCGCCTACGCGGTGCACACCGATGTCGGCAACACCTGTATCGCGGCAAAGATCGACCGCCGCCTGGCCCCGTTGCGCACGCCGCTGTTGAACGGCCAGACGGTGGAAATCATCACCGCCACGGGAGCGCATCCCAACCCCGCGTGGCTCAACTTCGTTACCACCGCCAAGGCGCGCTCCAACATCCGCCATTATCTCAAGAACCTGCAGAACGACGAGGCCGTCGAGCTTGGTCAGCGCATGCTCGACAAGTCCTTGCACAATATCAGCAGCAGTCTCGCCGAGGTGCCGGACGAACAGATCGATCGGGTGATGAGCGAGAGCGGCTTCAAGACACGCGAAGACATGTACGCCGACATCGGGCTGGGCAATCGCATGGCGATGTTGATGGCGCGGCGCATGGTGCCTGCCGACGAGGAGGAAAAGCCGGTTGAAACCGGGCACAGCAAGCCGCTGGCGATTCGCGGCACCGAGGGTATGGTGGTGCACTTTGCCCGCTGTTGCCGGCCGATACCCGGCGACAAGATCGTGGGATTCATCAGTTCCGGCCGCGGCCTGGTTATTCATACTGAGTCCTGCAAAAATCTGAGCGAGCTGCGCAGCCGGCCCGACAAGTGGATCGATGTCGAGTGGCAGTCGGGTATCGAGGGCGAGTTCTCGGCCGAGATTCGGGTTGACGTCACCAACCAGAAAGGCGTGCTGGCGACCCTCGCCGCGGAGATTTCCGAAACCGGTTCCAACATCGAAAACGTGTCGATCGAGGAACGCGGTGGCCTGGATACCGCGCTGAACTTCACCATCACCGTCAAGGACCGGCAGCATCTTGCGCGCGTGGTGCGCTGTATCCGCCAGTTGCCCAATGTGATGCGCATCAGCCGCAGCAAAAGTTGACAGCAAAGAACAAGGAGTGAACATGCAACGCGAGGTGATCCACACCGACAAGGCGCCACAGGCCATCGGAACCTATTCACAGGCAGTACGGGCCGGCGACAGTGTTTACCTGTCGGGCCAGATTCCGCTGGTACCGGAAACCATGGAAATGGTCGAAGGCAACATGGAGGCGCAGATTCGCCGGGTGTTTGACAACCTGTCGGCCGTCGCGGCTGCGGCCGGCGGCGGCCTTGCGGATATCGCCAAGCTGAACATCTTCCTCACCGACCTGACGCACTTCCCGCTGGTCAACCAGGTGATGGCCGATTACTTTCAGGAGCCCTACCCGGCGCGCGCCGCCGTCGGTGTCGCCACGCTGCCCAAGGACGCCCAGGTGGAAATGGACGCCATCATGGTGCTCGGCTAGTTACGCCGCTGGTCACTATCGCTCAGGTGTTTAAGGATGAGCACCCCTTCCCCGGGTAAGAGTTTGAACGAAGCCCCTGCGACACTGGACAGTCTGCCGGTCTCGGTGCTGCACGGTGTCGGTCCGAAGTCCGCCGAACGTCTGGCGACCTTCGGACTGGAGACCGTGCAGGACGTGCTGTTTCACCTGCCGCGCCGCTACGAAGACCGTACGCGCATCGCGCCCATCGGCGGCCTGCGCTTCGGCGACCATGCCGTGATCGAGGCCGAGGTTGATCTTGCCGAGGTAAAATTCGGCAGGCGCCGCAGCCTGCTGGTGCGGGTGAGCGACGGCACCGGCTCGTTGCTGCTGCGTTTTTTTCATTTCAACAAATTGCAGCAGCAGGGCTTCGAGCGTGGTGTACGGCTCAGAATCTACGGCGAAGTCCGCCGTGGCCCGGTCATGCTGGAAATGGTCCACCCGGAATACCAGCGTCTCGCCGAGGGCGAGGCGGTGAGCACCGAAGACCGCCTCACGCCCGTCTATCCCGCCACCGAAGGGCTGCACCAGCTCACCTTGCGCAAACTGGGCGAACAGGCTGTGAGCATGCTGGCGGCGGGACGCCTGCCCGAATGGCTGCCCCAGGCCTTACTGGCGGAATTGAATTTCACCGACCTTGTCTCGGCACTGCGTTACGTCCACCGGCCGCCACCCAACGCCGATGTGCGGGCGCTGGAGGCCGGCGTCCATCCCAGCCAGCAACGGCTTGCCTTTGAAGAACTGCTGGCACACCACCTGAGCTTGCGGCGGGTGCGCCTGCGTGCCCGCCATCTGCAGGCTGTACCGCTGAACAGAAGCAGCACCCTGCTGGACGCCTTTTATGCCTCATTGCCTTTTGCGCTGACCGCGGCCCAGCAGCGCGTGGTGCGGGAGCTGCAGGCAGACCTGGTGCAAAGCCACCCCATGATGCGCCTGGTGCAGGGAGACGTGGGCTCGGGCAAAACGGTGGTGGCCGCGGCGGCTGCGATCCAGGCTGTGGAGTGCGGCTGCCAGGTGGCGATTATGGCGCCCACCGAGTTGCTCGCCGAGCAGCACTTCGGCAACTTCGAAGGCTGGTTCGACGGCCTGGGTATCAGGGTGGGCTGGCTGTCGGGCAAGGTGAAAGGCAAGGCGCGCGGCCAGGTGCTGGAATCCCTGGCCGCGGGCGAGGTGCAGGTGGCTATCGGGACACACGCCTTGTTCCAGGAAGAGGTCGCCTTTGAGCGGCTTGGCCTGGTGATCATCGACGAACAGCACCGCTTCGGTGTGCACCAGCGCCTGGCGCTGCGCGACAAGGGGCGTGAAGGGCAAAAAGTGCCGCACCAGCTGATCATGACGGCAACGCCGATACCGCGCACGCTGTCCATGGCGCTGTATGCCGATCTGGATTCCTCAGTGATCGACGAGCTGCCACCCGGCCGCACCCCGGTGCAAACCGTGGTCATCCCCGAAAGCCGACGCGAGGAAGTGATCCAGCGGGTGCGCGAGGCCTGCCGCGACGGACGCCAGGCCTACTGGGTATGCACCCTGATCGAGGAATCCGAATCCCTGCAATGCCAGGCCGCCGAGGATACCGCGACCCTGCTCGCCGAGGTCCTGCCGGAACTGCGCGTGAGCCTGGTGCACGGGCGCATGAAAGAAGCGGACAAGGCGCAGCGCATGGCCGCATTCAAACAGGGAGACATCGATCTGCTGGTGGCGACCACGGTAATCGAGGTGGGCGTGGATGTGCCGAACGCTTCGCTGATGATTGTCGAGAATGCCGAACGGCTGGGGCTGTCGCAACTGCACCAGTTGCGCGGTCGGGTGGGCCGCGGCGCGGTGCAAAGCAGTTGTGTGCTTATGTATCGCGCGCCGCTGTCGCAGTTGGCGCGCAAACGCCTGGCCGTGCTGCGTGAAACCAATGACGGGTTCGAGATCGCGCGCAAGGATCTGGAACTGCGCGGCCCCGGCGAAGTGCTGGGCACGCGGCAGACCGGCATGATCCAGTTTCGCATCGCCGACCTGATGCGCGACCAGCAACTGCTGGACAAAGTCGAAGCCGCCGCCATACAGTTGCTGGAACAACACCCCGGCGCAGTCAAGGCCATCATCCGTCGCTGGCTGGGGCACGCGCCGCAATACGGCCAGGTTTAGCCAAGCGCCTGCAGTGGGCTACGTACCGCGTTGCCGCCACGTTTCAGAATATGCGTGTAGATCTGGGTCGTCTTGGCATCCTTGTGGCCGAGTAGATCCTGTACCGTGCGAATATCATAACCGTCTTCCAGCAAGTGTGTTGCGAATGAATGCCTGAACGTGTGGCATGAGCCGTGCTTATGGATGTTTGCACTACGCATGGCTTCCTTGACCGCGCGTTGCAGTGTTGATTCATAGGCATGGTGGCGCCGCTCTCTTCTGGAAACCGGGTCGATCGACCGCTGGTTGGCGGCGAACAGGAACTGCCAGTGCAGGCTGCTGGCCTGGTTTGGGTATTTGCGCGCCAGCCCATAAGGCATTTGAACCTCACCATAGCCATCGTCGAGGTCGAGCTCGTGCAGTTTGCTGACTCGAGCGATTGTCCGTTGTATCTCCGGAACAAGCGTCTCCGGCAGGATGGTAACCCGGTCCTTGTTGCCTTTGCTCTCGCGCACGAGAATCACGAGCCTGTCAAAGTCGATGTCCTTCAGGCGTAGCCGCAACGTTTCCATCAACCGCAATCCGCTACCGTACATAAGTGCAACCATGAGCCGGTAGGGCTGGCGCAGATTATTCAGAATGGACTGAACCTCATGACGGGTGAAAACGACGCGAATTCGCCGGTTTGGTTTGGCGCGGATTACATTTTCGATGTGGTCGAGCTGTATATCCAGCACCCTACGGTAAAGAAAGGCAATGGCATTGAACGCCTGATTCTGTGTCGAGGCCGAAACCTTGCGTTCAACGGCTAGCCAGGTGAGGAACTGGGAGATATCCTGGGCGCCCATGTCGGTGGGATGACGGCAATGGTGGAAACGTATGAAATATCGAATCCAGTAGCAATATGATTGTTCAGTTTTGCGTCTGTAGTGAAGGGCGCGCAGCGTATTCCGTACCCTGTCCATCAAGCGTACCTGGCGCATCAAACCACTCCTTTGGCTCGACCACTGTATATATAACCAGGTATATTAAATCGACAGAAAAGTTGTGCGTCAAGCGGTCTGCTCGTTCAAGTGCAGAAAAAACGCCGCAATATCCGATTACTCTGTTCACTACAGTTAGTTATGACGCTCGTTTCGTCTGCAGAAAAGGGGTGCTATACGGCGCGCGCTCGTTATTTCGGGCATTTCCCTGATATCCCCGCACAGGCTGCTCATTTCCCGCTATTGCCAGCACCGAAGAAAACGACAACAATAACAACCGGATGCAAGGCAAAGAGTCGATCATGAGAAACGTGATAGATGGCACACGCCCGATGAGACCCCGAATTTCAGGCGTTAACGCGCCGACCTACCCATGAAAAGTAGACACACTCATCAATTCGATTAAGATCGAATGGGAGGTGTCTACTTTTCATGGGTAGGTCGGGTTCATAAATTTGGAGCGCATGTTGTCAATCGATCCCACAAAGTTCAGCCGCAACGAAGTGTGGCTGCTGTTTCAACTGAATGATATCCCCTTGCAAACCGAGCAAGATGGTGATTTCAATGCGTTGGCTATCATGGAGCTTGTAACAGGCATGATTGTTGGGATGGAGATGGTTCAGGTCACCGAACCCGAGATATCAGAGTTTCAATCAAGAAAGTTACTGGCCGCAGCGGAAGTACAAGCTGGCTCACGGCCACAACGGCTATTCATCGATTTGGAGCGTAAGGCGGATAGGCTATCCTCAGTTGCAGCTGCAATGGGCATCAGCATTGAGCGAGCACGATCCGGCGAACTGGCGCCTCTTTCAAGAGAGGCAAGAGATGGATTTGCAGCGCATGTCTCGGGAAGTCGGATGCAATGAAACCTAACCAGTCGCTGCACCCGGCGCCAAACCGCTTCGCGCTTCCGTTTCCTCCACGCTTCGCGCTCCGGCGCGGGTGAGCTTCACCGTTATATGGGTAAAGAAAATTAAAAAAGATACAGGGATAATATGAAAAAGACAGCATTACTAATTGTTGTAGTATTTTCGCTATATGGGTACTTAGAAAAGAACCCTGATTTCATACAATCATTTGCCAATCAAAGTGCAACTGATGATAGCGTACTGTCTAGTGCATATCAAAATCGAAAAAGCGATATTCAGGTTTCTGGCACTGGGGTGGTCATTCGTAATTTAACAGATGATACAAGCGGAAGCAGGCATCAAAAATTCATTCTCAAGCTTTCGTCTGGTCAAACTTTGCTTATTTCACATAACATTGATTTAGCACCACGCATTAACTCATTACGCAAAGGAGACGCTGTTGATTTTTACGGTGAGTATGAATGGAACTCTAAGGGCGGTCTAGTACACTGGACTCATCATGATCCTAGAGGTAATCATATAGGTGGTTGGCTTAAGCATAATAGCGCTACATATCAATAACCAAATAAAAATGGATAACGAGACGTGAGATCTCGTTTATCCACCTGTTATGCGTTAAAAGAGCATGAGCATAATTCAAGAAATTAACGAGGCATGGGGCTGGGTCGACATTGATCCAGTAGAAGTTGTAGGAGAAAACGACTTCGGTAATCTTATGATTAAAGATTCTCAGGGCCGGTATTGGCGGCTTTGCCCCGAGGATGTCTATTGCGAAGTTGTTGCACAAAATCGGGAAGAGCTTGACCAATTATCTTGTGATCAAGAGTTCTTAGAAGATTGGAATATGCAACTGTTAGTAGAACAAGCACAGGAACAATTAGGGCCATTAACAGAAGGTCGCAAATATTGCTTAGTTACGCCAGGAGTGCTCGGCGGTGAATACATCATTTCTAATATTAAAACCGCACCTCTGATCGAGCTAATTCGGTTTTCTGGCGATCTTGCCAACCAAATCAAGGATCTCCCAGATGGTGCTCAAATACAGTTAAAGGTGATCGATTGAGAACGCATAACAAAAGCGCCCAGTATGCCGGAGAGTTCCTACGGTATGGTTGACACTCTGAACTAACTGTTCAGGAGTGATCTAAGATGCCAAAGCCAGGACCAAGAACCATACACAAGTACAGCGAGGAATTCGAGGCGACGGTCAAGTTTGTTAACACGTTATGTTCGAAAAGGAAATGTCATGAATGCGCCCATTACAAAGGGTGCTCATCATATCGGGCTAACCGTATCCAGGTTGGAAGAAAGTGCAAACTGTTTTACGTCTTTACTTGGATGGAAAGAAGTTCGAAGGAAAGAAGATTATCCGGCCATTTTTGTTAGTGATGGCCAGCTCATGCCTACGCTCTGGGCAACAAAAGATGAGCCAGTGGGTGAATTTAGCAAAAACAAGAACGTAGGATTGCACCACATTGCATTAGCTGTCGCAAATGAAGAAGGCCTGGATCGACTGTACGAGCGGCTAATAGAAAATGGCGTAGAAATTGAGTTTTCACCGGAACTGTTAGGTCCGGGACCGGCAAAGCACATGATGTGCTATGAACCGAGTGGTATTCGCGTCGAGTTCACCTGGCCGGGAAAATGATGTTTGGAAAGCATGACAGTCAGCTCAGCTAGGGCGCGATTAAGATTGGCGTGCCTGTCAGCTGACAAGTAATCGAATATAAAGGCGGAGGGAGAAATGAAAAAGCTGTTTATTATATTGTCTCTGGTATTTCGATGGCTGCGTATGCGGCAAGTCTACCGCCGTCAGATTCAAAGTTAATTGAGTCAGCCGGTGTACCGCTTTTCGCGGGAGCCACCTTCGTTCAGGGGGGCAAGGACGTGGGTTTTCGTTTTGCCTCAAGTACGCCGCCGGAAGAGGTTCGGGAATGGTATCGCCAGCATTTGCCCAAGTGGCAAGTATTCAGTCAATACGGCGGCTGGATTCTCTATGACGGACCTCCTGGGATGGGTATGGGTCAAGTTATCTCCAGGAATCAGATCAGCGTTCAACACAATGACAATCTCCCCCAATGGCGCTCACTGGATACAAATATGACAACCGAAATCGTAATAATGATAGTCAAATGAACCATCCTGAGAGTATGTGAACAATGCCGGGGAGCAAACAGCAGGCGCGGGCAAAGGGGAAAAGCACTGGTTGTTTAGTCGCGAAAATCCCGTAGGTCTTGTGTTTGCCAGTGTGGGCATACATCATGCAATTGCGGTATCGGCAATGGTTGGAGCCGACGCCGGGGACCGGCGCGTGGCAACTTGGTCGGTGCGTCAAACCAGGGGCCGCGAGCCCGAAGAAACCGTACTGTTCAACGTGGCAGGGGAGCCAAAATGCGTTTGCTCGACGAGTTTAAGCAATTCGCTATGCGCGGCAATGTCGTGGATATGGCGGTCGGAATTATCATTGGCGGTGCATTTGGCACGATCGTTAAAAGTCTGGTGTCGGATGTGATGATGCCTCCGCTTGGTTTGTTGCTGGGAGGGGTCGATTTTTCGGATCTGTTTGTCACCCTGAAGGAAGGAGTCACTGCCGGACCCTATCCGACCCTGGCCGCGGCGCAGGCGGCGGGCGCAGTGACCATCAGCTATGGCGTGTTTGTCAATGCGGTAATCAGTTTCCTGATTGTTGCGTTCGCGGTGTTCCTGCTCATCAAGGGTATCAACAAACTTCAACGGGAAAAGGAAGCCCCGGAAGCTGAGCCGACCACGAAGGAGTGCCCGAAGTGTTTTACCGCCATACCCATTAAGGCCACCCGTTGCCCGAATTGTACGTCAGATCTACAGTCGGCATAGTGGCGCGCCGCGGACGGCGGTGGGTACTGTGCGGACGGCCGGGTCGTTATAGCAGACATGTTTAAGGTGCCGGCAGGTATCATAGCGCCCGAGGATATCGGCGGATTCGGCGATGGCGGATGCTGGGGGTAGACTATCATGGGCAATTCTATGGATCCTGTCAGGTGCTTACGGAGACTGGTAGACGTTGAGGGGGCGAGGGTCGCTGAATTCGAAATAGCGCCGGGTGCGCAAGGCGCGCGCCACTTTCACTCATCGTTATCCGAGCATTGTATTTGCCTGAAGGGACAGGTTGACGTTAAAGTGGGCGGCAGCTCACTCCAGTCGTTGCAACCGGGCGACAGCGCGGAAATCGGCCCCGGCGTTGGGCACCAGGTTAGCAACCGGGGCTGTGAGCCGGGGCGGTATCTGGTGGTTCAGCACGGCGGGGTCTATGACTTCCTGGAAGTGTAAGCTTCACCCCGCGCGCAAACGATGTGGCGCCGTCTTTGCCGTTTTCCCGGATAGGGAAACTTAGGGTGCGTGCGGAGAAGGGACGGTGGTCCCCCAGCGCAACACCTGCGCCCTGGCGGTCCTTGCCAGCCGGTATATGGGTGCTGGGGGTCGGCTCGCTGTTCATGGACATCTCTTCTGAACTGATTCACAGCCTGCTGCCGGTCTTTATGGTGACTGCCCTGGGGGCCTCAATGGTCACTGTCGGCATCATCGAGGGCATTGCGGAGGCGACTGCCGCTGTCGTAAAAGTCTTTGCCGGCGCCCTCAGCGATTTTCTCGGCAAGCGGAAGTTTCTGCTGGTTCTCGGTTATGCCCTGGCCGCATTCACGAAGCCGATGTTTCCGCTCGCCGGCTCAGTGGGGTGGGTATTCGCGGCGCGTTTCCTCGACAGGGTCGGGAAAGGCATTCGCGGGGCGCCCCGCGATGCCCTGGTCGCGGATATCGCGCCAAGGCAGTTGCGTGGTGCGGCCTACGGGTTACGCCAGGCACTGGATTCGGCGGGCGCGCTGATCGGCCCGTTGCTGGCGGTGGGGCTCATGATCTGGCTGGCCAATGACATCCGGGCCGTGATGTGGGTCGCGGTGGTTCCGGCCTTTATCGCAGTGGCGCTGCTGATGCGCTACGTGCGCGAGCCCGCCCGCGACCATGCGCAAGACCGGATCGGTTCCCGACTTACTCTGGCCGACGCCCGGCGCCTCCCGCTACGCTACTGGCTTGTGGTGCTGCTGGGGGCGGTCTTCACACTGGCGCGTTTCAGTGAGGCGTTTCTGGTGCTGCGCGCCCAGGACGTTGGGCTCGGCCTGGCTTACGTACCGCTGGTAATGATTGTTATGAACGTCCTTTACGCCGCGGCGGCCTATCCGGCGGGCGCGGCAGCCGACCGCTTCAGGCCGCGCATGCTGTTGCTGATCGGGCTGGCGGTGCTGGTCGCGGCAGATATCCTGCTGGCGCTGGCCGCATCACCGTTATTGGTGTTCGCCGGCGCTGCGCTGTGGGGGTTGCACATGGCTTTTACCCAGGGGCTGCTGTCGAAGCTCGTCTCCGATACGGCACCGGCTGACCTGCGAGGCACCGGTTTCGGGATATTCAATCTTGTCAGCGGGGGCGCTCTGCTCGCTGCGAGTGTCATCGCGGGAGCGCTATGGAGCGTTCTCGGGGCACCGGCCACGTTTCTCGCCGGTGGCGCGTTCGCGGCCGTGGCGAGCGTCGGACTGCTGGTGACTATGCATCGCCGCAAGCCGCCCATCGCTGCATGAGAGGCTATTATTGTTTCTGCGCTGGTGAGGTCTGTTGCCAATAGCCTCAGGCGCAGACTCCGTGAATCACCGCGTGTTCATTGAACACTTCCTTGCGCACCAGGGCTTGCCGGTGCTCCCTGATCAGCACGCGCACCCGCCGGGTGAGGGCCGGGTCGATGTCTGCAGCCCGCTGCAGTGCCTGGCTGCCATCCTGCCCGGCGCCGGCGCGCAACAACGCCAGTCCTGCCGCGAAACAGACTTTGGGATCATCGGCATTGGTCGCATAGACAGCGCGATAGGCGGGTATGGTATCGGCCTCGCCGAGAAAACGCGGTACCAGCTGGATGTAGTGTAACGCCGATGCGCCGCGCAAGGCCTGGTCGGCCGCACGCCGTTGCAATTGGCGAAACCGTGACTGGTCGCTTTGATATCTGGCGTGACGCTTGCGCCATTCCAGTTCGATCTCCTGCTGCCAGAGTCCATCCAGTTGTTTGAGCACGTTTCCGGATATGAACAGGGCACTGAAAGCATCCGGATCCGGCAGCCCGGTCCAGTGCAGACGCTCTATTTTGAGTTCCGCGAGTAGATCAGGTATCCGGTAAGCGCGCCAACCGCGGGCGGTCTGCGCCTGCATCAGCCAGCGCTCGGCGAGCGGATAGTTCAGTGTCTTTTTCAGCAGCAACGGGAGGTGGCTGAAAGCCTTCACCACGGGAGTCGGGCAACGTTCTGCGCCCTTGAGAATCATTGGCCAGTACTGCCGGTCCATAAAGGCGGAAGTGACGACCTGGGTGGCGAGATACTCGATGGCGCTCTGTTCATTGCTGTTTTCCATCAACCACCGGGCCTGCTGCTGGCGCCAGTCTTCGTGCAGCGGGTGGGTGAGTATCGCGGCCGCGCGGGCAATACCCCTCAAGGGCGGGGCGAGCACTCGCGACAGGAGATTGCCGCTGGTTTCCAGCGTGGCCAGGATAAGCGGCCAATCACTGGTGGCCTGATTCAGCCAGCCTGTAAGGCGTGAGCGGTTGTCCGCGGAGGCGGCAACAGCACCGGCTAGGGCGAGCCGGAATTGGTGGGCGCCGAGAAACATCATCAGCGGCGCCCCGACGCACAGGCTGTACCGGTGGAAAAGCGGTAACGGCAGGACCGGCGAGCCAATGACCTGCAACTCGGCCTGGGAGGTGAGTAGTATGTCGTTCACCGAGCCCGTTTTGAAATGGGCGGCGCGGCGCGCCAACATCGCAAAGAGTTCCGGCGCCTGCTGTTTGCCGACAGCGATACCACGGGGCTGGTGCGGGCGCAGCCTGAACAGCTGAACGCTCAGATAGGCGCTGAACAGGCTGACTGTCACCAGTGCCGCAGTGAGGAACCCGTCAAGTGGGCCCTGAATACGACCGGCCAGGAAGATCGCGGCAGCACCGGCCGCAATGGTCGTCAGAGGCGGAACGAACATCAGCAGGCAGCCTGCAGCGTGGACGCAAAACAGCGCGGTGGCGCCCAGTGCAGGCGAGCGCGTCAGCAGACGTTCGAGCCGCTTGCGGCGTGTTTGCGAGGTGTTGCCGGCGGTCTGGTTGACAGCTCTTGTATTCATGACAGGACTCCCTTTCTTTATCTGGTGCGGGTGAGTATGGCGCTGCCGCCCTAATGCTGGCGGGACTGACGTCACAGAGTGGGCGACAAGGCCTGTGATCGCGGCAGTGGCCGCTGTATTTGTGTCATAATTCACACTTCGATTTGCAGGCAGGGCGCCGCAGGCCGCCAGATCTATTTGTGTCATTCCGGGGAAACAGGGCCAGCACCACCTGCTGGGCGGTACACCACCGCTGGTTGCGCAGCCGCGTACCGGCGGAACTGCGTGACTGGTTGCTGGACGGCGGCTCGCTGACAGACCGCCTGCGCAAAGGCTGCAAGGGCCGCTTCAGTGTGCGGGTGCTGGATGAAGGCTGGCAACGGCCGCGCCTCGACGAGGCGAGGGCACTGGCAATGTCACCGGCCGCGCTGGGCTGGGTGCGGCAGGTACAGCTGTTGTGCGATGGCGAGCCACAGGTGTTCGCCCGTACGATTGTGCCGGTGACCACGCTCACCGGCGCGCAGCGACAGCTGGCGTTCCTGGGAGACCGCCCGCTGGGGGCTTTTCTGTTTGCCCACCCCGGCATGCAGCGCGCGCCGGTGGAACTGGCCTGTATCCGCCCGGGAGAGACGATGTTTGGCCGGGCCACCAGCGGGTTAAAGCGCGAACCCGCCGCCATCTGGGGGCGACGGTCGGTGTTCCGGATTGGCGGCAAGCCGTTACTGGTGACCGAAATCTTTCTCCCGGCGATCAGCGCACTGGGCTGATTTATCCTGGGTGCCGTGATGAAACAACGTTTACTTCAATACGCCTACCTGATGCGCCTCCACCGACCCATCGGGATTTTTCTGTTGTTGTGGCCGGCCCTGTGGGCGTTGTGGATTGCCGGCGAAGGGTCGCCCGACCCGCTGGTGTTGTTTGTGTTCGTCGCCGGCGTGGTGTTGATGCGTTCGGCCGGGTGTGTGATCAACGATTATGCCGACCGGGACTTCGATCCGCACGTGGCGCGCACCCGGGGGCGGCCGATTGCGGCCGGTCAGGTAACGCCCAGGGGGGCCCTGATCCTGTTCGCGGTGCTGTGCCTGCTGGCACTGGGGCTGGTGCTGCTGATGAACAGCCTGACCATCTGGTTGTCGCTGGTGGGCGCGCTGCTGGCGGTGACTTATCCCTTTATGAAACGGTACACGCACCTGCCGCAGGTCTACCTGGGGGCGGCCTTCGGCTGGGCAGTGCCCATGGCGTTTGCGGCCCAGACCGGTGAAGTCCCCAGGGTGGCCTGGCTGCTGTTCGTGGCGACGATACTGTGGGCCACGGCGTACGACACCATGTACGGCATGGTCGATCGGGAGGACGATCTGAAGATCGGCGTGAAGTCGACCGCCATTCTGTTTGGCGAGTCAGACCGCCTGATTATCGCCATTATCCAGGCGGTGTTGCTGCTGGCGCTGGTGTTCGCCGGGCAGGCCGCCGGTCTCGGTGTCTACTACTACTTCGGCCTGTTACTGGCCACAGCCCTGCTGGTCTACCAGCAGTACCTGATCCGCGAACGCCGCCCCGCGGCTTGTTTCAAGGCTTTCCTGAACAACAACTGGTTCGGTGCCGCCGTGTT
>JAJDOI010000230.1 GCA_022340245.1 Thiogranum sp.
CAGTTTCCCGCCGCAACGGCCCGCACGCTGGGGCGCCCGGCCCAGGAGCTGGTTCTGGCCGAGGCCCTGCGGGGCGCCCGGCCGGTGTACGCGGATACCGACCCCTGGCTGCTGGCCGACCAGCTGCTGAATCTGTTTGACGAACTCACCCACCACCAGATCACCATCCCCGACCGGCTGGAGACCTTCAGAACGCGCTTGCAGGCGGGTTACGGCGTCGATAAACCATCGGCGGCCCTGCAACAGGAAGCCTACATCCTGCACACGCTGTGGCACGCCTGGCATCAGCAGCTGGCAGCCGAGCACTCCACCGACGCGGCTTCGGCCTACCTGGCGCAACTGGGCGCCAGCCTCGAACAGGCTCCGGCAGAAGACCTCTGGCTGCTCGGTTTCGACCGCTTTTCCCCCGCCGAAGCACACTGGCTCAAGACAATGCTCGAACAACGCCGGGCGCACCTGCTGCTGCACGGCAGCGCACAATACGCCGGCAATCACCCCGATGAGCCGCTGCATCGCCTCGTCGAACAGCTGTCGCTCGACGTGCAGGTGCAACCGGCCGAACAGCAGGAGCCCTTCAGCCGCTTCATGCGGGCATTGTTCGAACCCTCCGAAGACGACCTCAGGCAGCGCGCGGGGGATTTCGCCACCGGCTGCGCGGAAGATCCGCTGCAGGGACGCCTGTCCACCTTCTGCGCAGACGACGCGGAACAGGAAGCCAGGGCGGTGGCCCTGCAAGTGAAACGCTGGCTGCTGGAGGACGTGTCTCCGATTGCCATTGTCACCGCGGACCGGCGCCTTGCTCGGCGGGTACGCGCCCTGCTGGAGGCCGCCGGGATCGCACTTGACGACCCGGGCGGCTGGGCGCTCTCCACTACCAGTGCCGCGGCCACCCTGGAACGCTGGCTGGAAAGCGTGGAAGAAGACTTCGCCTGCGGGCCGCTGCTGGATGTGCTCAAATCGGCGTTCATCAGCGTTGACGAGCGTGAACCGCACCTTGCCCGGGTGCGGCGCCTCGAGCAGGACATTATCCTGCATGAAAATATCGCCCGTGGCCTGCAGCGCTACCGCCGGCACCTCGACCTGCGCAGCGAGCGCCTGCCGGACTGGTCACAGGATACCCGGCGGGAGCTGCACGCGCTGCTCAACCATGTGGACCACGCCGCAGCTCCCTTGATGCGCTTGCGCGAGGGTCGGCATATCGTGCGCGACTACCTCGATGCGCTTCAGCAGAGTCTCGGCGAGCTTGGCATCCGTGAGTCGCTGGCCACGGACGCCGCGGGCAGCCAGGTCCTGGAACTGTTGGAGGAACTGCAGCAGGCGGCCGCGACGTCCGGGGCCCGGCTGGACTGGCCGGAATTCCGCAACTGGCTGGGGCGCAACCTGGAACGGGCGACTTTCAAAGTGCCCCCGACTGCCAGCCCGGTACGCCTGCTCACGCTTGAGCAAAGCCGGCTGCAGCATTTTGCCGCCGTCATTGTCGCGGCCTGCAGCCAGGATCACCTGCCCGGCGCACCCCCCGGCCAGACTTTCTTCAATCAGCGCGTACGGGCACAGCTGGGACTGCCGACCTGGACCCAGTCGCTGAACCACGCCCTGCATCACTTCTGCCGGCTGCTGCACAGCGCCGGGCGCCTACTGCTGACCCGGCACACCGAAAACGACGGCGAGCCGGTCGCCATCAGCCCGTGGCTGGAACTGCTGGAAACGTTCCACGCCAACGCCTATGAGACAAGCCTGCAGGACCTCGGACTGCAGCGCCTGCTCAGGCACCCGGATGCCCAGACGGCGTCACCGGACCGCGCGCCCCTGCCCGGGCCCTCGCGGCGCCCGGCACCGCGCGCGCCCGCGGCCCTGCAGCCGGGCAGCTGGTCGGCCTACACCCACCAGCGCATCATCGACTGCCCCTACCGTTTTTTCGCCGCCGACACGCTGTCGCTCAAACCCCAGGACGAAATCCGCGAAGCCCTGAGCAAGAGCGACTACGGCTCGCTGATCCACCGCGTGCTGCAGGCCTTCCACAGCGACGTCAGGCGCCTGCCCGGCCCCTGGGCAGGCGGCGTGACCGGTGGCGACCGGCAGCCGGCGCTGGAACTCCTGCAGCAGATCAGCGAAGCCGTGTTTGCCGACGCGGTGCACGACAACTTCCAGGCACGCAGCTGGCTGCACCAGTGGCTGAACTGCCTGCCCCGCTACCTGGACTGGCTCGGCGAACGCCAGGCACGCTGGCAGCTGCGCGCCGTAGAAGTCAAGGCGGAGCGGCCCTTCGGCGAGCACCTGCGACTCAAGGGCCGCGTCGACCGCGTCGACCAGCACGGCGACACAGTCGCCATCGTCGACTACAAAACCGGCACCCCCCCGGCAAAGGACGAGGTACTGGGCGGCGAGGCCGTGCAGTTGTCAAGTTACGCCCTGCTGCTCGACGCCGACGTGACACAGCTTGAATACCTGCAGATCGGCAATGCCGATGTCAGTCCCAGCGTGTGTGCCGAAGGCGAGGATCTGCGGCAACTGCTGAGCGACGTGTCTGCACGGCTCGGCGAGATCGATCAGGCCTTGCAACAGCAGGCCGAGCTGCCCGCCTGGGGCGACGAAAAGGTCTGTGGCTACTGCGAGTTCAGCGGCCTGTGCCGGCGCGATAGCTGGCGGGGTGAAGGTGGCGGACATGACTGAGATCGGCGCAGCCACCGACCCGGCAAACAGCTGCAGCGTCCTGGCCTCGGCGGGCACCGGCAAGACCTGGCAGCTGGTGGCGCGCCTGACACGGCTGCTGCTGCACGGCGCGCGCCTGGACAGCATTCTTGCCATCACCTTCACCCGCAAGGCGGCGGGCGAAATGCAGCAGCGCCTGAATGAACGCCTGCGCGAACTGCTGGAAGCCGATGAGGCCACGCTCGACGGCCTGCTGACAGAGATCGGCGAAACACCGAACGCGGAGCTGCGCCGGCGTGCGCGTGGCCTTTTCGAAACGACACTGCGCAGTGACCAGCGGTTGCGCGCCAGCACCTTTCACAGTTTCTGCCAGGACCTGTTGCAGCGTTTTCCGCTGGAGGCCGAACTGCCACCCGGTTTCGAACTCGCCGAGCAAACCGGGCTGCTGGTCAACGAAGCCTGGGATGCGCTGTTCGCCGAGGTGACGGCGACACCGGAACAGCCACTGGCCGCGGCACTCACGCTGCTGTTCGACAGCCTGAACGGTCTGCACAACACCCGCAATGCACTGGTGGCTTTTGTCGAACACCGCAGCGACTGGTGGGCCTATACACAGGGCAGCAGCGAGCCGGTGAGCGACGCAATTGCGCGTCTGAACCAGCAGCTCCAGGTGCGCCCGGACATCGCCGGCGGCGACGCGTTGTGGACGCCTGCTGCGCGCGCCGAACTGGGCGAATTCCAGGCGCTGCTGGAAAAGCACGTCACGGAAGGCAACCGCAAACATTCCGAGCTCCTGGGTAACATACTTGCCGCCGACATGGACGCCGGCACGGCGCTGGCAGCCGTCTACCCGGTATTCTTCACCACCGGCGACGAACCCCGCAAGCGCAAATCCAGCAACGCGCAGCGCAAGTCCATGGGCGACGCCGGGGAAGCGCGTTTCCTGGAACTGCACGCGCTGTTCTGCGAACGCATTGCAGCCGTATGTGAACAACAGAACCGTCAGCGCACACTGGAGACCAACAGCGCCTGGTACCGTGCCGGCGCGCGCATGCTGGCGCACTATCAACGTATCAAGCGCGAACGCCGGCTGCTGGATTTCGCCGACCTGGAGTGGCACGCCTATCGCCTGCTGAACCACCCGGAACACGCACAGTGGATTCAGTACAAACTGGACCAACGCATCGACCACCTGCTGGTCGATGAATTCCAGGACACCAACCCCACCCAGTGGCGGCTGATTCTGCCGCTGCTGGAAGAAATCGCCGCGGGCGGCGAACGCCGGCGCAGCCTGTTCATTGTCGGAGACGCGAAGCAGTCGATCTACCGCTTTCGCCGCGGCAACCCCCGCCTGCTCACCTGCGCCGCCGACTGGATGCAGCAGCACCTGAATGCCGCGCGCGTGCACCTCGACCACTCCTGGCGTTCCTCACCACTGATCATGGACTGTGTGAATACGCTGTTCCAGCACCCGGACATGCAGGGATTGCTGGAGGATTTCCAGCTGCATACCACCCACCGCAAGGACTACTGGGGCCGCGTGGAGGTCTGGCCGCTGATAGACGACGAGACCCCGACAGGCGGGGATGAAAGCAGCGCCGGGCTGCGCAACCCCTTGCGGCAGCCGCGACCCTATTACCGCGACCGGCGCCATTACCGCGAAGGCGAAGCCATCGCCGGACGTATCCGGCAACTGGTCGATGAGGGTATCGCCGGCTATAGCGATGTGCTCATCCTGATGCGCTCGCGCACCCACCTTGCCGAGTACGAGGCGGCGTTGCGCGATCATCGCATTCCCTACCTCAGCCTGGACCGCGGCACCCTGTTGCAAAGCCTGGAAATCCGCGACCTTGAAGCCCTGCTCATGGTACTGATGACACCGCAGGACAACCTGTCACTCGCACAGGTGCTGCGCTCACCGGTATTCTCGGCCGACGACACCGACCTGATGCTGCTGGCGGCGGAAAAGACCGGTAGCTGGTATGAACGCCTCCAGGCCGTGTCCGAGCGCCTGCCCGACGATCACGCGCTGGTGCGCGCGGCAGGCTTGCTCGACGAATGGCACGCCCTGGCGGGGCGCATACCGATTCACGACCTGCTCGAACGGGTCTTTCACCAGGCCAACCTCGCGGCGCGTTTCCGCGCGGCGTTCCCCGCGACCGAGCACGCGCGGCTGCAGGCCAACCTCACCCGGTTCATCGAGCTGGCGCTGGAAGTCGACGCCGGACGCTATCCCACCCTGCCCCGCTTTCTCGAACGCCTGCGCCAGTTGCGCAGCCTCGACAAGGAGGGCCCCAGCCAGGCCACGCCGCAAAGCGACGACAGTCAACGCGTACAACTG
>JAJDOI010000195.1 GCA_022340245.1 Thiogranum sp.
CGGTAGTCAAACCAGCTGAAACGGTCGTTGTTTTCGGCGTGGCATTGCCGGTAGGTGTCCACCAGGCCCCAGTCCGTCAGGCGCTGCAGCCATTGGCGCTCTTCGGGCAGAAAGCTGCACTTGCCCGATTTCAGCCAGCGTCTGGCGTTGTCTTCGCCGATGCCGATATCGAGATCGAGCGGGGCGACGTTCATATCGCCGAGCAGGGCGAGCGGCTGCCGGGGGTCATAGTGTCGTTGCAAATGCTCCAGCAGATCGTGGTAGAACCTGCGTTTGGCCGCAAACTTGGTCTCGTGATCACGGCTCTCGCCCTGTGGAAAGTAGGCATTCAGTACCGTCAGGCGGCGTCCGTCGGCGAGCGCAAACTGCGCTGTGATAAGACGTCGCTGGGCGTCGGCGTCGTCGTGCGCGAAGCCCTTGCTGACGGCAAGCGGCGTGGCGCGGGACAAAATAGCCACACCATAGTGTGATTTCTGGCCGTGATAGGCCACCCGGTAACCAAGCGTGTCGATCATTTCCACGGGGAAATCGGGGTCCTGGACCTTGGTCTCCTGGATGCCAATGATGTCCGGCTGGTGCCTCTCCACCAGCGCCTGCAGTTGATGTGGCCGGGCACGGATGCCGTTGGTGTTAAATGAGACGATTTTCATGGGGTTTTGTTTTCTCCTCGCGGACCCGCATTTTAGCGGTTGACCCAGCCGCGCAGCAACGTGGCATGGCGGAGCGGCCGCCGGCCGCGTTACAATTGCCACGGCAAAAATCCCACAGCAGCAGGTGCACATGTCATTATGAGCAGCGTAGTCGCCGGTAGTTCGACCAGTAAAACAAGCCCCGCCGCGGTTCATCCCGCGTTCGAATGGGTGCGTAGCGAAGCGATCGAGTCGCTGAACATGGTGGTTGAGGAATACCGGCACCGCAAGACAGGGGCGTTGCATTACCACCTCGCGGCCGACAACCCGGAAAACGTATTCCTGGTGGCACTGCGCACCGTGCCCACCGATTCGACCGGCGTGGCGCACATTCTCGAGCATACGGTGCTGTGCGGCAGCGAACACTATCCAGTGCGCGACCCGTTCTTCATGATGATCAGGCGTTCGCTCAATACTTTCATGAATGCGTTCACCAGCAGTGACTGGACGGCGTACCCCTTCGCCAGCCAGATCAGAAAGGACTTCGACAACCTGATGGACGTGTATCTGGATGCAGTGTTCTTTTCCCGCTTGCACGAGCTGGACTTCGCACAGGAAGGGCACCGCGTGGAGTTTGCCGAACCGGATAACCCGGATTCGGACCTGGTGTTCAAGGGCGTGGTGTTCAACGAGATGAAGGGAGCCATGAGCTCGGCATCGAGCACGCTGTGGCAGACGCTGACCTCCTATCTGTTTCCCACCACGACCTACCATTACAACAGTGGCGGAGACCCGGAGCATATTCCGCATCTGACCTATCACGAACTCAAGACGTTCTACCAGTATCACTATCACCCGTCCAATGCCGTGTTCATGACCTACGGTGATATACCGGCTGTAGAACACCAGCAGCGCATGCAGGACAAGGCGCTGTCGCGGTTCGAGCGGCTGGATATCGATATCAGTGTCAAAGACGAAAAGCGCTATCACGCGCCGGTGCGCGTTCAGGAAAGTTATGCGCTCGATGAGTCGGGCGACCTGAGTGACAAGACCCACATTGTCCTCGGCTGGTTGATGGGGCGCAGCACCAACCTGAAAGAGCAGCTCGAAGCGCACCTGCTCGACGGCGTGTTGCTGGACGACAGCGCCTCGCCGTTGCGCCGTGCTCTGGAAACCACCAAGCTCGGCAGCGCACCGTCACCGTTGTGCGGGCTGGAGGCCTCCAACCGTGAAATGAGTTTCGTCTGCGGTCTGGAAGGCAGTCGCCCCGAAAACGCGGACGCGCTTGAGGCGCTTGTGCTCGATGTGCTGCAGAAGGTCGTCGATGAAGGTATCCCTGCCGAGCGTGTCGAGGCGGTGCTGCACCAACTGGAACTCAGTCAGCGGGAAATCTCCGGTGACGGTTATCCCTATGGACTGCAGTTGATACTCGAGGGCTTGTCCAGTGCCATACACCGTGGTGACCCGGTGGCGGTAATGAATCTGGACCCGGTGCTGGAAGAATTGCGCGAATTGATTGGTGATCCGGGCTATATACCCGGGCTGGTCAGGGACCGCCTGCTCGACAACCAGCACCGGGTGCGTCTGACCATGGTGCCGGATGCCGGCCTGTCGGCGAGACGCGAGCAGGCCGAGGCGGACCGTTTGGCTGCGATCAAGCGACAGATGGACGAGCGCCGCCGCCTTGAGGTGGTGCAGCAGGCCAGGGCGTTGGCGGAAAGACAGAGGCAGGTCGACGATCCGGGGCTGTTACCGAAGGTGGGGCTGGAAGATATCCCCGCCGAGCTGCATATTGCCCACGGTGACAGCGGTCGCCTGGCCGGTTGTGCGGCCAGCTATTATCCCCAGGGGACCAATGGACTGGTCTATCAGCAGGTGGTTGTCGACCTGCCGCAACTGGATGGCGTGTTGCTGGATACGCTGCCATTTTATACCAACGCGTTGACCCAGCTGGGGTGTGCGGGACAGGATTACCTTACCGTCCAGGCCCTTCAGACCAGTGTTTCCGGAGGCGTGCACGCCAGCAGCGGCATGCGCGGTGCGGTCGACGACGTTCAGGCTATGAAGGGCCACTTCATCCTGTCCGGCAAAGCACTGATGCGCAATCACCCGGCGCTCTGCAATTTGATGCGCGATACCCTGGTGGCGGCGCGTTTCGACGAACAGGACCGCATTCGCGAATTGATTGCCCAGCAGCGCGCCCGGCGCGAGCAGAGTGTTACCGGCAACGGCCATAGCCTGGCGATGCTGGCCGCCAGCGCGGGCCTGAGTAACGGTGCTGCGCTCGCGCATCGCCTGCGTGGACTGGCGGGGATTCGTACCCTGAAGCAACTGGATGACAGTTTCCAGCAGACCGATGCCGTGCAAGCGCTGGCGGAACGTTTTGCGGAGATTCACGAGCGTGTGCTGGAGGCGCCCCGTCAATACCTTTTGATCGCCGACGCCGAGCATCTCGACCAGACGCGGGAAGAACTGGAACAGGCCTGGTCGGCGCAGGCACTGCCAGGTTCCGGATTCGCCGGGTTCAGTCCCTCGCCGGTGCGGCAGCAGGTGCGCGATGCCTGGCTTACCAACACCCAGGTGAATTTTTGTGCCAAGGCTTTCCCGACAGTTCCCGTCGAGCACGAAGATGCGGCTGCCCTGACGGTGCTGGCCGGGTTTCTGCGCAATGGTTATCTGCATCGTGCAATCCGCGAACAGGGTGGTGCGTACGGCGGTGGTGCCAGCCACGACAGCGACAATGCGGCCTTCCGGTTTTTTTCCTATCGGGACCCGCGCCTGGAGGAAACCCTTGACGATTTTGACCGCGCCGTGGACTGGCTACTGTCAGAGAAGCACGAGTGGCGCCTGGTGGAAGAGGCCATACTGGGTGTGATCGGCAATATCGACAAACCCGGCTCACCTGCCGGCGAAGCGAAGGATGCGTTTTTCAGCAACCTGTACGGCCGCACGCCGGAACGCCGGCGGCATTTCCGGCAACGGGTCCTCGGCGTCACGCTCGCGGATCTGCAGCGTGTCGGCGAGACTTACCTGAAGGCTGAAAATGCCAGCATAGCGGTGATATCCGGTCCTGCCGCCGAGCAGCGCTGTCGGGACATCGGGCTTGAAGTGAAAACACTGTAAGCAGGGTATGGCGGTCATCGGCACGAGGGTGGGGGGTGACACCGCTACAGCGATACCAGGCTGACGTCGCGGGCCGCGGGTTCCGCACTGACAGCCGCCAGCAGGAAACGGTCCTGTTGCTGGAGGCCCTGTATGAGGCCCTTCAGCCGCCGGCCGCTGATCTGTCATGGTGGCGAAAACTGCCGTTTCGGCGTGGCTCTGCGCCCAGGGGGTTGTATTTGTGGGGTGGGCCGGGACGCGGTAAAACCTATCTCATGGACTGCTTTTTCGACACTCTTGTGATGACGGAAAAGCGGCGGGTTCATTTTCACCGTTTCATGCTCGAAATTCATCAGGCTCTCGATGCGCTGCCGAAGACGCCCGACCCGCTGAGGATTGTTGCCGGGCAGCTGGCTGCGCGCTACCGGGTGCTGTGCCTGGATGAATTTCATGTCACCGATGTGGCTGATGCGATGTTGCTGGCGGGGTTGCTGGAAAGGTTGTTTCGGCAAGGCGTGGTACTGGTCGTCACTTCCAATACGGCCCCCGACGATCTGTACGACGCTGGCCTGCAGCGGGAACGGTTTCTGCTGGCGATCGAGCTCCTCAAGGCGTATACGACGGTGGTCGAGCTCGATGGCGCCCGGGATCATCGTCTGGAGCATCTGGAGCACAGCGGTACCTACCGTGTGCTTGCGGGACAGGAAGCCGACGACTGGTTACGATCGCGGATGCAGGAACTGGTGACGTCACGACAACAGGCGCATACGTCGCTGGAGATCGCGGGGCGTACTTTGCAGGCCCGTGCAATCGCCGATGACGTGGTCTGGTTCAGTTTCGAGGAGCTTTGTCAGCGCCCGCGTGCGGCGCCTGACTATCTTGAACTGGCGCGCGAGTTCCACACGCTGTTACTGCAGGGTGTGCCGGACCTCGGTGAAGAGATGGACGATGCAGTGCGGCGTTTCATTCACCTGGTCGATGCGCTATACGATCATGGCGTCAAGCTGGTCGTGTCCGCCGCGTCGCAACCCGAGCGCTTGTATAGTGGCGAACGGTTACGGCAGGCATTCCAGCGCACCGCAAGTCGCCTGACCGAGATGTCAGGTACCGCTTATCTGACGCGCCCGCATCGGGTCGATTGAAAAACGTCAAAGGAGGAATGCAGAATGCGGAGGTTGCAATGGCTGACGATGCTTGTTCTCTCACTGGGGCCCTTGTGCCTGGCCGCCGAGGAGCAGGTTGTCCCGGACCCCGAATGGCAGGTGGCGCGTGCCCAGTTCACCTCGGGTATCCGCAACCGGGAACCGATCGACCGACTGGTGGTTGCCAGCCCGTTGATCCGCGAAGTCTACTTTTTTACCGACCTGAGACACCTGCAGGGGCGCACCGTGATGCACCGATGGATGTATAACGGCCAGGTGGTGTCGCAGGTGCCGTTTGAGGTCGGCGGACCGCGCTGGCGGGTTAACTCGAAAAAGGAAATCGACCCGGATCAGGTCGGCGAATGGTCGGTGACGGTAGTCGATCAAAGCGGCTGGCCGTTGTATACCGAGCTGTTTCGATACGAGAACGGCGCGCCCCTGGTGCAGCCGTCGGTTGCCCCGGAGGATGCGGGGGAAGATGACGCGGCGGACCCGGCTGCGCAATCCGGTTCGTCCGGGCAGTCAGCCGGCCCCGGCGCGTCTGCCCCGGCCGAGCCGGATCACTCCGTGGCGCCGCCAGGCGGCGCGCCCGCGGCGTCAGGTTCTCCCGACTGAGCCGCTTCCCCCGGTTCGATCGCCAGCGTGGCTGCGGGAACGTCCGGGGCGGCGGTAGCTTCGCCGGCTTGTTCGCCTGTCTCGGGCGTGACCGGCACGCCCTCGGTGCCGGCGTTGCTTTCAGGGCGCGCCGATGCGTCCGGCGCGGGTTCCGCGTCTCCGGCGGGCGCAGGTGCGGTGACCGAGTCGTCAGGTACTGGCGCCGGTTCCGGCCCGGCAAAAGGCGCGGGTGATGTCAGGTTCGCCGGCGCTTGCGCCGCCGCCGTGTCGGCAGCCTCCGCAGCGACTGCGGGGGATGCATCGAGCGCCTCGGCATGCGGTATTGCCGGGGCGGGTGCCGTGTTCTGAGCGGGGATAGCCGACTCAGCGCCCATGCTGTCCGGCGAGCCTTCGGTCCTGTCCACGACAGCCGCGGGTACAACAGCAGCGTTTGCCTCGGGCTGGCGAGCGCTCCGCGCCGCCTCCTGGATACGCTGATTGAGACGCTGCTCCGCGGCGGCGCGTAACTGCTGCTCCCGCTCTGTCAGCGCGGTGCGCCATTTCGGGTCTGTCGCGAGCTCCGGTTGCGTCGCTTTGGCCGGCTCGGTCACTTGTCGCACGGGCGCTGACACCAGTGATGGCTGGGTTCGTTTGACTGGCAGCGCCTTGGGCGCCGCCACGCTTTCGCGGGTGCCGGTCGACCGGGCTGCGGGCGTGCTGGCGGGCGCCGGTTGCCACCAGAACAGGTAGGCGGTGACCGCCAGACCCGCGAGCACACCGATGCCGAGCGCTGGCAACAGCAACCCGGTCCGTCGTTCCGGAAACGCCGCGAGGTCCTGTCGGGCGCGCTGTTTGCGCGGTGCGCGCCTGGCGACGGAGGTCTCCGCGCGCATGGGGGCGAGCGGCTCGGGCACAGGCGGTATTTCCGCTGCAGGCATACTGGCTGCAGGCCTGCCGACAGCGCCCACCGGCGCTTTAGCCCGTACGGGTTTGTTCTTCTTGCGGACCTTTTTCCCTTCCAGTCCCAGCAGGCGGATCAATTGCTCCGGGGGCAATTCCATGGACGGGTGCAACGGGTTGAAGCTGGACTGCCTGCCACCCGCGCGTGGCTTGTCGGAAGTACGTCGATTCTGCTGATGCGTGTGTTCAGGGTCGACTATAGTGGTGTCGGTCATGACAGGTTTCCGTTTTCGTTTTGTCGCTTCCTGCGACAGAGTGTTGATATGGTCGGCCAGGCGCCGTGCCTGCACGGCTTCAGCACGCAGCCGTGCCATGCGTTCCTGAATCTGTTGTTGTCGTCCGCTACTGTCGTCTCGCGAATTACTTTCTGTTTTACTTTCAACAGGTTTTTCCAGCCCCGCGGCACGGCGGCGCACTTCTTCGACGTAGTCGCGGGTAGCCCGCGAGCCGCTTGTGTCGGGTGCAACGGCGCCGGGCCGAGGTATTTGTTTGCGAATTCCCATGGCTACCAATAGTTTCCCCCCTTTGAGATAACGTCATTGACGCGCATTTATTGAGGGGGCCCAGCTGACAAACGCCGCAAAAAGTGCTCGACTCGGGTGCGATTTGCCCGAAATCTGACCCAGTCGGCACTCCGGGATCGGGCCGGGGGCGGACAAACCGCCGTCCGGCGTCAAAAAACCGCGCAAAAACTCGTCCGCGCCCGCTCAAAGACGCTACAATCTAACGGCACGGAGAAAATTTGCCGGGATGCGACGGGTCAGAGGTTGAGTATGCGTAGTTTCATACGTCATCCGTCGGATATACCCATTGAATATCAGGCGGATAACAATAATCGCAACATGCGCCAGGAACGCTTGAGCAATGTCAGTGCCGGCGGTCTTTCGTTTTCCTCCACTCGGGAAATGTCCCCGGGGACCATGCTCACAGTCCGGATTTCCACCGTTGCACCGGGATTTGAGGGCCGGGCGCAGGTTGTCTGGTGCCGGCCCGAAGGTGGCGGCTTCGTCGTCGGCGTGACATTTACCGAATCCGATGACTTGTTTCGGGTGCGGATGGTGGAACAACTCTGTCATATCGAGCAGTACAAGGCGCAGGTGCTGGCCGACGAGGGCAGGGTGCTGGATGGGGAAGAGGCGGCCGAGGAATGGATCGATAAATATGCTCACGGTTTTCCGGAGCTGGGAGACTGAATTCACCGGTTGGCGCAGGTTCGTGGGCTGCCAGAATAAGGCCAACCGCAATGCAACATTTACAGGGGGCGAGCATGATGAAAAATAAACTGAACAACGAGTATTGGTTGCCGGCCTTGGCAGCGGTCCTGGCGGTGGCATTCACAGCGCCCGCATTGGCGGCATCGCTGCAGCCGAACTGGCTTGAAGTGCGCGTGCTCGGCAGTCAGGCAGGTGCGCCGCTCGCCGATGCCGCTGTGTGCCTGGGAACCAGTGCCCGGCCCGACCAGTTTGGTGCCAGGCGCAGCGACAGCCAGGGGGTGGTGCGTTTCGATGAGGTCAGGTCATACCCGCTGGTATTGACGGTTTCGGGACAGGGTTACCAGGGTCGTCAAGAGGTCCTTGAACCGATGCAGCAGAGTCGCGTGGTGGTGGTTAAACTGGTGACCGGCGGCGGTGGCCCGCTGTGCGACGCGCCGCAGGGCGCTTCGTCGGCCGCCGATGCCGGGTCGGGCCTGAGTCTGGGCGCCGTGAGGGTGCGTGCGGATGTCAATGCGCGAAGCGGCACCGGTGTGCTGGTATCGGCGCGTGCGTCCGGGCCTGTGAATCAGATCCGTATCAGTGAACAGGCGGATTTCACGGACACCGATTGGCGGCCATACAAGCCGGAAGTTCCGGTTATCCTGAGCGCGGGAACAGGCGTGAAGCAGCTGTATGTACAGGTGCGGCGTGCCGCCCAGGTGCAGGGGGCCAGCATCGAGGTGGTGTCCCCGGTGAAGACCGTATCGTACCGGGTCAACTGATCAGGCGTCGATATCCGGGATCAGCCGGCTTTCGATAAGCTGGATCGTATCCTTTAAGCGCAACTTGCGTTTTTTCAGGCGTTTGAGCTGTAGCTGGTCTGGGTAGGCGGAGTGATTCAGATGGTGGATGACGTCGTCCAGATCCCTGTGTTCCAGGCGTAATTCGTCCAGCTGCTGGCGCAGTGTCTGGATTTCGTCGCTTGTCAGCTGGTTGTTGATAGCCGGGGCTCCTGCAGTCGCCCCGGCTGACGTGCCGCTGCGACTAGTTGGCGTTTACTGCCTGTTGTTCGTTCGGCTCTTCCGCGGTTTCGCCCACTGCGGCGGTTTCGAACGGCCAGTCGCAGATACCGCCTTCCAGACTGACGACGTCAAACTGGTTCTGGCTCAGAAGCAGTGTGGCGACAGCGGCACGGCCACCCGCGTGGCAGTAGACAATATACCGTTGATTCCTGTCCAGTTCATCCATGCGGTTGCGCAGCTCATACAGGGGCATGAGGATGGCGCCCGGAATATGGTGGTCGTCGAATTCTTCGGCATAGCGGACGTCCAGCAGACGGTACCCGGTTTCTGTCATGGTCCGGGCGATATTCGGGTGTACGGTCTTGATTAGCGGATTCTTTATCAGGTCCTCGAAGGTTTTCTGATTGAGAACCAGCAGGGTGCAATCGCTGGTTGCCCGTACCGTTTCGCACCGCTTGTTGCCCGAGATAAGGGCTTCACAGCCGAAGGCGTCGCCTTCGGCGAGATCCGCGACTTTGGTTGGTTCGTCGTCGTAGAGACCCAGCTGGTAAGTCTCGGCGCTTCCCTGGCTGATAATGTAAAAGGCGTCGCCGTCTTCTCCCATGCGAATGATATCTTCGCCGGCCTCGACGTTTTTGACCCCCATGCTCTTGAAAGCGGCTTCGACCACCTCCAGCGGCAGACGACGGAACACCAGCGAATTGCGCACCAGCTCCAGCCGGTCGTGCAGTTCAGTGTCGCTCTCTTCGCTGAGATGCACCATTTCATCCCAGGCGATGAGATTGTCCAGCATGGCGCGATCGGCGTGGCAGATGATGGAGTCCTGCCTGGCGACGATGGTCGCGGTTGCCGGCGCACTGGGCAGGATGAAGGGGCGGTTGCGCGTGTCTTCGGGTCCGGCAAAGGAGCGGATGGAACCGCGCTGAATCACTTCCAGGTGACCCTCGACGACATACAGGTAGTCATTGGCTTCGCTGCCGCGCAGCTGGATGATTTCGCCTTCACGCAGCTCCATGAAGCGAACAATGTTCACCACTTCGGAAAGTCGCTCGTTGGACAACAGGGTAAAGGGCAGATAGTGGGTGGACAGGTTGTCCAGCACACGCTGCAGTTTGATGCTCTTCATGGGTAAAGATTCTCTGTACACGAGGCTGAGTGAACTGCGCGGCCTAGAGGTAATTCAGCGGCACCTTCAGGTACGCTACCTCGTTGTTCTCGGGCTCGGGTAACACGCCGGCGTTGATATTCACCTGCAGGCTTGGGAACAACAGTCGCGGTGCCGGCAGGGCACTGTCGCGCTTGTGGATCCTGGCGACGAACTCCTGTTCACCGACACCGTTGGGCAGGTCGCAATTGAACGCCTTGCTCTGTCCGATGGTGGTCTGGTACTGGAAGCCGCGGTTGTTCGGGTAGTCATGACCGACAAATACCCGGGTGCTGTTCGGAAACTCGTAGAGGCGCTGCTTGATCGACCGGTAAAGCTCTTCGGGGCTGCCGTTGGGAAAGTCGCAGCGAGCCACGCCGACGTCGGGCATGAACAGAACGTCTCCCGTGAACAGCGCATCCCCGATGTGATAGGTGCAGCAGGCCGGTGTGTGTCCCGGCGTATGCAGCACATTGAGTTTCAGACTGCCCGCCTCGACAACGTCGCCGTCGTTCAACAGGCGGTCGAACTGGCTGCCATTGGTCGGGAAGCCGTCGCCGAGGTTAAAGGCCTTCTTGAAGACTTCCTGTACGTCACAGATCCTGGCGCCAATCGCCACGGGTGCGTGCAGGCGCTTCTTGAGTTCGCCGGCGCCGGTAATGTGGTCGGCGTGCACGTGGGTATCCAGAACCCAGTGGACCTTCAGTTGGTGTTCTTTTATGAACGCAACGACCTGATTTACCGAATCAATGGATGTCCGCCACGGCGTGGTATCGAGGTCGAGGACGGGATCGATGACCACGGCATCTCCACTGCTCGCATCGTAAACTACGTAGGTGACCGTCCAGGTTCGACCCTCATCGGCAAACGCCTGAATTTCC
>JAJDOI010000118.1 GCA_022340245.1 Thiogranum sp.
GCCGCATTCCTCGTTGATGGACAGATTGAACGGTCCGGTGACCCGGGTCATGCCCGCGGCCCGGAGCCAGGATTGCGCAGTTTCAAACAGTGCCGAAAACACCTGCGGGTCATCTTCGGCCTCCAGGCAGCCGAAATGGCCGGTGCTATCCTGGAATTTTTTCAGGTGTAAATCATCTATTTGAGCACAGATTCTGCCAACCGGCCGGTTGTTCCGGTGGGCGATCCACGCTTGCCAGCGGGCGTGTTGAAAAAACGGATTTTTGATGCTGAAGCGTTCTTTTTGCTCAAAAAATAACGGGCAGACCCAGTTGGGGTCATCCTTGTACAGCGTCCGGGGGAAGCGGATAAAATGCGCCAGCTGTTTGCGGTCGGTTACCTCGCAAACAGTAAGGTCATGCGTGTCGTCGGGCATGGAATCAGGCTTTTTCTCTTGGAGGCGGGCATCATACCTGCGCCTCGGGCGGGTCGCCAGATCGGGATCGCCGGGGGGAACTCGGTGTTTATCCCGCGGTCTCGGGTTTGCGGTTTGCCCTGCTGGAAAGTGGCAAACTGGTCTGCAATTTGCTTGCCGATCAGGTCGTGACGGCGGCGGAAGCGGGCTCCGGGCAAGTGCCGGAAGCTTGAAAAACTGTCGGCATTATTTGTCGTAAAAATGCGACAAAGTTTTGAAAGGCGTCACAAAACGGCGATTGATTCGCAAAAATTTTGGAAAAAGTATTGTGTTTTTATCCTATTGAAGGAATAATGCACAGCGTAGTAGCGGGACCAAAGGGTATGGGTCGCGTCGTTGGGAAAATACAACGATCCCTGCGGACCGACGGAATTTGGTGCAGTCTGGTTGCGTAGTCATGGACTTGTATTTCCCGCTAGTCGTAAGTGAACTTTGTTTTGGGGTGTTTCTGTCACTGAGCGGAAACCTGGGACATGTAACCTCAAAGGGAAAAGTCTTTTGGGCGCAGAACCGACACCAACAGTACACAACTTACCGTTTCGTGCCGCTGATTTTGCCACTCTAGCCGATGCTCTGGACTATGCGGCCCAGGGCAACACCGGTGCAAATTTCTACACCGGCAGAGGCGAGTTGTATGCTTCGCTGCCTTATGCGGAGTTGCGGAAGGAAGCGCGCGTGCTCGCACGCAAGTTGCTTGGCATGGGATTGGAAAAAGGCAACCGGGTCGCCCTGGTTGCGGAAACCAACCCGGACTTCCTGCGTTTCTTTTTTGCCTGTCAGTACTCCGGTCTGATTCCTGTTTCCCTGCCGGCCTCGGTTAACCTGGGCGGGCACACGGTCTACGTCACACAGTTGCGTGGTTTGCTTGAAAGCAGCCAGGCGTCCGTCGCCATGGCGCCGAGCGGCTACGCGGCGTTTCTTGCCGAAGCCGGCGAAGGGCTGGGTCTGAAGCTCATCGGTGATCCGGCCGCGTTTGATGCGCTGCCGGAAGTCGATGTGGAGTTTCAACCCGTAGAGCCCACCGATGTCGCTTACATCCAGTACACCTCGGGCAGTACAAAATTCCCGCGCGGTGTGGTGATCGAACAGCGTGCGGTCATGAGCAACCTGGCGGGCATCATCCGCCACGGTGTGAAAATCGGTCCGCAGGACCGGTGTTTCTCCTGGCTGCCCTTCTACCATGACATGGGCCTGGTTGGCCTGGTGCTGGTGCCGGTTGCCGCGCAGATTTCGGTGGACTACCTGGATACCCGCGAGTTCGCCATGCGTCCGCGCCAGTGGCTCAACCTGATGACCGAAACCAAAGCAACCATCTCGTTCAGTCCGCCGTTCGGCTACGAACTGTGCACGCGCCGGCTGCGTCCGGGCGAAGCCAGCAAGTATGACCTGAGCAACTGGCGTGTGGCGGGTGTCGGTGCGGAAATGATCCGCTCGGAAACCCTGACGCGTTTTGCTGCGGCACTGGCCCCGGCCGGTTTCAATGAAAAAGCCTTCCTGGCGTGTTACGGGATGGCCGAATGCTCGTTGGCAATCAGCTTCTCACCGCTGTTCGAAGGCCATTCGACTGATTGTGTCGACGGTGATCACCATTCCGATCACCAGGAAGCGCTGCCGATTCATCTTTCCGAGAATCCGGGACGGGCACGCTGTTTCGTCGAGTGCGGGACCCCGCTGCCGGAGTACGAAGTCGAGATCCGTGACGACGAAGGCCAGGTGCTGCCCGATCGTCGCAGCGGCGGCATTTTCGTGCGCGGCGCCAGCGTTATGTCGGGTTACTTCAATGCCCCGGAAGAGACGGCGGCCACGTTGTCGGAAGACGGCTGGCTGAATACCGGCGACATCGGCTATCGGGTCGACGGCAGTCTGATTATCACCGGCCGCAAGAAAGACCTGATCATCATCAACGGGCGCAACATCTGGCCGCAGGATCTGGAATACCTCGCCGAACACCAGCCGGAAGTCCGTATCGGCGACGCACTGGCGTTTTCGGTGCCGGGTCCGCAGGACGAGGAAATCTGCGTGCTGGTCGTCCAGTGCCGAGAGTCCGATGCCAACAAGCGAGCCAGTCTGGTCGACCGGCTCAACCGACTGGTGCATCTGGAACTGGGCATTGATGTGTTTGTCGAGCTGGTTCCACTGCACACGCTGCCCCGCACATCGTCGGGCAAGCTGTCGCGCTCCAAGGCACGCCAGAACTTCATCTCGTCCCATGACCTCAGTCAGCTGGCTGAAGGGACGGGTGGTGAGCTGGAACTCAAGCAGGGCTGACCCGCCCGCAGGCTGCTGTAGAATAACCGGCTTCGGCCGGTTATTTTTTTGCCCGGAAAAAGGCCCGAAGGGGATAACCCCGGTGATACGCGATGGAAGAGACTGAGCGCGCCCGCATTGCCGTTACCGGTGCCACCGGCTTCATCGGTGCGACGATTTGCCGGGTGCTGCACGAGGCCGGCTTTGGTGTACGCATCCTGGTGCGCTCGCCGCAGCGTGTGCGTGCGCTTGGCGACTGTGTCCATGACACGGTCCAGGGCGACCTGCACGATCGCGGTGCGCTGGCCAGACTGGTCGACGGCGCCTTTGCGGTGGTGCATTGCGCAGGTGTGGTGCGCGGCGCGCGCCAGGTCGACTTTGACCGGGTGAACGTTCAGGGCGTGGAGAACCTGGTGGCGGTCATGTCGGCTGCTCTTCCCGCGGGCGCTTCCCGCCTGCTCAGCCTGTCATCGCTGGCGGCCCGTGAGCCGTCACTGTCCTTCTACGCCAACAGCAAATACCGCGGCGAGCAGGTGCTGCGCGAACAGGCCACGGACCTGCACTGGATGGCACTGCGTCCGCCAGCGGTTTACGGGCCCGGCGACCGCGAACTGCTGCCGCTGTTTCGCCTGATGTCGAGGGGGATCGCGCCTGTGCCAGGTAGTCACGATGCACGTTTCTCCATGCTCCACGTCGAGGATATCGCCGCGCTGGTGCTGACCTGGCTGCGCCAGCCGACACCGGCCCGCGGCGTGTTCGCGCTCGATGATGGTAAACCCCGCGGCTATAGCTGGCAGGAGGTCAGTGCCGTGGTGGCGCAGTTGTGTCAGCGGCCCGTGCGGACCATTGGCGTACCGGCGCCGGTGTTGAACATTCCGGCCTGGATCAACCGCGGTCTGGCGCGGTTGTTCGGCTATGCGCCGATGCTGACCCCGGAAAAACTGCGTGAGTTGCGTCACCCCGACTGGGTGTGTGACAACCGGGCGCTGCAACAGGTGGT